>JANJTW010000201.1 GCA_024710925.1 Rhodocyclaceae bacterium | reverse complement strand
GTTCAGCGCGAGGCGGTTCGGCAGCCGGGTCAGCGCGTCCTGCAGCGCCATGTTGCGGATCTGCTCCTCGGCGCGCTTGCGCTCGGTGATGTCCATGTAGATGGTGACGAAGCCGCCGTCGGGAATCGGCGCGCCGATGATCTCCAGCACCTGGCCGTTCGGCCGCGTCCGCTCCATCTTGTGCTGTGTCGGATTGCGCGCGCGCTCCATTGCCGCCGCCATCAACGCCTGCGGGTCGCAGGCGCCATACTCGCCGCGGGCGAGGTTGAAGCGCAGCAGGTCCGCGAAATAGACCTCCGCCTGGCCGAGCAGGGACTCCGGAAAATCGAGCAGCCGCTGGAACGGCGCATTCCAGGCAACGAGGCGGAGATTGCCGTCGAACAGCGAGACGCCGCCGGGGAAGTTGTCGGTGATCGCCTTCAGCACCTGGTTCTGGTGCGCGATCTGCTCGGCGTTGCGCTTCTGTTCGGTGATGTCGGTATAGGTCGTGACGAAGCCGGAGATGCGTCCGCCGAAACGGAACGGGTAGCCGTCGACGACCAGCGTCCGTCCGTCGCGCGCCGCCCGCTCGAAACGGTGCGCCTCGAAGCGCCGCGCCAGCGCCGCCCGCTGCGCGACCAGCGCCTCCGGCTCGCCCGGCCCGTATTCGCCGCGCTCGGCCGGGTAGCGGATGAGGTCCTCGAAGCGCACGTATTTGTAGACCGCGCCCTGCGGCAGGCCGAGGATGTCGTAGATGTGGTCGTTCCAGAAGAGCAGCCGCAGGTCCTCGTCGAACACCGTGATGCCGACCGGCAGGCCGCTGACGACGGCATGCAGCTGGCTGAGGACTTCCTCGCGCTCGGTTTCGACCTGCTTCTCGCGCGTGATGTCGTGGAAGGTGCCGGCGAAACGGTAGGCGCCGTCGCGTTCGAGCGGCACGCCCTTGACGACGATCGTCGCCTGCACGCCGCGCCAGCCGGCCAACTGCAGCTGCAGATGCAGCGCCAGCCGGCCGCGCACGGCCTGCTCCAGCGCGTTGAGGAAACGCCGCCGTTCGGCGTCGGACATCACGTCGCGCAGGTGCGGGGCGAGTTCGCGCGAGCTGCCGGTGAGCGACGAGAGCAGTTCGAGCGAATGCGGCGGCAGCGTGAAGGTGTGCGTCGCCGGATCGTATTCCCAATAGCCGATGCGGCCGAGCCGCTGGATCAATTCGAGCTGCGCCAGCTCCGGCGCCTTTTCCCTGGCGACAGAATCCATCGTTCCTCCCTGCGCGCCGCGTCGGCGCGTTGTCGCAGGCTACTCCCGGTGCGATGCCAATGCAATGTGCGGCGCGGCAAGTCGCGACGATGGCACGTCCCTTGCAAGGATTGCCGCCCGAACCCACAGGAGCGCGATCATGAAAATCGAGGAAGCCGGCGTCCGCATGGAGGCCAGGCACGAGCTGGCGCAGCACTACCGCATCGAGAGCGAGGCGACCTTCAGCTTTCGCGGCGTGCTGCAGGAGATGCGCGCCGTCGTCCCGGCAGAGGCGGCGCCGGCCGCCGACGACGGCCGCCGCGTACGGATGATGCTGGAGCAGCTGGTCGCCTCGATCATGGAGCTGCTGCGGGGCGAAAAATGCCGCTGCCGGGTCGGCGAGATTGCCGCCTTGCCGGAAGGGCCGGCCGCCACCCCCGAGCCGGCGGTGCCGCGCGCGCGCACGCTCGAATGGAGCCGGCGCGTCGTCGAGCACGTTGCCGAGAAGGAGCGGAGCGAGTTCGCCGCCGCCGGCAAGGTGCGCACCGCCGACGGCCGCGAGATCGACTTCGACCTGTCGCTGACGATGTGCCGCGAGTTCGCATGCACGCGCGAATACGAGGAAAGCGGCCGCAGCGAATTCCGCGACCCGCTGGTGATCAACTACGACGGCAAGGCCGCCGACCTCACCGACCTGCGCTTCGACTTCGACCTCGATGCCGACGGTCACGGCGAGTCGCTGCCGGTGCTCGCCCGCGGCAGCGGCTACCTGGCGCTCGACGGTAATGGCAACGGCCGCATCGACGACGGCCGCGAGCTGTTCGGCGCCCTCTCCGGCAACGGCTTCGACGACCTGAAGAAGCTCGACGGCGACGGCAACGGCTGGCTCGACGACGCCGATCCCGCCTTCGCCGCGCTCGGCGTCTGGTTTCCGGACGGCGAGCTGAAGCCGCTGAAGGCGACCGGCGTCGGCGCGCTGCATCTGGACAGCGCGTGGACGCCGTTCGCGCTGAAGGATGCCGACAATGCCGCGCGCGGCCAGGTCTGGCGGACCGGTGTCTATCTCGCCGAGGACGGTGGCGTCGGCACGCTGCAGCAGATCGATCTCGCCGTCGCGCCGCCGGCCGGCACCGCCGGCGAAAGCGGGCGAAGCTAGCCGGCTGGCCGCTGCCGGCGATCAGTGCTCGACGCGGTTGCGGCCGCCCTGCTTGGCGCGGTAGAGCGCCGCGTCGGCCTGCGCCAGCAGCCCTTCCAGGTCGGCCGGAGCGGTGTCGTCGCCGTCGGCGGCAGCGACGCCGAGGCTGACCGTGTAGGGCGGCAGCGTCGCGTCGCGGCGCTTGCCGATTTCCTGGCGGATGCGCTCGGCGACGCGGCAGGCGTCCTGCGGGCCGGTGTCCGGCAGCAGGACGACGAATTCCTCGCCGCCGAAGCGGGCGAGGACGTCGGGCAGGCGCAGCATGGCGCCGGCGCGCCGCGCGAAATCCTTGATGACGAGGTCGCCGACATGGTGGCCGTGCGTGTCGTTCACCTTCTTGAAGAAGTCGATGTCGCAGACGATGGCGGCGAGCGGTCGCCGCCCGCGCGCCGCCCGCGCCCATTCGACCCCGGCGCGGGCGAAGAAGGCACGGCGGTTGAAGGTGCCGGTCAGCGGATCGCGCGTCGCCAGGTACTCCAGTTCTTCGCGCAGGCGCTCGTTGGCGATCAGGATGAAGCCGATGGAGAGGCCGAGGATGCCGAGCGAGAAGGCGGCGAGATAGACCTGCTGGATCGGATCGCGGTCAAAGGCCTCGTCGGCGCCGGCGAAATCGGCCGACAGCGTGGCGATGCGCAGCGCGGCAATCAGCGCGCACAGGACGAAGACGGCGCTCAGCAGCCGGCTGCCGAAGCCGGTCGGCCGCGCCCTGTGCGCCAGCCAGGCGCCGAGCGCGAAGAAGGCGACGTGGGCGAGCGACATGATGAAGATGCGCCCCGGGTAGCTCGGGCTGCCCCAGGTCAGCCAGGCGACCAGCAGCACGAGGCCGGCGACCGCGTCCACCGCCGGCCGCCACCGCGGCGTGCGTCCGGTGTAGCGCATCAGCCCGATCACCAGCAGCAATTCGCCAAGGAGCAGCAGCGCCGCGGCGAGGACGATGGCGAAGGCGTCGGGGAGGATGCCGCGCAGCGACGCGAGGCCGGAGGCGCAGCCCATCAGCACGACCGCCTTCGCCCAGTCGCGCAGGCCGCCGATGTCGGCCGGGAAGCTCTTCGCCTGCACCCACAGCACGAGCGCGCAGAGCAGGCCGAGCAGGTTGGCGACGATCAGGAAGGTGCGCGGGTTGATCAGTTCCATCGCGCTAGTCGGTCGGGGTGGCGAAAGGACATGCGGCGGCGGGTCGAGGCGGTCGACGTGGCGGGTTCGGACAAACGGAGCCGGAGTGCCGGCGGCAGGCGAGAGATTAGCAGGATTGGCGCGGCGGGCGGTCAGGACACCGCTGCGTCGGCGCGCCGCCGGCCGGCGAGGACGAAGGCGGCATAGGCGGCGACCTGCAGCGCCAGCAAGCCGGCGAAGGCCGTGCGCAGCGCGTCGGCCGGACTCTGGCCGAGCCGCGTCAGCAGGTCGACGAAGAGGCCGACGCCCCACTGCACGCCGAAGCCGCCGGCGAAGACCATCAGGTTGTAGGCGGTCGTCGCCCGGCCAGCGAGCGCCAGCGGGAAGCCGGCGGCGGTCTGCGAATAGCCGAGCGTGCCGAAGCCGGCACAGACGCCGTAGGCGATCCACAGCGCGCGCGTCTGCGGCAGCGCCTCGCTGGCGATCAGCGCCAGCATCACGATCGATAGCCCGACGCCGGCGGCGAACAGGCGTAGCGGCGGGATGCCGCGGCGCGCCAGCCGCGTCGACAGGAGGCCGATGCCGACGTAGGTGAACAGCATGGCGAAGCTCATCGCCGCCAGATGGTCGGCGGCCTCGGCGCGCGCGTAGCCGTTGACCTGCATCAGCCAGACCATCGACCACAGCCCCTGCACCGCCATGAAGCCGCCGGTCATTGCCAGGCCGAGCGGCGCGAAGCGCCAGAAGTGGCGGCTGGCGAAGATCTGGCGGACGCCGCGCCACTGCGCCGCCAGCCCCTCCGTCGCGTGCGCCGCGGCCGGCCTGTCGGCGACGCCGAGGAACAGCCAGACGGCCGCCGCCAGCGTCGCCGCGGCGAGCAGCCAGAAGATCTCGCGCCAGCCGGCGACGGCCAGCAGCGCCTCCAGCGGCGCCGTTGCGGCGAGCGCGCCGAGGCCGCCGGCGGTCATCATCCAGCCGGTCAGCGAGGCTTGCCGCTCCGGCGGATACCACTGCGAGAAGGCCTTGAAGGCGGCCATCAGGCAGGCCGAGACGCCGAGGCCGATGACCGCGCGCGCGCCGGCCAGCCCGGTCAGGCCGTCGGCGAGCGCGAAGGCGGCGGCGCCGGCGGCGGCGACGACGAGCAGCGCCGCCTCGACGCGGCGTGCGCCGAAGCGGTCGAGCAGCATGCCGAGCGGCAGCTGCGCGAGGCAGAAGGCGAGCAGGTAGGTGCTGGTCAGGAGGCCGAGGTCGCCGGCCGAAAGGCCGAGCTCGCGCGCCAGCCCGGGGCCGATGACGGCGTTCGCCGAGCGGTAGAAATAGGACAGGAAGTAGGCTGCCGCGAACGGCAGCAGCAGGCGGGAAAGCGGCATCAGCCTTTGATCGCCGGCACCGCCGGAGTTCCCCGCGTGGCGTCCGGATTCGCCGCCAGCCAGTCGAGGCGGTCGCCGATCTTCTTCACCCAGGCCGGCGTCAGCCCGGGGGCGGCGGCCAGTGCGGCGAGGCCCGCGGCGTCCGGGCGATGGTGGTGCCAGGCGGTCCACAGCGCGGCCAGCGTCACCGCGCCGGCCGGGCGGTCGACGTGCTCGCAGGCGTCGCCGGCGGCGACGACGCCCTCCTCCAGCACGCGGTAATACCAGCCGGTCAGCCCCGATTCGACGATGTAGGCGGTGATGCCGGTCGTTGCGTAGCGGGCGTCGATCTTCCAGCACGGCCGGCGCGGCTGGCAGACCTGCAGCAGCGCCGTGCCGATGCGGAAGATATCGCCGATGCAGACCGTCGTCTCGTCGAGGCCGACGGTCGAGATGTTCTCGCCGAGGCTGCCGGCGATGAGCGCGTCGGCGATCTGCGGGAAGCGTGCGGCGAGCTTCGCGTAGTTCTCGCCGGCGTAGTGGTGCACCGCCTTCTCCGGGCCGCCGTGCACGCGGCGGTCGGCCTGCGCGTCGCCGGCCAGCCCTTCCTTCGCGATGCGCAGCGGGCCGGCCGCCGGCGCTTTCCAG
>JANJTW010000186.1 GCA_024710925.1 Rhodocyclaceae bacterium | reverse complement strand
AAAATCAGGGTATATTCGCCACCCCATGACGCAGAAAGCCATCGTTCTCCTCTCCGGCGGACTGGACTCGGCAACGACGCTGGCCATCGCCGGCGCCGCCGGCTTCGATTGTTATTGCCTGTCCTTCGACTACGGCCAGCGCCACCGCGCCGAACTCGCCGCCGCCGCGCGCGTCGCCGCCGCGCTGCATGCCGCCGAACACCGTGTGCACAAGCTCGACCTCGCGCAGTTCGGCGGCTCGGCGCTGACCGACACCACCATCGACGTGCCGGTGGCCGGCGTCCAGCCGGGCATCCCGGTCACCTACGTGCCGGCGCGCAACACCATCATGCTGTCGCTGGCGCTGGCCTGGGCCGAGGTGCTCGCCGCGCGCGACATCTTCGTCGGCGTCAATGCCGTCGATTACTCCGGCTACCCCGACTGCCGGCCCGAATACGTCGCCGCCTTCGAGGCGATGGCCAACCTCGCCACCAAGGCCGGCGTCGAAGGGCAGAAGCTGACCGTGCACGCGCCGCTGATCGACCTGACCAAGGCGGAAATCGTCCGCCGCGGCAGCGCGCTCGGCGTCGACTACGGCCTTACCGTCTCCTGCTACCAGGCCGACGACGACGGCCGCGCCTGCGGCGTCTGCGACTGGTGCCGGCTGCGCCGCGAAGGCTTCGCCGCCGCCGGCATCGCCGATCCGACCCGCTACCGCTCGACCGCGCCCGATTAGCCGCCCGAACGCGGCCGCCACCCCTCAACCCCCACCGACGCCACCCGCATGAGCACCACCGCCATCCTCTTCCTCGCCTTCGGCCTCGGCGCCGCCTTCGGCGCACTCAGCCAGAAGACCCACTTCTGCACGATGGGCGCCGTCGCCGATGTCATCAACATGGAGGACTGGAGCCGTGCCCGCATGTGGCTGCTGGCCATTGCCGTCGCCGTGCTCGGCAGCGCCGCGCTGCACGGTGCCGGCCTGATCGACCTGAACAAGACGATCTACCGCGGGGCCAACCTGCCCTGGCTGTCGCACCTGGTCGGCGGCCTGCTCTTCGGCGTCGGCATGGTGCTGGCGTCGGGCTGCGGCGCGCGCACGCTGACGCGCATCGGCGCCGGCAACCTGAAGTCGCTGGTCGTCTTCCTCGTCCTCGGCCTCACCGCCTACATCACGATGCGCGGCGTGCTCGGCGTGCTGCGCGTCAATACGCTCGACCGCGTCGCGCTGCAGCTCCCCGGCGGGCAGGACCTGCCGGCGCTGCTCGCCGGCGCCGGCGTCGCCCCCGGCACCGCGCTCGCCGCCTGTGCGCTGGCCGTCGGCGGCGGGCTGCTCGCCTTCTGCCTGCTGCGCCGCGACTTCCTGACGCCGGACAACGTGCTCGGCGGTGTCGCCGTCGGCGCCATCGTCGTCGCCGGCTGGTACGTCAGCGGCCACCTCGGCTACCTCGCCGAGGACCCGGAAACGCTGCAGGAAGCTTTCCTCGCCACCAACAGCGGGCGCATGGAATCGCTGTCCTTCGTCGCGCCGCAGGCCTATACGCTCGACCTGCTGATGCTGTGGTCGGACAGCGGCCGCAAGCTTTCCTACGGCATCGCGCTGGCGCTCGGCGTCGTCGCCGGCTCGACGGCCTGGGCGCTCGCCACGCGCAACTTCCGCTGGGAAGGCTTCCGCGACGTCGCCGACCTCGTTCGCCACCTCGTCGGCGGTGCGCTGATGGGCTTCGGCGGCGTCACCGCGATGGGCTGCACGATCGGCCAGGGCATCACCGGCGTGTCCACACTGGCGCTCGGCTCGCTGCTCACCGCCGCCGCCATCGTCGCCGGCGCCGCCGCCGCACTGAAGTACGAATACTGGAAACTGATGAACGAGGCCTGAGAAGACGAACGCCTTCACCGGACACCGACGCAACGATTTGACAGCCAAACGGCGCCCCGCCTATAATCCGCGCTCGCGTTTTTTCCGGGCGACGGGTCGTTAGCTCAGTTGGTAGAGCAGCGGACTTTTAATCCGTTGGTCGCAGGTTCGAATCCCGCACGGCCTACCATCTCTCCGGCATAGGCGCGAAGCTGTAAATTAGTGGGTACTATCGTGGGTCGTTAGCTCAGCTGGTAGAGCAGCGGACTCTTAATCCGTAGGTCGAAAGTTCGAATCTTTCACGACCCACCATAAACCCCACTAACCTTCTCGCCTTTTCTCTCCCCGCTGTACCAGATTTGTGCCACTGAGCACCGAAGCGACCCGCTCCGACTGCTCGACCAGTTGCGCTAGCGCCAAGGGCATATCCCTGCGCATCATCGCTTCGGTTTTCCGGCCACCCAGCGCCTGCAACACGTTCAGCAGCATCCCTTGCTGGGCCAACCCACTTGCCCAAGTACGCCGAAGACCATGCCAGCGAACGCCTTCGATCGCGGCACGTATTGCAACGGAGTGACCCCAGACACGACCCTGATCATGCATCGACGGCAGTGATGCCGACGCCTGGCCCAAACCCAGAAAATCGAACAGCATAAGCCGGAGTAACAATCCGGCCGATTTGGCCGTATCCTTCGCAAAAACAATCCAATAGTCTCGACAGACATCCGGGGAGGGGTTTCCCATGAACGCTTACGGTCGCAGTGCGCTGGCACTGGCGTGCCTGCTGCTATTGCCGACAGCAAGGGCACAAAACATAGAGGACGAGGCCGACCTGGCGATGGCCTATGGCGACAAGTCGTTCGTCACCATCGCCACCGGCTCGCGCGTGCCGGTGCACCGCGCGCCGTCGATGGCGACGGTGATCACCGCCGAGGACATCGCGGCGATCGGTGCCACCGACCTCGACGAAGTGCTGGAAACGGTGCCGGGACTGCACGTCGCCCGGTCGACGCAGGCCAACGGCCCGGTCTATGTGATCCGCGGCGTCCATCGGGACACCAACCCGCAGGTGCTGATGCTGGAGAACGGCGTGCCGGTCTCCAGCGCCTTTTCCGGCAACCGCGGCAACGTCTGGGGCGGCCTGCCGCTCGAGAACGTCGCCCGCATCGAGGTCATCCGCGGCCCGGGTTCGGCCGCCTACGGCGCCGACGCCTTTACCGGCGTCATCAACATCATCACGAAGACGGCGACGGACATCGACGGCAGCGAGGCCGGCATCCGCGCCGGCACCTTCCGCAGCGGCGACGCCTGGGTGTTGCACGGCGGCAAGCTGGGCGCGCTCGACGTCGCCGCCTACTTCCGGGCCGGCACCACCGACGGCCACGAACGGACGGTACGCGCCGATGCGCAGAGCGGCCTGGACCGGCTTTTCGGCACCACGGCCTCGCACGCCCCCGGCCCGATCAACAGCGGCCGCAAGGCGGTCGATGGACAGCTCGACCTCGGCTACGCCAAGTGGCGGCTGCGCCTCGGCTACAAGGAGCGCGACGACGTCGGTTCAGGCACCGGCGTCGCCTCGGCGCTCGACCCCACGGGCAAAAGCTACAGCCAGCGGATCACCTCCGACCTCAGCTACCTCGACAAGGATTTCGCGCGCGACTGGGAAGTGACGGCGCAGGCCAGCTTCATGCACTACAAGGAATTTTCCGACCTCGTCCTCTATCCGGCCGGCACCAACCTCGGCGGCGGCGCCTTCGCCGACGGCATGATCGGCAACCCCTACAAGTGGGAACGGCACGGCCGCTTCAACGCCTCGGCGTTCTACACCGGCTTTGCCAGCCATCGCCTCCGCATCGGCACCGGCATGGAAAAAGCCGAAATTTACAAAGTGCGTGAAACCAAAAACTTCAGATCAAACGATCCTCTGTTTTCTCCGCTCGGAACAGGTTCGTTTGCCGATGTAATCCAAGCATCTAACAACGAGATATTTCTCCGCCCGCATAGCCGCATCGTCCGCTACGCCTACGTCCAGGACGAATGGACCTTCGCCAAGGACTGGACGCTGACCGCCGGCCTCCGCCACGACCGCTACACCGACTTCGGCGGCACCACCAACCCACGTTTCGCGCTGGCCTGGGAGGCGGCCTACAACCTGACGGCGAAGGTGCTCTACGGCACGGCCTTCCGGGCACCGGCGTTCACCGAACAGTACAACATCAACAACCCGGTGGTGGCCGGCAACCCCGACCTCAAGCCGGAACGCATGCGCACGCTGGAGGCCGCCGTCTCCTGGCAGCCGGCCGAAACCCTGGCGCTCAGCGCCAACGTCTTCCGCTACGAGATGCGCGACATCATCCAGCTGGTCAACGGCACCTATGACAATGCCGGCCGGCAGACCGGCAACGGCCTCGAATTCGAGGCCGCGTGGGAGGTCACGCGCAGCCTGCGCCTGTCCGGCAACTACAGCCTCCAGCGCTCGACCGACGAGGAAACCGGCCGGGATGCCGGCCTCGCTCCGCACCACCGCCTCTACCTGCGCGCCGACTGGCGCTTCGCGCCGGGCTGGCAGGCCAACGCGCAGGCCAACTGGGTCGGCGAGCGCAAACGCGCGGCCGGCGACACGCGTCCGGACATCGATGACTACGCGACCGTCGACCTGACGGTGCGCACGCTGCGTGGTCGCAACCGCTGGGATTTCGCCTTCTCCGTGCGCAACCTGTTCGACGCCGACGCGCGCGAACCGAGCGCCTGGGGAACGCCGTTCGTGCCGCTGCCCTACGACTTCCCGCTGCCCGGTCGCTCGTTCTTCGCGCAGACCGGCTACCGCTTCTGAGGCAGCGACGAATGACCGCGCCCCCACCTTGCCATCGGCATTAACCCATATAATCGCCTTATGACAAGGTTCTTCCGCCACCTGCTAGCGTCGTTGCTGCTGGCCGCCGCCTGCGGCGCCGGCGCCGCACCGATGCGCATCGCCGTGCTGCATGCCGAAGGCGACGAGCAGGCGGCGGCCGTGATCGCCGGCATCGCGCGACAGCCCGGCGTCGAAGTGCTGCAGCTCGCGCTCGACGGCAGCCGCGAGCGCATCGTCTCGCAACTGCTGCCGGCATCCGTCCGCCCCGGCGCACTGCTGCGCCTGGCGGCGGCCGGCGCCGCCGGACCGATCGCGGTGCTCTATCCGGACATCGGCGAACCCTACCGCAGCGTCTTCGCCAAGATCATCGAGGGCATCGAGGAAAAGACGCGCAGCCGCGTCGCCGCCTACGCCGTCGGCGGCAATTTCAACGCGCAGGAACTGTCGGGCGAACTCAGGCGGCAGGACGTGCAGGTCGTCATCGCCCTCGGCCGCAACGGACTGAAAGCGGCCGGCGGCCTCGACAAGGGCATCGGCGTCGTCGTCGGCGGCATCATCTCGGCGCCGGAGAGTGATACGCGCGGCAGCACGGTGCTCAGCCTCGCCCCCGACCCGGCGTTGCTTTTCGCCCGCCTGAAAAGTATCGCGCCGCGCACGCAACGGGTGCATGTCGTCTACGACCCCCGCCAGAACGGCTGGCTGATCCGCCTCGCGCAGGAGGCGGCGCGCACGCACGGCATCGAGCTGCTGGCGCACGAAGCGAGCGACCTGAAGACGGCGCTGCCCCTCTACCAGCAGACCCTCGCCGGCGCCGACCCGCGACGCGATGCGCTCTGGCTGCCGCAGGACAGCGCCACCGTCGACGAGTCGACGGTGCTGCCGCTGGTGCTGCAGGAATCGTGGGCAAAAAACCTCGTCGTCTTCTCCAGCAACGTCTCGCACGTCCGGCGCGGCGCACTGTTCGCCCTCTACCCGGACAACGCCGGCCTCGGCCGCCACCTCGCCGAATCGGCCCTCGGCCTCGCCGCCGGCTCGCCAGCAGGGCGCGGACCGCAGCCCCTGCGCGACGTGCTGACGGCGTTCAACACGCGCACCGCCAGCCACCTCGGCATCGCGCTGCCGCCGGCGCAGCAGCGCGCCTTCGATCTGCTCTTCCCGGAACAGTGAGCGCCATGACCTGGATGAGCCGCCTGACCCAGCGTTTCCGGAAAGCCGATTTCCGCAGCCAGCTGACCGTGCTCGCCGCCTCCGGCGTCCTCTGCGTCTCGCTGCTTTCGGCGCTGGCCACCTCCTGGCAGGGCGGCCGCCAGCTGCATGCCGACAAGCTGCAGGAAGGCACGCGCATCGCCCAGAGCCTGGCCGCGCAGAGCCGGCTGGCGCTGATCTTCGGCTCGACCGAAAACGCCGCCGAGGCGGTGACGGCGGCCTACACCTTCCCCGACGTCGTGCGCGTCGAGATCCGCCATGCCGACGGCCGCCTGCTCCTCGAACAGGGCGCCCCGGCAACCAACGGCGGCGACCGCGATGCGCCGGCGCGCGAGACCCACGAAGCCTATCTCGAGGATGAGGACACCGGCGGCTGGCGCTTCGTCGCGCCGGTCTGGGCGACCTCCGGCCCGGATTCGCCGTTCGAGGCCACCGCGCGCAAGGAGGTCCTGCTCGGCTTCGTCCGCATCGACCAGAGCAAGGCGACGCTGACGCGGCTGGTGCGCGAGGTGTTCGCCGTGAACTTCGCCGCCGGCCTCGCCTTCTCGCTGCTCTTCCTGTTCGCGCTGCGCCTGCTGACGCGGCGCCTGACGCGGCCGCTGGCCGCGCTCTCGGAGACGATGGCGCGCGCCGAGAAGGGCGAGAGCGGGCTGCGCGCCGACGTTTCCGGCCCGCGCGACCTGGCCGAGATGGCGCACGCCTTCAACGGCATGATGGAGGCCCTCGAACAGCGCGAGCAGGAACTGCGCACGGCACGCGACAGCGCACTGCACTTCGCCAAGCTGAAGGCCGACTTCGCGGCGACGGTCAGCCACGAGATCCGCACGCCGCTGAACGGCGTCATCGGCACCCTCGACATGCTCAAGATCGGCAAGCTCGGCCACGAGCAGCGCGAGCTCCTCGACCTCGCCTGGGATTCGTCGCAGTACCTGCTCGACCTGATCAACAACATCCTCGACTTCTCCCGCCTCGAAGCCGGCCGCATGCAGGCCGACACGCGCGACTTCGAGCTGCGGCCGCTGATCGACGCCATCACCGCGATGTTCCAGCCGCAGGCCGCGGCGAAGAAGGTCGAACTGAGCGCGCTGATCGCCGCCGACGTGCCGCCGGTGCTGAACGGCGACCCGGCGCGCATCCGCCAGGTACTGGTCAACCTGCTCGGCAACGCCGTCAAGTTCACCGAGCGCGGTTCGGTGACGCTGACCATCGAGCGCGCCGACCACGGCCGCAGCCTGCGCTTCGGCGTGCGCGACACCGGCATCGGCATCGCCGCCGAGCACCAGGTGTCGATCTTCGATTCCTTCACCCAGGCCGACACCTCGACCACCCGCCGCTACGGCGGCAGCGGGCTGGGCCTCGCCATCAGCAAGCAGGTCGTCGGCCTGCTCGGCGGCGAGATCGGCGTCGTCAGCGCGCCGGCGCAAGGCAGCCACTTCTGGTTCACCCTGCCGTACACCGAGGGCCGGGCGCTGCCGGCGCCCGCCCCGGAACGGCCGGCGACGCCGCCGCGCACCTGTCACGTGCTCATCGCCGAAGACAACCGCACCAACCAGCGCGTCGCCATCGGCATGCTCAACATGCTCGGCTGCTGGAGCGGCATCGCCGAGAACGGCGCCGAGGCGGTCGCCGCCTGGCAGGCCAGCGACTGGGAGATGATCCTGATGGACTGCTCGATGCCGGAGATGGACGGATTCGAGGCCTGCGCGCGCATCCGCCAGCTGGAGGAAGGCAGCGGCCGGCGCATCCCGATCATCGCGATGACCGCCAACACGCAGCAGGTCGACGTCGAACGCTGCCTCGCCGCCGGCATGGACGGGCACCTGCCCAAGCCGCTGACGCTGGAAGCGCTCGCCGCGCAGCTCGAACGCTGGCTGCACTGGCGGCCGGTGCCCGAGCCGGTAGCCGGCGCCGCCGACGGCGGGACGGCGGAGAGCGGCCAGCCGGTGGACATGAGCGTCCTCAACCGCCTGCGCGACATTCTCGGCGACGCCCTCGGCGACACCATCCGCCCCTTCGTCGAGGACGTGCCGCGCTACCTCGTCCAGCTCGACGGCGCCGTCGGCAGCGGCAACGCGGCGACGCTGCGCCAGGTCGCGCACGTCATCAAGGGCGCCGCCGCCAACCTCGGCGCGACGACGATGGCCGAAGTCGCCCGCGAGCTCGAACTGCACGCCGAAACCGGGGCGCTGACCAACAGCGGCGAGCTGGTCATGCGCCTGCGAACCGAATTCGCCCTCGTCGAACCGGTGCTGATGGCCGAGCTCGACGTCGGCCACCACGATACCCTGCCGGAACTGCAGGCCGACGCCGCCGCCGTCCTCGTCGTCGACGACGACCGCAGCACGCGCTCGGCGCTGCGCCAAGCACTGCGCCTGTCCGGCTTCCGCGTCGAGGAGGCCGGCGACGGCGCCAGCGCGCTGGCCTGGCTGGAGGAGGCCGGCGCCGACGTCATCCTGATGGACGCGATGATGCCGGTGATGGACGGCTTTACCGCCTGCCGCACGCTGAAGCAGCATCCGCGGCTGAAGGACATCCCGGTGCTGATGATCACCGCCCTCGACGACCGGCAGTCGATCGAGCGCGCCTTCGACGCCGGCGCCAGCGACTTCATCCCGAAACCGATCCACCTGTCGGTGGTCAACCAGCGCGTTCGCCGCGTCATCGACGCCACCCGCGCCGAACGCCACGTCCGCCACCTCGCCTACAACGACGCGCTGACCGGCCTGCCCAACCGCATGCTGTTCGTCGACTACCTGGCGCAGGCGATCGACCGCGCCGCCGGCGCCGGCAGCCAGCTGGCCGTGCTCTTCCTCGACCTCGACCGCTTCAAGTACGTGAACGACACGCTCGGCCACGAGGCCGGCGACCAGCTGCTGGCCGTCATGGCGCAGCGGCTGAAGGGCTGCGTGCGCGCCGACGACTGCGTCGCCCGCCTCGGCGGCGACGAGTTCACCGTCCTCCTCGACGCGCTGCCGAACAGCGCCGTCGCCGCCAGCGTCGCCCAGAACATCTGCCGCACCATCTCCGCACCGCTGGTCATCAACGGCCACGAGATGGTCATCACCACCAGCATCGGCATCTCGATGTACCCGGCCGACGGCCACGACGTCAGCACCCTGCTGCGCCATGCCGACACCGCGATGTACCGCGCCAAGCACGATGGTTCCGGCTTCTGCTACTACGAGGCAGCGATGGAAGCGGCGCTGGCCGACCGCCTGCAGACCGAGAACGCGTTGCGCCGCGCGCTCGAACGCGACGAGATCAGCGTCTTCTACCAGCCGGTGGTCGACGCCGGCAGCAGCCGCATCGTCGGCGTCGAGGCCCTGGTGCGCTGGCTGCACCCGGAGCGCGGACTCGTCGCACCGGCCGAATTCATCCCGCTGGCCGAGGAAACCGGCCTCATCCTGCCGCTCGGCGAGCGCGTGCTGAAGACCGCCTGCACGCAGGCCAAGGCCTGGCTCGACGCCGGCCTGCCCGCCTTCCACGTCGCCGTGAACCTCTCGGCGAAGCAGGTCGAGCAGCCGAACCTGCGTGACACCGTGCTCGCCGCGCTGGCCGAGAGCGGCCTGCCGCCGTCGGCGCTGGTCCTCGAAATCACCGAGAGCGTGCTCATGAAGCACGCCGGCGAGCCGGCCGGCGTCCTCGACGAATTGCGCACCCTCGGCGTGCACGTGGCGATCGACGATTTCGGCACCGGCTACTCCTCGCTTGCCTACCTCAAGCACCTGCCGGCAGACACCCTGAAGATCGACCGCTCGTTCATCCAGGACCTGCCGGATGACGCCGACACGGTTTCCATCGTCACCGGCATCATTGCGCTGGCCCACAGCCTGCGCATGCAGGTCGTCGCCGAAGGTGTCGAGACGCAGGCGCAGCGCGACCTGCTGCTCGACCTCGGCTGCGACGTGCTGCAGGGCTACCTGTTTTCCCGACCGGTGCCGGGCGAGATCATCGAAACGCAGATGCTCGCAGCCGTTGCACGGCCGCGCGAACAGGCGCCGCGCGCCTGAGGCGGCCGGCCGCGCGCGGCTCGGCGAGGCCCCGCTCTGGTAGAATGCCGGGTTCGATGATGTTGTCGGCGCCCCCCGTGCGCGCCCCTCCGCCAACCCGTACACCGACCGCCATGGACACGCTCTCCGTCATTCGCGACTTCCTCAAGGACCGCCTCGGCCTGGAGCACGACAGGATCACCCCGGAAGCGACGCTGGAAGAACTCGGCATCGACTCCCTGATGCTGCTCGAACTGCTCTTCGAGTTCGAGGAGAAGCTCAACGTCAGCCTGTCGAACGACATGGCGACGCCGAAGACGGTCGGCGAGCTGCTCGCCATCGTCGAGCAATACCAGTCGCAAGCGGCCGCCTGAACCGTGACCCGTCGCGTCGCCATCACCGGCCTCGGGCTGGTCAGCCCGTTCGGCGGCGACACCGCCGACTTCTTCGCGCGCATCGCCGGCGGCGAATCCTGCATCCGCCACTACGCCACCGACGACAAGCCGCGCGCGCTGTCGATGCCGGCCGTTCGCTGCACCGGGTTCGACGCCGATGCCATCCTCGGCAAGCCGCTCGCCGGCACCATGGACCGCTTCAGCCAGCTCGCCATGGCCGCCGCCTTCGAGGCCTGGCAGCACGCCGGCTTCGCCCGTAACGACAAGGATTCCGGCCAGTACGATTTCGACGCCTTCGGCGTTTCCTGGGGCACCGCGCTCGGCGGCACGCTGGCCTACGAGCGCGGCTACCGCGACCTCTGGCAGAACGGTCGCGAGCGCCTGTCGCCGCTGGCCGTCGTCCTCGGCATGAACAACGCGGCTTCCGCGCACATCGCCATGCAGCTCGGGCTGGGCAACTCCTGCCTCAGCTACACCGTCGCCTGCTCGTCGGCCGCCGCCGCCATCGGCGAAGGCTTCCGCCGCATCCGCGACGGCGAGGCGACGCTGATGCTCACCGGCGGCTCCGACGCCCCGCTCGCCTACGGCGTCATCCGCGCCTGGGAGAACCTGCGCGTGCTGGCGCCGGGCGACGCCGACACCTCCTACCGGGCCTGCCGTCCGTTCAGCGCCGACCGCGCCGGGCTGGTCCTCGGCGAAGGCGCCGCGGCGCTGGTCCTCGAAGAATGGGAGCACGCCGTCGCCCGCGGCGCGACCATCCTCGGCGAACTGGCCGGCTACGGCGCCACCTGCGACCACAGCCACCTGGTCAAGCCGGACGCCGCCGGCCAGGTACGCGCGATGCAGCTGGCGCTGGCCGGCGCCGGCCTCGCCGCGGACGAGATCGACTACATCAACGCCCACGGCACGGCGACGCGCGAAGGCGACCCGACCGAGGTCGCCGCGCTGAAGACGCTGTTCGGCGAACGCGCGGCGACGCTGCCGGTGAGCGCGACCAAATCGACGCACGGCCACCTGATGGGCGCCGCCGGCGCCATCGAGGCGCTGGTCACGGTGATGGCGCTGCAGCAGGACACGCTGCCGCCGACCGCCCACCTCGACGCCATCGACGCCGACTGCCAGGGCGTCCGCCACATCGTCGGCGAGGCGCTGACTGGCACCGGCGCCCGCGCCGCGCTGTCCAACTCCTTCGCCTTCGGCGGCAGCAACGCGGTGCTCGCCTTCCGTTCGCCGCGCGCGCTGTCCTGATTCCGCCGATTTCTTCCCCGGAAATACCGTCATGACCCAAGTCCAGACTCCCGACTTCGACGCGCTGCTCAAGGAAGTGGCCGAAATCATCGTCGCCGCGCTCAACCTGGAGATGGCGCCAGCCGAGATCGAACCCGACGCGCCGCTGTTCGGCGACGGCCTCGGCCTCGACTCGATCGACATCCTCGAAGTGGCGCTGGTCGTCTCCAAGCGCTACGGCTTCCAGCTGAAGGCCGACAACGAGGACAACGTGAAGATCTTCACGTCGCTGCGCACGCTCGCCGCGCACATCGCCGCCCAGCGGACGAAATGAGCGACGGCCGGCGCGCCCCCTTCGTCCTCCTGCTCGGCGCCGGCCTCGTCGTCGCCTACGCCGCCCTCGCCCACTACACCAGCCTGCTGGAAAACAACGCCCACTGGGCGGTGCTGCTCGCCGTCGCGCCGCCGGCCGTCATCGGCTTCGGCATGCTGCGCAGCGCCGTCGGCGGGCTGATTCCCTGGTTCTACGCGGCGAGCGCAACGATCCTCGCCGCCGCCGTCTGGCCGACGCTGCAGCAGAACGTCGCCGCCGTCTATTTCGCCCAGCACGTCGGCATGAACGGTGCGCTCGGCCTGTTCTTCGGCCAGTCGCTGCTGCGCGGCCGCGAGCCGCTGTGCACGCATTTCGCCAGCCTCGCGCACACGCACGTCAGCCCGCGGCTGGCCCGCTACACGCGGCAGGTGACGGTCGCCTGGACGGTTTTCTTCGCCGCCGTCGTCACGACCTCGGCGCTGCTCTTCTGGCTAGCGCCGATGGCTGTCTGGTCGGCCTTCGCCAACCTGCTGACGTGGCCGCTGGTCGGCGCCATGTTCGTCGTCGAGGGCCTCGTCCGCCGCTTCCGGCTGCCGCCGGAGGAACGGCTCGGCATCCTCGCCAGCTTCGCCGCCTACCGCAAGTCGATGGCGCTGCGTACCGCGCGCGGCGGCAAGACGCCTTCCGTGACCTGAGCCGGCAATGGACGACGCAGGCCTCCATCCGCTGACCGCGCACGCCGACCCGGCAGCAACCATCGCCTGGCGGCGCGACGGCCCGGTCAGCGTCGCGCAGTTCGTCGCCGACGTGCGCCGGCTGGCCGCGCTGCTGCCGGCGGGCGGCCACCTGCTCAACCTCTGCCAGGACCGCTACCGCTTCATGGTCGGCCTCGCCGCCGGCCTCGTCGCCGGCCGCATCAGCCTGCAGCCGTCGTCGCAGACGCCGGAGACGGTGCGCCAGCTGCTCGCCTTCGCCCCCGACACCTTCTGCCTGCACGACGAAGACGAGGCACCGGCCGGCCTGCCGTGCCTGCGCTACCCGGAGGCGCCCGCCGCCATCGACGACGCGCCGTTCGCGATGCCGCAGATCCCCGGCGAGCGCATCGCCGCCTACGTGTTCACCTCCGGCTCGACCGGCACGCCGATGCCGCACGCCAAGCGCTGGGGCGCGCTGGTCAGGAACGCGCGGGCCGAAGCCGAGCGCCTCGGCGTCGACCGGCAGGGGCACGCCATCGTCGGCACCGTTCCCGGCCAGCACATGTACGGCTTCGAATCGACCGTGCTGCTGTCGCTCTTCGGCAACTGCGCGGCTTGGAGCGGCCGCCCGTTCTACCCGGCCGACATCGCCGCCGCGCTGGCCGCGGTGCCGCGCCCGCGCCTGCTGGTGACGACGCCCTTCCACCTGCGCGCGCTGCTCGACGCCGGCCTCGACCTGCCGCCGATCGACCAACTGCTGTCGGCCACCGCGCCGCTCTCGGAAGCGCTGGCGCGCGAGGCCGAAGCGCGCTGCGCGGCGCCGCTCTACGAGATCTACGGCTGCACCGAAACCGGCCAGATCGCCAGCCGGCGCACCGTCGCCGGCCCGCAGTGGCGGCTGCTGCGCGACCTCGCGCTCGACCTCGACGGCGATGCCGCCCACGCCAGCGGCGGCCACGTCGAGGGCCGCGTCGCGCTCGCCGACCTGATCGAGCCGGTCGACCGCGAGCACTTCCTGCTGCACGGCCGCAGCGCCGACCTCGTGAACATCGCCGGCAAGCGCACCTCGCTCGGCTACCTCAACCACCAGCTGGCGGCCATCACCGGCGTCGTCGACGGCGCCTTCTTCATGCCCGACGACGAGGATGCGGACGGCGTCACGCGGCTGGCCGCCTGCGCCGTGGCGCCGGCGCTGACCCGCCGCGACCTGCTCGTCGCGCTGCGCGAACGGATCGATCCGATCTTCCTGCCGCGGCCGCTGCTCCTCGTCGACCGGCTGCCGCGCAACGCCGCCGGCAAGCTGCCGCGCGACGCGCTGCGGGCGCTCTTCGCCAGCCACCGGGAAGGACGCGGCGATGACTGAAACGCAGTGGACCGTGCCGGCGGAGCACCCGGCCTTCGCCGGCCATTTCCCTGGCCGGCCGATCCTGCCCGGCGTCGTCATCCTCGACCGCGTGCTGGCGCTCGCCGCCGCGGAGTTCGCGCTCGACCCGGCGACGCTGCGGCTGGCCAGCGCCAAGTTCCTGAGCCCGGTGCCCCCGGGCGAAACGCTCACCTTCTCGCTGCAAGCTGCGGCCAGCGGCAGCGTGCAGTTCGCCGTGCGCTGCGGCGAGCGCCCGGTCGCCAGCGGCGCGCTGGCCGCGCGCGCGGAGACGCCATGAACGCGGAGAAGCCGCTGGCCTCGGCGGCGTGGGCGCAGCGCGCGGAGCGCAGCAGCCTGCCGGTGCTGCGCCTGATGGTGTGGATCTCGCTGACCTGCGGCCGCCGCCTCGGCCGCGTCGTGCTGCACGGCATCGCCGCCTACTTCCTCGCCTTCGCGCCGGCCGCGCGCCGCGCCTCGGCCGCCTACCTGGCGCGCGTCCTCGGCCGCGCGCCGACGCTGGCCGAACGCTACCGGCACATCCTCGCCTTCGCGACGACGATCCACGACCGCGTCTATCTGCTCAACGACCGCTTCGACCTGTTCGACATCGAGATCGTCGGCCGCGAGGCGATCGATGCGGCGATCGCCGACGGCCACGGCGTACTGCTGATGGGCGCCCACCTCGGCAGCTTCGAGGTGATCCGCGCCGTCGGCCGCGAGAAGACGGCGCGGCCGATCGCCATGCTGATGTACGAGGAGAACGCGAAGAAGATCAACGCCACGCTGGCGGCGATCAACCCGGCGGCGACGCAGGACATCATCCCGCTCGGGCGCATCGAATCGATGCTGCAGGCGCGCGACCGGCTCGACGCCGGCCACCTCGTCGGCGTCCTCGCCGACCGCGGCCTCGGCGGCGACCCGACGCGCGACTGCGCTTTCCTCGGCACGCCGGCGCCCTTCCCGGTCGGCCCCTTCCGCATGGCGGCGATGCTGCGCCGGCCGGTGCTGCTGATGGCCGGCCTCTACCTCGGCGGCAACCGCTACCGCATCCACTTCGAGCCGCTCGCCGATTTTTCGCAGACCGCACGCGACGGACGCGACGCAGCAATCGCCGACGCGCAGCAACGCTACGCGGCGCGTCTCGAACACCTGTGCCACACGGCACCGTTCAACTGGTTCAACTTCTTCGACTTCTGGCAGGGCGCAGCAGCGCCCGACAAACGATGAACGTCCTCCGCCTCCTCATCTCCCTGCTGGCGCTGGCCCTCGCCGCGCCGGCCCTCGCCGCCTGGGACGTCGCCACGCTGATGCACGAGCTGGCGCAGCACAAGGGCGGCCGCGTCCGCTTCGTCGAGAAGAAGTACATCGCGCTGCTGGAGAAGCCGGTGGTGTCTTCCGGCGAGATGACCTATACCGCGCCCGACCGGCTCGAGAAGCGCACGCTGCAGCCGAAGCCGGAGCTGATGGTGCTCGACCGCGACACGCTGACGCTCGAGCGCGGCAAGCAGAAGTTCGTGCTGCGGCTGGCCGACCAGCCGGAAGCGCAGGTCTTCGTCGACAGCATCCGCGGCACCCTCTCCGGCAACCGCGCACTGCTCGAGCGCAGCTACGCGCTGCACCTCTCCGGCACGCGCGAGCGCTGGTCGCTGAGCCTCTTGCCGAGCGACCAGCGCATCGCCACGCTGGTCAGCCGCATCACCGTCGGCGGCACGCGCAACATCGTCGACAGCATCGAGTACCTGCAGGCCGACGGCGACCGCGCGGTGATGAGCATCACGCCGGTCGAGCTGAAATGAGCGCCGCCCGCCGCGCCGTCGTCATCTGGCTGCTGGCGCTAGCCGCCGGCCTCGTCGTCATCGCACGCGCCGACTACACCGCCGACATGTCGGCCTTCCTGCCGAAGAACCCGTCGCCGCAGCAGCAACTCTTGGTCGACCAGCTCAAGGATGGCGTGCTCTCGCGCATGCTGCTGATCGGCATCGAGGGCGGCGACGCGCCGGCGCGGGCAGCCGCCTCGCGCGCGCTGGCCGAACGCATGCGGCAGCGCGGCGACTTCAGCGCGGTCAGGAACGGCGAAGCCGGCGCCCACGACCGCGATCGCGAGATCCTCTTCCAGTACCGCTACCTGCTCAGCCCGGCAGTGACGGCGGAGCGCTTCTCGGTCGCCGGCCTGACGCAGGCGATCGGCGACAGCATCGACCTGCTCGCCTCGCCGGCCGGGCTGATGCTGAAGCACCTGCTGCCGCAGGACCCGACCGGCGAGCTGACGGAGCTGGTCGCCGCCCTCGACAGCAACGGCGGTGGCGGCCCGCACAGCCTGCACGGCGCCTGGGCCTCGCGCGACGGGCAGCGGGCGATCCTGATGGCGCAGCTGCGCGCCAGCGGCGCCGACCTCGACGCGCAGGAAGCGGCGCTCGCCCGCCTCCGCGCCGACTTCGCCGCCAGCGCCGCCGAGGCGAAGCTCGCCGACGGCCGCCTGCTCGTCTCCGGCAGCCCGGTCTTCGCCACCTCCTCGCGCGACACCATCCGCAGCGAGGTGACGCGCCTCTCCGTCCTCGGCACGCTCGGCGTCGTCTGCCTGCTGCTCCTCATCTACCGCTCGCTCGCCGCGCTCGCGCTCGGCCTCTTGCCGGTCGCCTGCGGCATCGTCGCCGGCATCGCCGCCGTCAGCCTCGGCTTCGGCACCGTGCACGGCATCACCATCGGCTTCGGCACGACGCTGATCGGCGAGGCGATCGACTACAGCATCTACTACTTCGTGCAGTCGCAGCAGGCCGGCGGCGACGGCATGGACGGCGGGCGCGGCGGCTGGATGACGCGCTTCTGGCCGACCATCCGCCTCGGCGTCACGACCTCGATCTGCGGCTTCGCGGCGCTGCTCTTCTCCGGCTTCCCCGGCCTCGCGCAACTGGGCCTCTACTCGATCGCCGGCCTCGTCAGCGCCGCCGCCTTCACCCGCTTCGTGCTGCCGCAGCTGTGCCCGGCCGGCCTCGTCATCCGCGACATCGACGGCATCGGCGTCCGCCTCGGCGGCATCGTCGACAAGCTCGCCGCGCTGCGCTGGAGCGTCCCGCTGCTGGCGCTGGCGGCGGCGGCGACCGTCTTCGCGCACCGCGATACGCTGTGGAATCCGGGCCTCGGCGGCCTCAGCCCGATCCCGGCGGAAGCGCAGGCGCTCGACCAGTCGCTGCGCGCCGAACTCGGCGCCCCCGACCTGCGCTACCTGATCGTCGTCGGCGCCAGCGAGCGCGAAGCGAGCCTCGCCGCCGCCGAACGCATCGGCCGCGAGCTGCAGCCGCTGGTCACGCGCGGCGTCATCGCCGGCTTCGACAGCCCGACGCGCTTCCTGCCCAGCGCCGCGACGCAGCGCGCGCGCCAGCAGGCGCTGCCGGCGCCGGACGAGCTGGCGCAGCGGCTGCCGGTGGCACTGCGCGACCTGCCGCTGCGCGCCGAGAAACTGCAACCCTTCGTCGACGAGATCGCCCGCGCCCGCGCGCAGCCGCTGCTGACGCCCGAGTCGCTCGCCGGCAGCACGCTGGCGCTCGCCGTCGTCGGTCTGCTGCTGCAAGGCAGCGCCGGCTGGAGCGCGGTGCTGCCGCTGCGCGCGCCGCAAGGGGCCGACGGCCAGCTGCAGACGATCGACGCCGACGCGATCCGGCAGGCGCTCGCCGCCGCCGGCCAGCCGCAGGCGCTGTTCGTCGACATGCTGGCGGAAACCAACGGCCTCTACGCCACCTACCTCGACGAGGCGATCCTGCTTTCGCTCGCCGGCCTTGCCGCCATCGTCGCCGTCCTCGCCGCCGCGCTGCGCTCGCCGGCGCGCCTCGTGCGCGTGCTGCTGCCGCTGGTCGCCGCAGTGCTGCTGGTCGTCGCCGGGCTGGCGCTGGCCGGCGAGAAGATGACGCTGCTGCACCTTGTCGGCCTGCTGCTGACCGCCGCCGTCGGCTCCAACTACGCGCTCTTCTTCGACCGCAGCGGCCATCCGGCAGCCGACGCCGACACCCCGCGGACGCTCGCCTCGCTAGCCATCGCCAACTGCACGACGATGATCGGCTTCGGCGTGCTTGCCTTCTCGCAGGTGCCAGTGCTGCGCGCCATCGGCATCACCGTCGGCCCCGGCGCGGTGCTGGCGCTGCTGCTCTCGGCGATCCTCGCCAACCGGCACGGGAAGCGGACATGAACGCCGTCCGCCTGCCGGCCGCGCGGGACGCCGACACGCTGCTGGTGCTGCTGCCCGGCGCCTACATGACGCCGCAGCATTTCGTCGACGCCGGCTTCGTCGCTGCCCGCGACGAACGGAACCCGACGCTCGACCTCGCCATCGCCGGCCTCGACCTCGCCAGCATCACCGATGGCTCGGCGCTGCCGATGGTGCACGACGAGATCCTGCTGCCGGCGCGGCGCGACTACCGACGCGTCTGGCTCGGCGGCATCTCGCTCGGCGGTTTCCTCGCGCTGCTCGCCGCGGCGCGCCACCCCGACCTGGTCGACGGTCTCTGCCTGTTCGCGCCCTACCCCGGCAGCCGCCTCACCACCGGCGCCATCGCCGCCGCCGGCGGACTGGCCGCCTGGCGGCCGACGGCGGAACAGCTCGCCGATCCCGAATTCGAGCTGTGGGCCTGGCTGCAATCGGACGCGGCGAAGCCGCCGATCCACCTCGACTACGGCACCGACGACCGCTTCGTCGACGGCATGGCCGCCCTTGCGACCGCCATCGCCGCAGCGCTGCCGCAGGCGCGCGTCGGCACACGACCCGGCGGCCACGACTGGCCGGTATGGTCCGCCGCGTGGAACGATTTCCTCGCCAGCAGCCTGCCGCTGGCGGAAGGGCATTGAGATGGGCCGCTGGCACCCAACCCCGGCCTACACCGCCAGCGCCGTGCTGCACGTCGCGGCGGCGACCGGCGTCGCCGCCGCGCCAGCGCTGTGGCCGTGGGCGCTCGCCGCCGTCGTCGCCGACCACGCGCTGCTCACCGCCGCCGGCCTGCTGCCGCGCTCGACGCTGCTCGGCCCGAACGTGCGCCGGCTGCCGG
>JANJTW010000134.1 GCA_024710925.1 Rhodocyclaceae bacterium | reverse complement strand
TCCGAGAACCTCTCGGGCGCCCGCAGCCGGATTCTCGACACCGACTTCGCCGCCGAAACCGCCAACCTGACCCGCTCGCAGATCCTGCAGCAGGCCGGCATGGCCATGCTGGCACAGGCCAACGCCCTGCCCAACAACGTCCTCAGCCTGCTCCGCGGCTAAGTCGGGTAGGGACCGGAAACGAACCAGGGCATGGAGCAGCAATGCTCTGCGCCCTTTTTCGGGAGATTGAGAAATGAGCATTCAATCCGCGACCAACGCACCGGTCCTGCCGGCAGCGCAAGCACTGCCGGATCGCGATCCCGGCGCCACCCTGCGCCAGGCACAGAATGCGCAGGCTTCGTCAGCGGCGGTTGCCGTCGACCCGCTGCGGGCGGTGGGCGCCACGCGCAACGCCGAAGCCGTGCAGGAAGAGCTGGACGAGGCGGTCGATTCGGTCAGCCGTTTCGTGAATAACGACAACCTCGAATTCACCATCGACGAGGAGTCGGGGCGACGGCTGATCCGCCTGGTCGACCGCCAGACGCAGGAAGTGCTGCGCCAGATTCCTTCCGAAGAAATGCTGCAAATCGCCAAGGCTCTGGATAAACTGCAAGGGTTGCTGGTTCACCAGAAAGCATGAGGCGTTCGCGCTCGCGGCGCGAACGGGCTGTCGGAAGGCACAGGGCTACGGTTTTCAGGCCCGGTTCTTGCTCCTCTTGCGCATTTCCGGCGAAGGACGACAGGAGAAATATCATGGCAATGAGCGTATCCGGACTCGGCGGCTCCAACCTCGACGTCAACGGCATCGTCGAGCAGCTGATGACGGTCGAGCGCCAGCCGCTGACCGCGCTGGCCAAGAAGGAAGCCGGCTTTCAGGCGCAAATTTCGGCATTCGGTTCGATCAAGAGCGCGCTCGCCACGATGCAGAACGCGGTGGCGGCGCTGAAGATTCCGGCTTCGTACAGCCCGCTCGATTTCTATTCGACCTACAAGGGCACGGTGGCAGACACGGCCGTGGCGACGGTCACAGCCGGCGAAGGCACGGTGCCGGGCAACTATTCGCTGGAGGTGTCGCAGCTGGCGAAGGAGCACCGCATCGCCTCGACCGCAAATCCGACGATCACGCCGGGGACACTGACGATCCGCCTCGGCTCGGAAGACGGCACGACGACGACGAAGACGACGTCGATCGAAGTCACCAGCAACAAGCTGACCGATCTGCGCGATGCGATCAACACGGCCAACGCCGGCGTAACGGCGGCGGTGGTCAACGGCGCCGGCGGCGCACAGCTGGTCATTACCGGCGATAGCGGCGGCTCGAAGCAGTTCATCAGCCTGTCCGGCATCAGCAGTCTTGAATACACCCCCGGCGCACCGATTCCGGTCGGCAACGACTTTACCCAGCAGCAGGGCGCACAGAGCGCACTCCTGAAACTGAACGGTATCGACGTCGAATCGCAGAGCAATACCGTGACCGACGCGCTGGCCGGCGTCACGCTCAAGCTGCAGAAGGAAACGGCCGTCGGCGAGTCGACGACGCTGGCGCTGACGCGCGACACCTCGGGCCTGAACAAGGCGCTGGAAAAGCTGGTCTCCTCGTACAACGACTACGTGAAGCTGAGCAAGGAAATGGGCGGCTTCAACGAGACGACGAAAAAGCTCGGCGTGCTCGGCGCCGACTCGGCACTGCGCGGCGCCGACACCCAGCTCCGTCAGGTGCTCGGCTCGGTTGCGGCAGGTACGTCCGCGGGCAGCAGTCTGCGCAACCTGTCGGACATCGGCATTTCAATTCAGCGCGACGGTACGCTGAAGCTCGATTCGAGCAAGCTGGAAAAGGCTATTTCATCCAATTTCGTCGGGGTCGCCAACGTCGCCAGCGGCATTGCCACCTCGCTGCATTCGACGATCAACGGCCTGATCGGCACGAACGGAACGATCGTCAACAAAACCAACGGCCTGAACGGCTCGGTAAAGACCATCGACCTCCAGCGCACTTCGCTGGAGAAGCGCCTGGAGGGGACGGAAGCGCGCCTGCGCAAGCAATACACGGCGCTGGACACCCTGGTTTCGGGCATGCTGCAGACGAGCAATTACCTGCAGCAGCAACTGGCCAACCTGCCCGGCGTTTCGGGCAACTCTTAACGACAAAGCGAGGCAATCATGTTCGGCATGATGCGCAATCCGGCGGAAAGCTACGCCAAGGTAAGTATCGACGCGAACGTCGAAGCGGCCGACCCGCACCGTCTGGTACTGATGCTGTTCGACGGCGCCATCGTGGCAATCGTTTCGGCCCAGCGCCATATGGCCGACGGCCAGATCGCCGAGAAGGGCAGTAACATATCCAAGGCTATCAACATCGTCACCAACGGCCTGAAGGCAAGCCTCGACATGGACAGCGGCGGCGATCTGGCGGCCCGGCTGGCGGCACTCTATGACTACATGGCCGAGCGCATGCTATGGGCCAACATGCACAACCAGCAGGCGCCGCTGGAAGAAGTCCTGTCGCTGCTGCGCGACCTGCGCGATGCCTGGGCGGAAATTTCCCCGCAGAAGCAGGCAGCGGCCTGATCCGATGCCTGCTTCCGGCCACCTCGAAGCCTACCGCTCGCTCCTCGACCTGACGCGGCGGATGCTCGATTTCGCCCATCGCGAGGATATCGACGCACTGATGCAACTGGAAGCCGAGCGCGTTGCCTGCATCGCGGCACTGCCGACCCTACCGGTCGCACTGCCGGCAGCGGAAACGGAAATCCTGCGCCAGTTGCTGCTCGAAATCCGGGCATGCGACGCCGAAGTGCTTGCTTACCTGCAGCCGTGGCGGTCGCATCTGGAAAAATTTGTCAAATGCCTGGCGTAGCTCGCTGAACGACACGGATGATTCCGCCCGACGTCGCCAACAACCTCCGTTCGCAACTCTCCGATCCGCGCCTCCCCGGAGCCAATGCCGGCCCCGGACAGACGCAGCTGCCGCCGGCGACACAGCGGGTCGGCGATGCGCTGAGCAACCTCATCCCCGGCCAGCGGGTATTGGCCGAAATTCAGGCCCAACTGCCCAACGGAACCTATCGCGCCGCCGTGGCGCAGCGCGAGATCACGCTGGCACTGCCGTTTGCCGCAAAAACGGGGGATTCGCTCGAACTGGAAGTCGTCGAGAACGAGGGCAACCTTGTCCTCGCCTTCGTCGCCCGTCGCGGCGAAAAAGGTGACCCGGCGGCCGGTGCCGCCCGTCCGGCCACGGAAACGACGCTATCGCGTACGGGCAGCTTCATTGCCAACCTGCTGCCGCGGCGCGAGCACGGCGAGCAGGCACCGCCGGCCGTGCTCAACGCCAACCGGCCGATTTCCGCCCAGCCGCCGGCAACGGCCGCCGATCTCGTTCCTCAACTACGGCAGGCCATCGCGCAGAGCGGCATGTTCTACGAGGCGCATCAGTCGCAATGGGTCAATAACCGCCTGCCGCTGGAACAGCTGCTGGCCGAACCGCAGGGACGTCTGTCGCCAGGCGCGGACCGGGGGGGGGCGACGCCAGCCTCGTCCGCTGCGCCCGCCGGACAGCAGGGGGCGGAGCGTGTGGCACAGCCCGCCGAGAGCGAGTCCGCGCGCAACGAACCGGCACCGCTCCGCCAGGAAGCCACACCGGCCCGAGGCACCGCCCCGATGCCGGCTGAACTGACCCCGATCGTGCAGCAGCAACTCGAGGCCTTGGCGACGCAAACCTACATCTGGCGAGGGCAAGCCTGGCCCGGACAGGAGATGCAGTGGGAAATCATCGAGGAAGACGGCCAGCGCCAGGGCGACGCTAACGACGAACCGCAGTCCTGGCAGACGACGCTGACGCTGACCATGCCACAGCTGGGTGAGATACGCGCGAAAATGCGGCTGGTCGCCGGCGAGGTCGCCATATCACTGACCGCAGCCTCCGGCGCATCGACCCTGCAACTCGCGGCAAACGGCGAGCAGTTGCGCGGACAGCTGGAAGCGGCCGGATTGCATCTGAACGGTTTCAGCGTGGGCAGCCATGAACCCGAGCCGGAATGATTCGCTGCGCAGCGCGGTCGCCCTCGCCTACCGCGAGACCGATGCGGCCCCGCGCGTTGTCGCCAAGGGACGCGGCCTGGTCGCCGAGGAAATCATCGCACGGGCCAGGGAGCACGGCGTGTACGTGCACGAATCGCCGGAACTCGTCTCCCTGCTCCTGCAAGTCGATCTCGACCAGCGCATCCCGCCGCAACTGTACGTTGCCGTCGCCGAGTTGCTCGCCTGGCTGTACCGCATCGAGCGCGGCGAAAACCTGCCGCCGCCGGCGCCGAACCTGCCGCCCGCCGCTTGACGGGCAAGCCCGCGGCATCCGGGCGCCCCGCAAGTTTCTCCGCCCCGACGTTTTGCTTTAAACTTGCGGATCACCCGCTCGCGATACGAACCAGAACACATGTCGGAAAACCAAGCCCAGCCGGGGCCGCAGGAAGCGCCTACCAAGCTGGAACTCGAACAAGACGGCGTTTACGGCAAGTATCTGCTGCATTCCCGCACCGAGATCATCTTCGTACTGCGCGCCGTCCAGCAAAAAGGCAGCCTGATCACCGTCTATTTCAATGAAGGCCGGTCGTTCCTGCTCACCTCGCTGGTCGATGTCGATGGCGACCGGGGAACGCTGACCTTCGACACCGGCAGCGACGAGGAAATGAACAACCGGGCGCTGAAGGCCGACCGGCTGGTATTCACCACCTCGCTGGACAAGGTCAAGATCCAGTTCAGCCTGCAGCGACTGGAAGCGGCCACGCACGGCGGCCGTCCGGCCCTGCGCGGCGCGTTGCCGGCCAGCCTGCTCCGCCTGCAGCGCCGCGAGTACTACCGGCTGACAACACCGGTGGCCACCCCCGTCCGCTGTCGGCTGTCGATTCCCAAGGCGGATGCCGCGCCCGTGCTTGCCGACATTCCCTTGCTCGACATCAGCGGCGGCGGCATCGGCCTGCTCGTGAAGCCGGAACTCAAGGACGATTTCAGGATCGACACCGCTTTCCGCGACTGCCGGATCGACCTGCCCGACGAAGGCCTGCTGGTCTGCAACCTGATCGTGCGCAACGCGTTCGAAGTTACGACGAAGAGCGGCAACCAGCACCTGCGCGTCGGCTGCGAATTCGACAATCTGCCGGGCACCCGCCTGACCATGGTGCAACGCTACATCACCCGCGTCGAGCGGGAACGCAAGGCCCGCGCATCGGGCCTCGAATGACCGCCGGAAACGACAGAGGCCGGCAATGCCGGCCTCTGTCGTTGTGCAGGCAAGCCGCGCGTCAGACCGGCATGTTCATCACATCCTGGTAGGCCGTAACCAGCTTGTTCCGCACCTGGACCATCTCCTGGAACGAAACGTTGGCTTTCTGCAGCGCGATCATCACGTCATGCAGGTTGGCATTCCCGTCGCCGGCGGCAAAATTTTCCGCCAGCGTTGCCGCCTCCTGCTGCGTCTGGTTGACCTGTTCGATCGAACTCCGGAGCACCGTCGCGAAGTCGACACCCCCTGCCGGCGCCTGTGTTTCCGCCGGTTTGCCGCTGGCCTGCGTAGCCGTCGCCCGCAGCACGCTCAACATTTGATCGATACCCTTGGTGTCCATGGTCCGGCTCCATTCAATTCCACGAGAACATCAGCAAGATCAATGCCACGACATCATTCGTGAAAGTACCCTTCATCTTTATACTGTTTGAGCTTGTAGCGCAAGGTTCGTTCAGAAATCCCCAGGCGCTCGATCGCCAGCTTGCGCGAGCCGCCGACAGCAGCCAGCGTCTCCAGGATATGCTCGCGCTCCAGGTCACGGATGCTGTCCGCCTTCGACGCGTCACCGCGCGGCGCTTCTGCAGCGATCGGCGGCGGGGAGGCCGGAACCGGAGCAGCCGCGGTTGCCGCGCGCAGGTGGAGATGCTCGGTTTCGATGACGTCGCCGGGCGCCAGGATCATTGCCCGCTGCATCACGTTTTCCAGTTCGCGGACGTTACCCGGCCAGGCGTGGGCACGCAGCGCCGCCTCTGCCGCCGGCGACAGCACGAGACCGGCCCGGCCCAGCGTGCCGCCGAGCGCCGCCAGAAAATGCCGGGCCAGCGGCACGATGTCCGCGGGCCGCTGGCGTAACGACGGGATCAGCAGCGGGAAAACGTTCAGCCGGTAATAGAGATCCTCGCGGAAGACGCCACGCTGCACGGCTTCCGCCATGTCGCGGTTGGAGGTGGCGACGATGCGGATGTTGAGCGCCACCGGCTTCTTGCCGCCGACCCGCTCCACTTCCCGCTCCTGCAGCACGCGCAGCAGCTTGGCTTGCAGCGACAGCGGCATTTCCGTCACTTCGTCGAGCAGCAGCGTGCCATCCTGCGCCTGCTCGAACTTACCGGCCTGCGCCTGCTGGGCCCCGGTAAATGCGCCCTTCTCGTAGCCGAACAGGGTCGCTTCGAGCAAGGTGTCCGGAATCGCCGCGCAGTTGATGGCAACGAACGGACCGTTGCGGCGAGCCGAGTGCTGGTGGATATAGCGGGCGACCACTTCCTTGCCGACGCCCGATTCCCCGGTCAGCAGGACCGTGGCATCGGTCTGGGCGACACGTGCGGCCATCGAGAACAGGTTCCGGCTGGCGGCGTCAGAGGCAATCACGCCGCCGCCATCCTCGGCCTCCGGCAGCTTGTATTTCTCGACATGGGCAAGCAGCGCCTGCGGTTCGAACGGTTTCAGGAGGAAATCGCAAGCGCCGGCGCGCATCGCCTCGACGGCGCGGTCGACATCGGCGTAGGCGGTCATCAGCACCACGGGCAGGTGTGGCCAGTGCGTGCGGATCTCCTTGAGCAGGGCGATGCCGTCCATCGGCATCATGCGCACATCGCTGACGACCAGCGAAACCGGCCGCCCGGCGAGGATCGCCATCGCCTCGTGCCCGCCCGGCGCCGAGAGGACGCTCTTGCCGGCGAGGACGAGCGTGTCACAGACCGCCTCGCGCAGATTGGGATCGTCCTCGACGACGAGAATGGGCAGTTCCTGGGTCATTTCCACTAATCCTGAATATCCGCAAGCGTTCCCACCGGCAGGTCCATGACGAATTCGGCCCCTTCGCCGGGACGGGAGGCGACATCGATGCCGCCGCCGTGCGCGCGCGCGACGCCGAGCGCAATCGCCAGTCCGAGGCCGGTTCCCTGCCCCTTCGTCGTAAAGAAGGGCTCGAAGATGCGCGCCTGCTGCTCCGGCGCGATGCCCGGCCCGGTATCGCGGACGCTGACATGCACGCGCTTGCCGCTCACGCCGACGCCGAGGGTGACGGTGCCGCCGGCCTCGCAGACCTGCAGGGCGTTCTCGAGCAAATTGAGCAAGGCGCCGGCCAACTGTTTCCGGCCGCCGACGATTATAGCCCCGGCGGCCTCGCCATCCCGCTGAAAACGAATGCCGCGCGCCGCGCAGAGAGGCTCCAGGGTCTGCCCGGCCTCGGCCAGCAGATCATCGACGCGGATCACCTCGCGACCGATATGTTCGCCGCGCGCAAAAAGCAGCACGTCCTGGATCAGCCGCTCCAGCCGCCGCAACTGTTCGGTGGCCTTTTCCGCAAAGCGGGCGCGCGCGTCCTCTGTGAGTTCCGGCTTGGCGAGGTTGGCGCTGTAAAGCAGCGCCGTCGCCAGCGGCGTCCGCAACTGGTGGGCGAGCGACGCGGCCATCTCGCCCATCGCCGCCAGACGCTGGTTGCGTTCGAGACTGGCCTTCATTTCGTGGGCCGCGGTGATGTCGTGAATGAGGACGATGTGCCCGCCACCGGAAGCGAGGGCGCTTTCGGCAAGCGAAACCCGGCGGTCGCCGATGGCGAATTCGTCGGGCGGCGCCACCGGCTGCATGCCGCCGGCCAACGCCTGCCAGCCCCGGCCCCGCAGGTCGTTGCCGAACATGCTGTGTGCCGCCGGGTTGGCCTCGCTGATCCGGCCGGCGGCATCGACGACGACGACGCCGGCCGGCAACGCATCGAGCAACAGCGTCAGGCGCTCCGACAAGGCTTCCTTTTCCTCGTACTGGCGGCGCAATTCGCCATTGGCCACCGCCAGTTCGTCGGTCAGCGACTGGACGCGCGCCTGCAGACCCGCGTAGGCCTGCGTCAGCTCCTGCGAAACCTGGTTGAAAACGTCGAAGGCACGCTGCAAATCCTGTGCCTTGGATAATTGCGAGGAATCGGTCATTCGGGGAGAATCCCATGCAGATTGCGGCTACAATAGTAGAATATTTCTCAGAACTTTGCGCTTTTTACTTGATTAATAGAGATTAAAGGAAGCATGGCGGCAATACCGGACACCACCGCGGGCGCAGCGCCGGCAGGCATCACCAGCCGCCTGCAGCAGGCGCTGGCCCGTCTGGACAACCAGCAGAAACTGCTGCTGATGGTGTCGCTCGCCGCCCTCGTCGCGCTACTGGTCGGCAGCGTGCTCTGGTTCAAGCAGCCGGACTACCGGGTCCTCTTCTCGAACATCTCCGAACGGGACGGCGGCGCCATCATCAGCGCGCTCGAACAACTCAACGTTCCCTACCGCTTTTCCGAGGGCGGCAGCGCCATCCTGATTCCCGGCGAACGCGTGCACGAAATCCGCCTGCGCCTTGCCTCGCAGGGCCTGCCGAAAGGCGGCTCGGTCGGCTTCGAATTGATGGAAAACCAGAAATTCGGGATCAGCCAGTTCGCCGAGCAGGTCAACTACCAGCGGGCGCTGGAGGGCGAACTGGCGCGCACCATCCAGTCCATCGCCGCCGTCCAGGGCGCGCGCGTCCACCTGGCCATTCCCAAGCCGTCGGTCTTCGTGCGCGAGGAGCAGAAGCCCTCCGCCTCGGTCCTCCTCAACCTCTACGCCGGCCGCGCGCTCGAACCGGCGCAGATCGCCGGCATCCAGAACCTGGTCGCATCGAGCGTGCCGCAGATGCCGGTGAGCAACGTCGCCGTCCTCGACCAGAGCGGCGCCATGCTGTCGCAACTGAAGAGCAAGCTGCTGGAAGCCGGCCTCGATCCGACGCAGATGAAATACGTCACCGAGATCGAGAGCGCCGTGATCAAGCGCATTGAGGACATCCTGATGCCGATCGTCGGCCCTGGCAACGCACGCGTACAGGTGGCCGCCGACATCGATTTCTCGCAGAGCGAACAGACGGCGGAAACGCACAAGCCGAACACGACACCGCCCGACATCGCCATCCGCAGCCAGCAGACGAACGAGACGGCAAGCGCAACGGCGACGCCGGCCGTCGGCGTCCCCGGTGCGCTGACCAACCAGCCGCCGGTGCCGGCAACGGCGCCCCTGACGCAGCCGGCGGTACCGGGCGCAAGCGCGGCGGCGCCGCTCAACCTCGCCGGCACGCCGGGCCAGATCAGCGCCGCCGGCGTGCAGGCCCCGATCGCCAGCCTCGGCCAGCCCGTATCGACGACCAAGAACGCCACCATCAACTACGAGGTCGACCGCACCATCCGCCATACGCGGCAGGCGGTCGGCGCGATCCGCCGCTTGTCTGCCGCCGTCGTCGTCAACCACCGCAAGGAAGTCGGCAAGGACGGCAAGCCGGCGACGAAGCCGATGACGGAGGCGGAACTGAAGCAGATCAACGACGTCGTCCGCGAAGCCATGGGCTTCAGTCAGGAGCGCGGCGACACGCTGTCCATCGCCAACGCCTCGTTTACCGCTGTCGAGCGCGTCGAGAACGAACTCCCCGTGTGGAAGGACCCGGATTTGCTGTCGCTGGCCAAGGACCTGATCAAGTACGGAGCGATTGCCGCCATCATCGCCTACCTGTTGCTCAAGGTGGTCAAGCCGCTGGTGACGACGATGGCGACGCCGGCACGGAGCGAACAGGCCACCTTCGGCGCCGCCGCCGGCGAAGGCGGGCCGGGCTCGGAGGAAGAGGCCGGCCCGACGCCGTTCGAGGAAAAGCTCGTCCGGGCGAAGGACGTCGCCGCTCAGGACCCGAAGGCGGTCGCCAACATCATCAGGGATTGGACGGGCTCGAATGCCGGCTGACGAGGGAATCGAGAAAGCCGCCATCCTGCTCGTCTCGCTCGGCGAGGAGCATGCGGCGGAAGTGCTCAAGCACCTCGGTCCGCGCGAGGTGCAAAAGCTCGGCCACGCCATGGCGACGCTGCGCACGGTGCCGCGCGCACGCGTCGAGGGCGTGCTCGACGACTTCCACAAAACCTTCGGCGAATCGGCGGCTGTGCATACCGATACCGACGCCTACATCCGCTCGGTGCTGACCAAGGCACTCGGTGACGACAAGGCCTCCAACCTGATCTCGCGCATCCTCCAGGGCGGCGACACCGCCGGCATCGAGGGGCTGAAGTGGATGGACGCGCCGACCGTCGCCGACCTGATCAAGAACGAGCACCCGCAGATCATCGCCACCATCCTCGTGCACCTCGAGCACGACCACTCCAGCGAGATCCTCAACCAGTTCACCGAACGCCTCAGGAACGACGTCGTCCTCCGCATCGCGACGCTGGAAGGCATCCAGCCGACGGCGCTGAAGGAACTGAACGAAGTCATGCTGCGCCTCCTCTCCGGCTCGTCGAATCTGAAGAAGGCGGCGATGGGCGGCGTGCGGCCGGTCGCCGAGATCCTCAACTTCATGGGCACCGCCAACGAAACCTCGGTGCTCGATGCGATTCGCGAATACGACCCGGACCTGGCGCAGAAGATTCTCGACGAGATGTTCGTCTTCGAGAACCTGCTCGACCTCGAGGACCGCTCGATCCAGCTGCTGCTGCGCGAAATCCAGTCCGACTCGCTGATCATGGCGATGAAGGGCGCCTCGCCGGAGTTGCGCGAGAAGATCTTCAAGAACATGTCGCAACGTGCCGCCGAGATGCTGCGCGAGGATCTCGAAGCGCGCGGCCCGGTGCGCGTTTCCGAGGTCGAGGCCGAACAGAAGGAAATCCTCAAGATCGTCCGCCGCCTCGCCGACGAGGGGCAGATCGTCCTCGGCGGTGCCGGCGGCGAGCAGATGATCTAAGCTGTAGTTCATGTCTTCCGGCTTCATCCCCAAGGAAAAACTCTCCGCCTACGAGCGCTGGGAACTTGCGGCCTTCGACGAGGCGGCGGAAGCTGCGCGGGCGGCATCGGCAAAAAGTCAGACGGCCGCCCCACCGGCAGCGGCAAGCAAAGCCGTGGCCCTGCCGACGGCGGAGGAAATCGAACGCATCCACAACGATGCACAGGCCGCCGGCTACGCAGCGGGGCTGGAAGCCGGACGTGCGGCCGGTCACGAAGCCGGGCGGATCGCCGGTTACGAGGCGGGACATGCGGCCGGCTATGCCGCGGGACAAGCCGAGGCACGGGTCGAAGCCGGTCGCATCGCGGCACTCGGCGCCAACCTGCGGCAACACCTGCAGACGCTCGATCAGGAAGTCGCCGAGGAACTGCTCACCGTTGCCGTCGAAATCGCCTCGCAGGTCCTGCGCCACAGTCTGCGCATCCAGCCGGCACTGATCCTGCCCGTGGTCCGCGAGGCAGTTGCTTCACTGCCACTACACCACGGCCACCCCGCCCTGTTCCTGAACCCTGTCGATGCAGCAGTAGTACGTACCCACCTTGGCGAACAGCTCGCTCACACGGGCTGGCGCATCATCGAAAGCAGCGATGTCGCGACCGGCGGCTGCCGCATCGAATCCGGCGCCAGCGAAGTCGATGCCACGCTGGCAACCCGTTGGCGGCGGGTTCTCGAAGCCATCGGCACCAACGGCGACTGGCTGGACGAAAAGTAATGAGCGACGAGCACCCCGATCACAGGGCGGCCTGGCAGGGATTTCTCGAACAGTGCCGGGAGGCTGCCAGCGACGCCAGTCCCTTGCTATCCAGCGGCCGCTTGACGCGGATCAACGGCCTGGTAATGGAGGCCGCTGGACTCAAGCTGCCGCTCGGCAGTTCCTGCCGGGTCGTTCCGGACGGCGGCACCGCGGTGGAAGCGGAAGTGGTCGGCTTCGCCGGTGAGAAACTGTTCCTGATGCCGTCAGAGGATGTCTACGGCCTGTCGCCGGGCGCCCACGTCCTCGCCTTTGAAACACGCCCGCCGCTACCAAGGATCGACAAGCCCCGCCAGCCTCGTCGACGAATCATCGACCGGGCAAAGCTGATGCCGGTCGGCGAATCCATGCTTGGCCGCGTCGTCGACGCCGCCGGGCGACCGCTCGACAATCAGGGACCGATCCAGACCGACATGCTGCGCCCGCTGCAAAGCCGGCCGATCAACCCGATGTCGCGAGCACCGATCACGCAGACACTGGATGTCGGCATCCGCGCCATCAATTCGCTGCTCACCGTCGGCCGCGGCCAGCGGATGGGACTCTTCGCCGGCTCGGGCGTCGGCAAATCGGTGCTGCTCGGCATGATGGCACGCTATACGGAAGCCGAAATCATCGTCGTCGGACTGATCGGCGAACGCGGCCGCGAAGTCAAGGAATTCATCGAGCAAATCCTCGGCGAGGAAGGCCGGCGCCGCTCCGTCGTCGTCGCCGCGCCGGCCGACGTCAGTCCGCTGATGCGCCTGCAGGGCGCCTCCTACGCCACGGTCATCGCCGAATATTTCCGCGACCAGGGCAAGCAGGTGCTGCTGATCATGGACTCGCTGACGCGCTACGCGATGGCGCAGCGTGAAAGTGCGCTCGCCGTCGGCGAGCCACCGGTGACCCGCGGCTACCCGCCGTCGGTCTTCGCTCGCCTGCCGCAGCTGGTTGAGCGGGCTGGCAACGGCCCCGACGGCGGCGGTTCAATCACCGCCTTCTACACCGTGCTCGCCGAAGGCGACGACCAGCAGGACCCGATCGCTGACTCGGCACGCGCCATTCTCGACGGCCACATCGTCCTCTCGCGCACACTCGCCGACGCCGGACACTATCCGGCGATCGACATCGAGCAGTCGATCTCGCGGGCCATGGTCAATCTGATCGAGCCACCGCATCTCGATGCGATCCGAGCCTTCAAGCAGCTCTATTCGCGCTATCAGCGCTCGCGCGACCTGATCAACGTCGGCGCCTATGCCGCGGGAAGTGATCCCGCGCTCGACCAGGCCATCGCACTTCACCCGACATTCGAACGCTTTCTGCAGCAGCGCCTGGGCGAGCAGGCCGCCTATGCGGAAAGCGTCAGCGGACTGCGCCAGATCTTCGGCGGATCGGCACGTTAGATCGGCAACCGCGCACGCTTGTGCCTAGAATGAAAACTCCGTAAGGCCCCGACATGAGCAAGCCCTTCGCCCTGCAAACCGTGCTCGAACTGATGCAGCGTCGTGCCGACGACGCGACACAGCAGTTGGCGCGCCTGATCTCCGCCGAACAGGACGCGAAGGCCAAGCTCGATCTGCTCTGCCAGTACCGTACGGAATACGCCCAGCGCTTCCAGTCTTCCGCCCAGTCGGGAATGTCGCCGCTGCAATGGAAGAATTTCCAGGACTTCCTCGCCAAGCTCGACGAGGCGATCGCGCAGCAACAACAGGTCGTACACCAGTCGCGGAACCGGACGACGGCCGGTCAGGCGCACTGGCAGGCGCAGCGCATCCGGCTGAAGGCCATCGACACTCTGTCCACCCGTCATTACCGGGCCGAGGACGCCAGGGAAAACAAGCGCGAACAGAAGCTCGTCGACGAATTCGCCGCCCGCGGGCGCGGCAAGGACGACACCTGAGGCCATTGGCACGCCTTTTGCTGAACCTGGGGCAAACCACTCCAACCGGAGCCCAAGGAATGCAGACTGTCGCAGCCTCCCTCGCCCCTCCGGCGATGCCCTCTACCGCAATGCCGGCCGAAGCCGCCGCCGGCACGACGGACAGCATTGCCGATTTCGCCACGCTCTTGCTCGGACAGCTGGCCAACGGCACGCTGCCAGTGGACCCTGCGCTGGCCGATGCCCCGGCAGAAACGCCGATGCCAGCCGAGACGCTGGCCGATCCGGCCGAAATCCTGGCGGCGATGGGACTCGTGCTAGCACCGGCAGTGCGTACGGATGACGCCCAGACAGCGAAGACAAGTGGAAGCAGTATTTCTGCCGCACAGACCGCACTGCAGCTGATACCGCAGGAGGGTTCGGGGCAAGCCCTCGCCGACGGGTTGAAATCGGCTCTCACCGCCGGTGACGATGCGCGCGCGGGAGCATCGTTAACGCCGCTGACGGCAAACACCGCAGGCAGCGGCGCTGCCACGGCGGCGGCAAACTTTGCCGGCTTCGAGCAAAAGCTCGCCGAGGCCGCCCATGGCGCCGGAGAAGGCTTGCCGCAAGCGCTCACCGGCAACCCGATGCAATCGACCGCGGCGCGCCCAGCGAGCGACGTGCAGCAGCACGTGGCAACGCCGGTCAGGGACCCGGCCTGGTCGGCCGAATTCGGCCAGAAAATCGTCTGGATGGCCACCCAGGACAAACAAAGTGCCCAGCTGACCCTCAACCCGCCGCAAATGGGGCCGATAGAGATTTCACTGAGCGTCCGTAACGACCAGGCGACGGCCGTTTTCGTCTCGGGCAACGCCGAGGTGCGCGAAGCGATCGAAGCGGCGATGCCGCGACTGCGTGAAATGCTCGCCGGCGTCGGCGTCGAGCTCGGCCAGACCAACGTCAGCGCCGAATCCTTCCGCCAGGCGCAGGACAATGCCGACGGACGCCACGGCGCCGACAGCCGCGGCAACGACGGCACCGACGATGGCATGGCACGGCAACAGCCGGGCGGCAGCGCAAGCAGCGGGGCGATCCGCTCCGGCAACGGGCTGGTCGACACCTTTGCCTGAGGGCGGCAAAGGCATGAGAACAGGGGAGGCGGGTGACGGACGCCCGCATCGCCGACGCGCTACAATGCGCTCGAATCACTAGAGGGACAACGCGATGGCCAAAGAAGAAAAAGCCGATGCCGGCGAAGCTGCACCGAAGAAAAGCAAGAAGCTCCTGATCATCATCGTAGCAGCCGTTCTCCTGCTCGTCGCCGGTGGTGGTGGCGGTGCCTATTTGCTGCTGAAGTCGGGCGACGCGGGTGAGGACGACGAAGAGGTCGCCGAAGCGACCGAGAAATCGAAGAAAAAGAAGGGCGAGAAGGAAGCGCCGCCGGTCTATATTCCGATGGACACCTTCACCGTCAACCTCGTCCCGGAAACCGGCGAGCAATACCTGCAGGTGGCGATCAGCGTCGAGGCGGAGGATGCGGCGATGGCCGAACAACTGAAGCTCTACACGCCACGTTTGCGCCACGAGATCATGGACATCCTGTCATCCAAGAAGCCGTCCGAGGTTTCCACGCGCGAAGGCAAGAAGGCGCTCGCCGAGGAAATCCGTGCCGCAATCAACTCAATCGTCGACGCCCCCACGACGAAGGGCAAGAAGCCGGCCGGGGGAGCAGTGAAGGCGGTGCTGTTCACCACCTTCATCATCCAGTAAGCGCCATGGCTCAGGATTTTCTCTCACAGGACGAGGTCGATGCCCTGCTCAAGGGCGTCACCGGGGAATCCGACGAGCCGGAATCGCACGCCGAGGAAGGCAGCGGCCCCCGCCAGTACAACCTTGGCACGCAGGAACGGATCGTCCGTGGGCGCATGCCCACGATGGAGCTGATCAACGAGCGCTTTGCCCGTTACCTGCGCATCGGCCTGTTCAATTACATGCACCGCAACGCGGAGATTTCGGTCGGACCGATCAAGGTCCAGAAGTACACCGAGTTCATCCGCAACCTGGTCGTCCCGACCAACCTCAACCTGGTGGCAGCCAAGCCGCTGCGCGGCACGGCGCTGTTCATCTTCGATCCGAACCTGGTCTTCCTCGTCGTCGACAACATGTTCGGCGGCGACGGCCGCTTCCACACCCGGGTCGAGGGCCGCGACTTCACGCCGACGGAGCAGCGCATCATCCAGGGCATGCTGGAAGTCGTGTTCACCGAATACGGACGCTCCTGGAAGCCGGTGCACGACCTGAAGTTCGAATACATCCGCTCGGAGATGAACTCGCAATTCGCCAACATCGCGACGCCGTCGGAGATCGTCGTATCGACGACCTTCTCGATCGAATTCGGCGGCGCGGCGGCGGAAATGCACATCTGCTTCCCGTACTCCATGCTGGAACCGATCCGCGACCTGCTCTACAGCAGCATGCAGAGCGACCAGCTGTCCACGGACAAGCGCTGGATCAGCACGCTGCGCAAGCAGTTGCAGAGCGCCGAGGTCGAGCTGACGGCGGAACTGACGCACGCCGCGCTGACGCTCGGACAAATACAGAAGATGAAGGTTGGCGACGTCATTCCGGTGAACATCCCGGAAACCATCGTCGCCACCGTAGACGGCGTACCGCTTATCGAATGCACCTTCGGGCAGCAGCACAACCAGTACGCGATAAAGATCGAACGTTTCATCGCTTCCGAGACGCGGGAGTCGAAGAAGGGGGAAGAGCATGTCTGAGGATACGGAAAACCCCGCCGGCGGCGCCGACGACGCCATCAGCGAGGACGACTGGGCCGCCGCGATGGCCGAGCAGGCGATCGCCGAATCCGGCAGCGGCACGGCTGCGGCCGATAACACTCCGCCGCCGGCTCCGCACGTATTCCAGAACTTCACGAACGACCAGGCCAAGACTTCGGTGATGAACGAGCTCGACATGATCCTCGACATCCCCGTCCAGATCACCGTCGAACTCGGCCGGACCAAGCTGACGATCAAGAACCTGCTGCAACTGGCGCACGGCTCGGTCGTCGAACTCGATGCCATGGCCGGCGAGCCGCTCGACGTACTGGTTAACGGCACGCTGATCGCTCAGGGTGAGGTCGTGGTGGTGAACGAAAAATTCGGCATCCGCCTGACCGACATCATCACGCCGGCCGAGCGCATGCGCAAACTCGGCCGCTGATCCGCCGCACCGCTGGTTTCTTCGCGGGGCGCCTTGCTTTAAGATAGGGCCCCGTGAATTCCCGCCCGTCCTCCTCCCCGCCGTCGCATCGCCCCGCCAAGCGCGCCGGCGTCCTTGCCACGCTTGCCGCCGCCCTCCTCGCCTGGCAGGCGACGGGCCATGCGCAAACCGCGGATGCCGCAGCCGCGGCACCCGGCGTCGGGCTGTCGACGATGCTGCAGACCTTCGCCATCCTCGCCGCCATCCTCGCCGTGTTCGTCGGTGCCGCCTGGCTGCTGCGCCGCCTCAACGGCGGCCGTGGGCTGATCGGCGGCAACGGCCCGATGCACGTCGTCGGCAACCTGCCGGTCGGACCGCGCGAGCGCATCGTGCTCATCGAGATCGAGGACACCTGGCTGGTCGTCGGTATCGCTCCCGGGCAGATGCGCACGCTGCACGCGATGCCGAAGGGCACGCTGCCGGTTCCGCCGGGCGGCGGCGACGGGCAGTTCGCGCACTGGCTCCGCCAGTTCCGGGACCTCTCGAAAAACGCCAAGGACTGAGCGCATGCCCGCACTCCTGACTGCAGCACTGCCGCTGCTGCTCGCCGCGCTACCGGTCGACGCGCTTGCCCAGGCCGCGCTGCCGGCCATCACCAGCAGCCCCGGCCCCAGCGGCAGCACGACCTGGTCCCTGTCGATCCAGACCCTGCTGACGCTGACCGCGCTGACCTTCATCCCGGCGGCGCTGCTGATGATGACCAGCTTCACGCGCATCATCATCGTCTTCTCGCTGCTGCGGCATGCACTCGGCACGCAGACCTCGCCGCCGAACCAGGTGCTGCTCGGGCTCACCCTCTTTCTCACCTTTTTCATCATGTCGCCGGTACTGGAGCGGGTCTACACCGACGCCTACCAGCCGCTTACCGAAAACCGCATCAGCTTCCAGCAGGCGATCGAACGGGCATCGGTGCCAATGCGCGGCTTCATGCTGAAGCAGACGCGCGAGGCGGACATCGGTCTCTTTGCCCGTCTCGCCCGGATCGACCGGATCGAGAAACCGGAGGACACGCCGATGCGCGTCCTCATCCCGGCCTTCGTCACCAGCGAACTGAAGACAGCCTTCCAGATCGGCTTCATCATTTTCATCCCCTTCCTCGTCATCGACATGGTCGTCGCCAGCACGCTGATGTCGATGGGTATGATGATGATGTCGCCGATCATGGTGTCGCTGCCGATGAAGCTGATGCTCTTCGTCCTCGTCGACGGCTGGCACCTGCTCGTCGGCTCGCTCGTGCAGAGTTTCGCGACATGACGCCGCAGACGGTGATGGAACTCGGCCGGCAGGCGCTGGAGCTGACGCTGCTGGTGTCCGGCCCGCTGCTCATGGCGGCGCTCGTCACCGGCCTGATCGTCAGCATCTTCCAGGCGGCGACGCAGATCAACGAGTCCACGCTGTCCTTCATTCCCCGTCTGGTGGTGATGTTCATCACGCTGATCTTCGCCGGGCCGTGGATGCTGCAACTGCTGATCGACTACATCCGGCGCCTGTTCGAAGGCATCCCCGGCATGCTCGGATGATCTCGCTGACCAGCGCGCAACTCGACGCCTGGATCGCGGCCTTCGTCTACCCTCTCGCCCGCATCCTGGCGCTCGTCGCCATCGCGCCGCCGTTCTCGAACGCGGCCGTGCCGATGCGCATCAAGCTGATGCTCGGACTCGCCATTGCACTGGTGCTGATTCCGGCGCTGCCGCCGCTGCCGTCGCTCACGCCGAATTCCGGCGCCGGCCTGCTGATCCTAGGCCAGCAAATACTGATCGGCTTCGCCATGGGCTTTGCCATGCGCATCGTCGTTACCGCCATCGATTTCGCCGGCGAGGCGATCGGCCTGCAGATGGGCCTCGGTTTTGCGACCTTCTACGACCCCGACAGTTCGGCGCAGACGCCGGTCATCGCGCAGTTCATATCACTGCTCGGAACATTGGTGCTGCTGGCAATCAACGGGCATCTGATGATCCTCGCCACGCTGGCGCACAGCTTTACCATCCTGCCCATCGGCAGTACGGCACTGGCCGCCGGCAGCTGGCTGAATTTCGCCCACGCCGGCGGCATCATCTTCGCTTCCGGCCTGCTGCTGGCGTTGCCGGCAATCACCGCTTTGCTCATCACCAACATCGCACTCGGCGTGCTGACGCGCGCCGCGCCGCAACTCAACCTGTTCGCCGTCGGTTTCCCGCTGACGCTGGCCGGCGGCTTCGTCATGCTGATTCTGATGCTGGGCTATCTCGCCACCCCGCTGGTCCAGCTCTTCGAGCACGGCATGCAGGCCATGCTCGGCCACTTCATCAGCGCGCGCTAGGCAGAGCCCCGGCAGCGTCGGCGCGGACCAGCTGCACGATGCCGTGCGAATAGCGCTGGGCGACCGGCGTTCCCGACTCGATGCCCTCACTGTAATCAAGCAGCCGATAGGCAACATAGCCGCCCGCATGCTGCAGCTGCTGGGCGCGCCGCTTAAGGACGAGCATCGCCTCGCCATCGCCGCCGGTGCGGAAACGCTTGGCCTGCAAGCGCAGGTAGTAGGTATCCTCGTTCAGCCGCGCTTCCTCGACGCGCCAATTCGGGGCAAAGGGCTGATAGACAAAATAGAGGAGGATCGGCTGCGTAAACGGCAGCAATTGATCGAGCGACTTGTCGAGAATGCCGTTCAGCGCTATCAAGGTGACCGGTGCGGCAACAAGTTCCTTGGTCGTGTAGGAAAGGTCGCTGGCGATGCGGACCTCCCCTCCCTCGGGAATCAGTGCGGCCGACGAAGATCCGTCGGCCGCGGGCGTCGCGCAGCCGGTCAATACGGTTGCCAGGACGGCGAGCAGCAAGCCCTCCTTCTTGCCGGCGCTCATAGAATATCGAACAGGCTCAGCCGGGAAACCTGGGCAAAGGCCTTCTGCGCCGCTTCCAGCTGGACCTGTTGCTGCGTGAAGGAAGAAATCGCCGCCGCATAGTCGAGATCCTGCAATTCGGAGAGCGTCGTCGAATGCTGCAGCGCCTGATCGCTGGCCGTGTTCGTCAGCGAATCAAGCTCCTTGAGCCGGGCGCCGACATCGGCCCGCCGGGCGTTGAGATTGTCGAGCACGCGATCGAGGTTGTTCAGCTCGGTTCCAAGACGGTTGGTATATTCGGTGGTCGAGAAGGTGCTGGCGCCACTCGGTTGGCGAAGCAGACCGATCAGGTTCTGCATGGTCTGAAACACGCTCTGCGAAGTACTCGGCGCGACGGTGAAGCTATCGCCGTCGGCCGGCTGGCCGGTGACGACGACCTGGGCACCGAAATTTTCCGCAGGATCGGTCGTCTTCTCGATAACAATGGCCTGACCGGGCGTAAAGGGTTTCGGCGTCGCCGTCAGGGAAGCACCGGTATCCGCACGGAAAATTTCGTAGGTACTCGTCGAAACGTTATTGACCACCTCGGTATTGAAGCGGATACCGAAGCCGCCATAGGTGTCGACCCCGCGCTGCCAGGCCCCGGGATCGGTAACCGATCCCATGTCGATGACGGCGGTCCCTTGGTTGCGGAACATATCCGGTGTGACCCGAACGCTGTCACCGTCAACCGGGATCCCGGTAACGACAACGCTGGCGCCATAAACTGCAGGCGGCACCGTCGTTTTTTCGAGAGTGATCGACTGGCCAGACTGATAAGGGATTGGCGCGGCGCTCAGAGAAGTGCCCTGGGCATCCAGCACCTCATACGCCATGTCACCGCCGCCGAGATCGACGAAACGGATGTCGAAATGGGACTGCGTCGCCGTCGTCGTACGCCAGGCCACCGGGTCGGTAATGGCGCCGGAACTGACCTCGGCATTCTCAAGCACGGCCGGCGTGATCGTCAGGGTATCGCCATCAGCCGGAGCGCCCCGCACCACGACGCTGGCACCGAAATCGACGGGCGGAACGGACAGGGTATCCTGTAGGGCGATGGGAGCGCCGGCAACGTACGCAGCCGGCGCCGTCAACGGATTGCCTTCCGCATCCTGGATCTGGAAAGTCGTTCCGCCGCCGCTGAAGCTGATCTGCAGGCTCTGATGATTGGCGCGAGCGGCGGCCCACAACGCCGTATCGGTCACCGAACCCGAGTTGATGTAGCCACTGCCGGCATTTTCAGGATCGGAAACGTCCAGCGTACCGCCGATGCCGGTGACGAAGGTTCCATTGCCCGCCTTGATGTCCATGAAGACATCCTTGCCGCTCAAGCTGATCGACATCTGGCGCGACGGGCCGACCTGGAGGAGACGCTCGCCGTCATCACCGTGATAGCTGACCGGCGGCACCCTCGCCGGAAAATCAGGCAGGTTCTGGCCGGTGATGGCAAACGGCCGGACGCCCCCCTGGTAACCGGAGAACATGAATTGGCCTGCACCATCGGAGGTGTTGGCAAGGCCAACCAGTTCCTCCAGGCGAGCCTCCAGTTCGGTAGCGATGAACGCCCGGTCGCTCAAGGTAAGCGTGGTGTTGCCGGCCTGAACGATGCGCTCGCGGACTTCCTGGATCAGGTCGCTCGTCGAACGCAGGGTCCCTTCGACCAGACCGAGCTGCGTACGGGCGGCCGCCTGATTGTCCAGCTGCTGGGCGACAACGGCCTGCGACTGGCTGACCACCAGCGCCTGCGAAGCGGCAACCGGATCGTCCGCCGGCGTCAGCACACGGCGTCCCGTCGACAGCTGATTCTGGAGCGCGTAAAGGCCGGCCTGGTTGCGCTGGATGCCGAGGGTGCCGGCCGCATAAATCTGGCTTGTGCTGATGCGCATTTTTGCTTCTCCCGTCAGGAGCGAAGGGCCAGGATGACGTCGAACAGCCGGCTGCCGATCTCGACGGCCTTGGCCGACGCCTGGAAAGCCTGCTGGTAGCGCAGGAGATTGGCCGCCTCTTCGTCGAGATTGACACCGGACAGCGCCTCGCGCGCGCCCTGCGCCTGTTCGAGCAGCGCCGTCTGCGCATCCGCAGTCACCTGAATCTCGCGCGTCTTGTTGCCGGCGTCACTGACCAGCCGCGCATAGCCCACCTGGAAGTTAGACGTGCCGCCGGCCACCGTTCCCTGGGTCTGCAGCTGACCGAGCGCCAGCGCGTTGCGGCTATCCGCCACACCGGCTGCGTTGCGGGCGATGGTGAAGGTATCGCCATTGCTCGGCGTGCCGGAAATCGAAAAGCTCAGACCGGCGACGGAAATGGTCGCCCCGGTCTGCGGATCGTAATTGAAGGCCGAGCCCGCAGAATAAACCGTTGTCGTCGAACCGACCGTCACCGAAATATTGGCGCCGGCCGGCAACACCCCGGTGAAACTCATCGTACCGGCGGGCAGCGCATAGGTCAGGGTGAGTCCGCCGGCCGGCAGGGAGGCGGCAGTGAATCCGGCATGCGTCGTACCGGCGGTAATTTTCGCCGTACCGCTGTTGGTGGTCCCCTCGTCCGTGCGCAGAGGCATGGCCGCGGCAATCAGGCGGGGATCGGCAGCGATTGCCGGATTGACGCTCAGGTTGCGCGCCGCATAACGCGTCGGCATCACCGTAAAGTTGTCTCCCGGATTCATGCTGCCGCTCAGCGCCAGCCGGAATCCCTCGCTGGCGGCAACGGCATCGGCCAGATCGTCCGGATCGGTATCGCTCCACGATTGGCCGTCGGAGAGGCGCGTCAGCGTATAGTTGGCGCCATCGTAGGCATAGCGGTAATCGGAGTTGGTCAGATTGGTAAAGAAATTGGCGGATGCCGCCGCCGGGGACTCGATTTGCGTCGTCTCACCCGGGTTAAGGGCAGCATTGCTCAGATCCAGACCTTCGCTGACCGGCAAAGCCGACTGCAGAGCTGTCAGCGCCGTTGCCGCATCGACACCGCTGCCGACCCACTGCGTGCCGTCAGTACTGCGCGTCAGGGTATAGCTCGTCCCGGCCGCATCGAGTTCAAGCGTGTAGGCGCCCCTGATCGGCGGAGGAACGACGAAGCTGGCACTCAGGATGCCGTTGCCGGCATTGAGGCTGCTGGCGGAAACCCGCGGACCGGACAGCGTAAAGAAGTCGGCGACGAACGAGCCTTCGCCGCGCACCTGGCCGAGGAGGTCCTGGCCGAGGGCATGCTGGGCATTGGTTGTCAGGGCGAGGGTAGCGGCCAGGCGGCCGACCTCGTTGGCGGCGCGGTCGAGCGTCTCGCTGCGGAAATTGAGCAGGCCAGCCAGCTTGCCGCCAGTGATCAGGCTTTCCGGGAGTTCCTGAACGGCGCCGGCGGTCTGGATACCGACGACGATGCGCGTGATGTCGGCATAGGAGGCCTGGGCCGTCAGCGTCGTTACGTTGGGGCCGACCACCAGTTGCTGGCCAGTACCGAAAAATACGTTGAAGGAACCGTCGCTGTTTGTCGTCGAGCGTACTTCGACGAGTTTGTTCAGCTCGGTCATCAGATGATCGCGCTGGTCGAGAAGGTCATTCGCCGGCGCATTCGACGCAGCCTGGGCGATGACGATCCGCTGATTCAATTCGGCAATCTGCTGGGCGAACGAGTTGATAGTGTCGACCGTCGCCACCACTTCATTGCCAACCCCCTCGTGCAGCTCCGCCAGCCGCGACTCGATTCCCTGAAAGCGCGACACCAGAGCCTGTGCCGAGGAAATCATCGACTGCCGTGCGGCCATCGTCGCCGGATTGGCGACGAGGTCCTGGACGCCGGAGAAATAGTCCTGTAGCGCCGGCGACAGGCCGGCATTTGCATCGGCCAGCATGTTGTCGATCTGCTTGATCTGCGTGTAGTACGCATCCAGCTCACTGACCCGGCTCTGTGCCGTGTTCATCTGGTTGACCAGCGTCTGGCTGTACATGCGCTCGATCGAGCGTACGTTGGTCCCCTGACCGACGAAACCGGCGCCGGTGGCGATCGGAATGTTCGTCGTCTGGCTGGTCCGCTGCCGCGAGAACCCCGGAACGCCGGCATTGGTAATGTTGTGCTCGGTCGTCATCAGGCCCATCTGTGCCGCCCTGATGCCGGAGATGCCGATGCTGATGATGCCTGTGCTCATGAATGACCTCTGCTTCCGGGTTTAACGGCAATCCTGCCGCTTTGTTTAGGTGCCGAAACCGGCACGGCTGCCGGCCTAGCCGGTCAGCGCCTGCCGCAGAGTGCTGCCGTTGATGATCCGGGAGAGCTTGTCGGCATACATCGGATCGGTCGCATACCCTGCCTGCTGCAGAGAACGAGCAAAGGCCGTGCCATCCTGCTGCCCAAGCACGCCGGAAAAACGCGAATTCCCGGAGAGCAAGCGGGCGTAGTCACGAAAGGCCTCGGCATACGAGCCGTAGGCCCTGAATTTCTCGCGTGCCGGCTCGGCAGCGCCGTTGACATACTCGGTCGTCGCCACCTCAACGGATTCCCCCGGCCAGCTCCGCCCGGCCTTGACACCGAAGAGGTTATGGGTCGACGAACCATCGGGCCGGGAAATTTCATGCTTGCCCCAACCGGACTCGAGAGCGGCATGGGCTACCAGAAAGTGGGCAGGAACGCCGGTTTCTCGGCTGGCTTCAAGGGCATGCGGCCAGATCCGGTTGACGAAATCGCGGGCACCGACGGACGGCGGGGCTGCAGAAACCGCCGCCGCATCGCCGGCAGCCGGCGTCGGCGCGCCGGCAATCCTTGCCGCTCCGCGAATGCTGGCGGCCGGCATCCCGGCAGTTCCGGCAAACGTTCGCACATCATCCACCGCCCCCCCCGGTTGCCCTGCGCTTGCCGTAGCCGCAAGGCGACCGAGCTGTACTTCGATCATCCGTGCAAAGCCGAGCTGGCCGGTACCACCCAACTGCTGTGCCATCTGCTGGTCGAGGATGCCGGTATAGAAGCGCGTCGCGTCGCTGTTGAACAGGCCATCCGACGGCGTCGCATCGCGCATGCTCTTCAGCACCATCTGAAGAAACATGCTTTCGAATTGCTGCGCAGCCTCTTTCAGTCCGGCCTTCGGATCCTGGCGGATTTTTTCGCGCAGATCCTGCGCCGAGCGGACGTCGAGGACGAAACGATGATTGGCGAGGTCTTCGGGCTTCACGCCGCCGGCTCCGTCAGATGATTTCCAGTTCGGCGCGCAATGCGCCGGCCGCTTTCATCGCCTGCAGGATGGCGAGCAGGTCCTGCGGATTGGCGCCAAGCGCGTTCAGCGCCTTGACCACCTCGGCGAGATTGACGCCGGCCTTGGCGTTCATCAGCGCACCGCCGTCCTTCTTGATCTGGATGTCAGCCTGGTTGGTCACCACCGTCTGGCCGCCGGCAAGCGGCGCCGGCTGGCTCACCGCCGGATCGTTGCTGACCACCACCGACAGGTTGCCGTGGGCCACTGCGCAGGCGTCGAGCGTCACCGACTGGTTCATGACCACGGAACCGGTGCGCGGGTTGACGATGACCTTGGCCACCGACTGCATCGGCCGCACTTCGAGGTTCTCGATGCGGCCGATGAAGGCGACGCGCGCGTCCGGCGCATCCGGCGCAAAAACGCGGATCTGCCGGCCGTCGAGGGCTTCGGCCACCGGCCCCATCTCGCGGTTGATGACCTCGACCATGCGCTTGGCCGTACCGAAGTCGGTCTGGTTCAGTTCGTAATGCACGAACGGCCCCTGCCCGACCGGCGTCGGCACCGCCCGTTCGACGGTGGCACCGGCAGCGATGCGCCCGGCGGAGAGGTGATTGATCTGGGTCGAACTGCCGCCGGCGGAGACGCCGGCGCCGCCGACCAGGATGCTGCCCTGGGCCATCGCGTAGATCTGCCCGTCGGCGCCCTTCAGCGGCGTCATCAGCAGCGTGCCGCCACGCAGGCTCTTGGCGTTGCCGATCGACGAAACGGTCACGTCGATCGTCTGGCCGGGCCGGGCGAAGGATGGCAGGGCGGCGGTGATGACGACCGCCGCGACGTTCTTCAGCTGGATCGTGCTCGCCCGGTCAAGCGGCAGGTTGGCGCCCAGCTGCGAGAGCATGTTGAGCATCGCCTGCGTGGTAAACGGCGTCTGCGTCGTCTGGTCGCCGCTGCCGTCGAGACCGACGACGAGGCCGTAGCCGATCAGCTGGTTCTGGCGGACGCCCTGGATCGAAGCCAGGTCCTTGACACGCTCGGCATGGGCGGGGGCGACCGCACCGGCGAGCGCGACGCAGGCAAGGATTGCCGCCCGGCGAAGAATTTTGCCGCTACCCCTGGCGGATACACCCTCGAATACGCCCATTCCCTGCCTCCATCATGAATTCCGTCAGAACGGCATGAAGGTAAGGAAGAATCGTGCCAGCCACCCCATGATCTGGGCCTCGCTGATGTAGCCGCTGCCCTTGTGTTCGATCCGGGCATCGGCGACGCGCGACGAGGCAATGGTGTTGTCGGCGGCGATGTAGCTCGGATTGACGACGCCGGAGAGGCGGATGAATTCCTGGTTGTGGCCGATGGCGACCTGTTTCTCGCCGGAAACGAGAAGGTTGCCGTTCTCCAGCACCTCGATCACGGTGACCGTGATGGCGCCGGTAAACACGTTCTTCGCCGCCGCCGCCCCCTTGCCGGAAAAATCGTTCTCGCTCTCGGCGGCCAGCGCCAGCCCCTGGATATTTCTGCCGGGCAACCCCGAGACGGTAGGTACGGAGGCGGAAATGCTGCTTGAACGGTTGGCCGAGCTGTTCGAACTGGTCGACGCGGAAGTGTTCTCGGTGATGTTGATGGTCAGCGTATCGCCGGGATAGCGCGCGCGCCGGTCCTCGAACAGCGGGCGCGAGGTGCCGGCGTTGAAGATCGCACCATTGGCGTACGGGTTCGCCGCGCGCGGCGTCGGCCGGGCCGACATCGGCTGGTGCACGTTGGTCGGCGGCACAGACTGGCAGCCCGCGAGCACGGCGGCGGCGAGGGCCAGCAACGCGGCGAGGGTGCGGGTCGTCATGGGACCTCCTTACAGCTGCGTCAACCGGCCGAGCATCGCGTCGGAGGTCGACACGACCTTCGAGTTGATTTCATAGGCCCGCTGCGTCTGGATCATCGTCACCAACTCCTCGGCGACGTTGACGTTCGAGGTCTCGACGTAGGACTGATTGAGCACTCCGGCCCCGTTCAGGCCCGGCGTATTCGGCGTCGGCGCGCCGCTGGCAGCGGTTTCCATGTACAGGTTCTCGCCGATGCTCTGCAGTCCGCCCGGGTTGATGAAGGTAGCAACCTGAATGGTGCCGATCTGCGTCGCCGCGGCGTTGCCCGGCTGCGTGACGCTGACCACGCCGTCGGGAGAAATCGTCACCGACAGCGCATCGGCGGGAATGGTCACTGCCGGCTGCAGCGGATAACCGTTCGAGGTGACGATCTGCCCTTGGTTGTCCTTCTGGAACGAACCGTCGCGCGTATAGGCGATGGTGCCGTCGGGCAACGTGATCTGAAAGAAGCCGGCACCGTTGATGCCGAGGTCGAGCGCATTGCCGGTCTGCTGCAGGTTGCCCTGCGTGTGAATGCGCGCCGTCGTCACCGGCCGCGCGCCGGTGCCGAGCTGCAGGCCGGCAGGAATCTGCGTTTGCTGCGACGACTGCGCACCGGGCTGGCGCAGCGTCTGGTAGAGCAGATCCTCGAACACCGCGCGGCCGCGCTTGAAGCCGTTGGTCGAGACGTTCGCCAGGTTGTTGGAGATGACGTCCAGTTGCGTCTGCTGCGCATCGAGGCCGGTGCGCGCGATCCAGAGGGAGCGGATCATTCAGGGTTCCTCATCGATTCATCGACAGTATCTGGGAGGCGGAACGGGCATTGGCATCGGCGTTCTGCAGCATCTTCACCTGCATTTCGAATTGCCGGGCCAGGGAAATCAGGTTCACCATCGCATCGACGCTATTGACGTTGCTGCCTTCAAGCGCCTCCGGCGCCAGCCGGACATTGGCATCGGCCACCGCCGGCTGGCCATCGGCCTGCCGGAAGAGACCGTCGTCGCCGCGTACCAGCTGGTTTTCCGGCGGGTTGACCAGCTTGATCCGCCCGACCGGATTGGAATTGTTCGGCGTACCGAACAGCGGCACGACGGAAACGGTGCCGTCCGGAGAGATGGTGACGCGATTGTCCGGAGGAACGGCGATCGGACCGCCTTCGCCCATGACGTTCTGGCCAGCCGCCGTCTGCAACTGCCCGTTGGCATTGATCTGCAGCGCACCGTTGCGCGTATAGGCTTCGCTGCCGTCCGGCAGCTGCACGGCAATCCAGCCCGCGCCCTTGACGGCGACATCGAGCGGCCGGCCGGTGGCCATCAGCGGCCCTTGTTCGAAGGCATTGGCGACCGAGGCGTTGACGGTGAAGGCCCGCGTCGGCAGATCGCCGCCCTGCACCTGCACGGCGCGGAACTTGTGCTCCATCGCGCGGTAGCCGGTGGTCGTGACGTTGGCCAGATTCTGCGCGACACCGGCCTGCTGCAGGAAAGCCTGCTTGGCACCGGTCATTGCCGTGTAGATCAGCCGATCCATGGTCGCTCGCTCCGCGTTTCAGGGGTTCAGGATCAGCGCAGATTGACGATCGTCTGCATGATCGAGTCCTGCGTCTTGATCGACTGGGCGTTTGCCTGGTAATTGCGCTGCTGGGTAATCATCGCCACCAGCTCCGCGGTCAGATCGACGTTCGATTCCTCCACGGCAGACGACTGCAACGCCCCCAGGCTGCCGGTGGATGGCGCACCGACCGTCGCCGGCCCGGATACGGCACTTTCCGACCACTGGTTGCCGCCGAGGTTGATCAGGCCGTTCGGGTTGGAGAAGTTGGCAAGGACAATCTGTGCCAGATTGCGCGACTGGCCGTTGCTGTAACGTCCCTGGATGACGCCGTCGGGACCGACAGCCAAGCCGGTCAGACGACCGGAGGAGTAACCGTCCTGTTCCAGGCGATTGGTACCGAAGCTGGAACCGAACTGCGTGCTACCGGTGAAATCCATCTCGAACGAAAGCGGCGTTCCGGCGTTGTTCGTGCTCCCGCCAGCCATCAGCACGCCATTGAGGTCAATATTGATGGTCAGCGGCATCGTCGTCTGCAAAACCCCGCTGCTATTGAACTGCAGCGTCGCCGGATTGCCGGGGCCGTTGCCGAGATCAACCGTCTGGTTGGTAGTACCGTCGACGCTGGCATAGACGTCCCACTCCCCAGCCGTTGCCGTCTTCACGAAATAGTAGGTCAGCGTATGTGCATTGCCGAGCGTGTCGTAGATCGACAATGCGGTCGAATAGTTGTAAGTCGACGGATCGGGAGTAAACAGTGCCGTATCAACCGGACTTGCCATGGTCGAAAAATTTTGCGTTACAGCAACCGTTCCCGCGAGATAGTTGTTTGTTCCCAGCGCAGTGTCAATGTCGTCAAGGTTGACCGAGAATGACGGATCCAGCGTGGATGACACATACTGCCCGGCCGCGTCGAAGGTAACCTGCCCTGCAACACTGGGAGAACCAGGGGGGATGACATTACCATTTGTCGGATCAAGCATCGCTGCAGTGCCGTCGATATTGGCATAAACGTCATATACGCCATCGGTGGCCGTTTCAACGAAATAATAAGAAACGGTATGGGCGGCACCATTCGAATCATTGAAGGAACGAGTAATCGAATGGCTATAGGTATTTTGCGCCGGCGACCAACTCACATCGCCCACTTCAGGCGCATCCCAAGCAGCCAGAGCCCCCGGCACGCCGAGGCCGGAACTCCAAGTGCGGACCGGCACATCCTGCCGCGAATCGAGGTTGATGTTGCCTCGCACCCCCGTGAAGGCACCGATACCGGCGCCGGTTGCCACCGGCGGCTGATCGGCCGAATCGAGCTGGATTTCCACCGGCGTCGTCGGCACGATCAGTCCGGCCGCATCCGCCTGATAACCAGTCAGCCGGAGGTTCCCATCGTTCACGATATAGCCGTTGCGGTCCATGTGGAATTGGCCGTTACGCGTATAGGTCGTCGCGCCGCTCTGGCTCATGCGGAAAAAGCCGCCGCCGTTGATCGAGATGTCAAGCGGGTTGTTGGTGGTGGTGATGTTGCCCTGCGTGAATTGCTGGAACACCGTCGCCATGCTTGCGCCGATGCCGATCTGCGAAGCGCCGGAGCCGGTCAGCGAGGCGGCGAACACGTCGGCGAAATGCGAATTGGCCGCCTTGAAACCGACCGTGCCGGAGTTGGCAACGTTGTTGCTGATGACATCGAGCGCCTTGGCCGAAGAGTTCAGCCCGCTCAAACCTTGCTGGAATGCCATGTAATCGTCTCCCGCTTAGAGAATCTGTTCTACGTCCGCGAAGGCCACCGTACCGCGAGGGCCAAGATCGAGGAGGAAACCGTCCTTGCTGCGAACCACAGCATTAACCATGCCAAGCTGCAGCTCGTCGGCTTCGATCTTCTTCCCGCCACGCAAGGCCTCGACCTTGAAACTGTAGCTGCCGTCAGCCGCGGCCGTACCGTCGCTCTTCTTTCCGTCCCACGTGAAACTCATGCTGCCAGCCTGTTGCGGACCAAGTTTCTGCGATTGCATGGTGTTCCCGGCGGCGTCGAGGATGGTGACGGTGACTTCATCGGCAGGCTCGGGCAGAAGCACGCCGCCGGCAGTCGCCCCCTCACGCAGCGGCAAGGCGTTGCCGTCGATCAGTACATATTTGCCGATCATTCCTGCCGCCTGCATGGCTTGCCCGTTGTCGTAGATTTCCAGCATCTGGCCAACCGTCGAGTTCAGTTTCTCGATGCCGCTGATCGTATTGATCTGCGCCAGCTGGCTGGTCATCTGGGCGTTGTCCATCGGGTTTAGCGGATCCTGGTTCTTCAACTGGGTTACGAGCAGGGTCAGGAAACGGTCCTGAATTTGGTCGGCCTGACTGCCACTCTTCTTGCTGCTGGCACCGAGTGCGGAAAAAACGTCGCTGGTCGATGCATTCGTGGAATTGACGGTGCTCATGGTCGGTTATCCCCGGTTACTGGTTCATCTGCAGCGTGCGCAACAGGAGGGTCTTGGCGGTGTTCATCACGTCCGCATTGGTCTGGTACGAACGCGACGCCGAAATCATGTTGGTCATTTCCTCGACCACGTTCACGTTCGGCATGGTGACGTAGCCCTCGGCATTTGCCGCCGGGTTGCGCGGGTCGTAGACCATGCGACCGGGCGAGGCATCCTCGACCACCTCGCGCACGCGCACGCCCTGTGCGGCGGCATGGCCCATCGGCGTCGCCTCGAACACCACCTGCTTGGCGCGGTACGGACGGCCGTCTGCGCCAGCGACGCTTTCGGCATTGGCCATGTTCGAGGCAACCGCGTTGAGTCGTGCCGACTGCGCGGTCATGGCGCTGCCGGCGATATGGAAAACGTTGAATACGCTCATGATTATTGACCCTGGATGGCGGTGAGCATGGTCCGCAGGCGCCCGCTGATGAAAGTGATGCCGGCTTCGTAGAAAACGGCATTCTCGGCGAACTGCGACCGCTCGACGTCCATGTTCACCGTGTTGCCATCGGCCGATGCCTGCATATCCCGCCGGTACTGGAGTGCGGCCGGACTGTTCTCGCCGCTGCCCGGCAGGTGCCCCGACGCCGTGCGGACCAGATCGACACCATTGGCGCGACCGGCGACGGCATTTTTCAGCGCTGCCGAGAAATCGATGTCGCGCGCCTTGTAGTTTGGCGTATCGGCATTGGCGATATTGGCGGCAAGCACCTGCTGCCGGTGGACCCGCAGGCCGAGCGCCTGGTGCTGGAAGGCAAGGAGGTTGTCAAGTTTGCTGGCCATTCGGGCAACTCCGTCGGGATGATCTGACCGGAAACATGCAACAACCGTGCCACCGCCCAAAATGTCCGATAACGCTGTTTTTCTGCGGCAGCCGCCGTCTCGCCGGCAAGAATTGCCGAGCGCCGCCGGTTTCGTCACCGCAGCGCATCAGGCAGAATACGGGCCATGACCCGATCACCGATGCCCGCCTGCGCAGTCCTGTTGCGCTGCCTCCCCCTTTTCGTTGCCCTGCTCCTGCCGGCGCCCCCTGCCTCGGCCCGCGAACAGCTTTACGCCACCGTTGAGCAGTATCTGCGGACGCAGACGCGCGGACTCCCCGGACAGGTCAATGTCAGCGTCGGCCAGCTCGACCCGCGTTTGCAGCTGGCCCCCTGCTCCGCATACGAGCCATTCCAGCCGCCGGGGACCCAGCTCTGGGGGCGCGCAACGCTTGGCGTCCGCTGCCTCGGTCCGGCCAATTGGACGATCTACATACCGGTGCAGATTCAAGTCGTCGGCACTTACGTTGTCACCGCGCGCGCGCTCAACCCCGGTCTGCCGCTCGCCAGCGAAGATCTGGCGCTGCAGCGCGGTGACCTGACGGCACTGCCGGCCGGCATTCTGACGGAGCGCGAGCAGGGGGTCGGCAAGACCCTACGAAACGCCCTCGCCGGCGGCCAACCGCTGCGCAGCGACATGCTCATCGCCCCCTTCGTCGTCCAGCAGGGTCAGGACGTCCGCCTGGTCACGCAAGGTCGCGGCTTTTCGGTAAGCAACGAGGGCAAGGCCTTAAACAATGCCACCGAAGGTCAGGTGGCCCGGGCCCGCACGGCAAGCGGCCAGACCGTCAGCGGCATCGCACGACCCGGCGGCATCATCCAGGTCACGCCCTGACAAGGGTCGCGCGTCGGCTACAATGGCTCCGGAATTTTTTCTGTTTTTTTGCTAAAGTTCCCGCCGGCATTGCCGTTACTGCCCTTGAGAACCCAACAAGGAATACATCGTGAAGATCGATAGCCATCTCAAATCGCTCGCTACCGGCAACGCGACCGGCAGTCGGTCGAAGGCAGAAGCCGCCGGGACAGGCAGCACTTCGGTCGCCGCCGAGGTACAGATCAGTTCCGCCTCGGCACAACTGACGAAGGCTGGAGAAGGCGCTCCGGTAGACAGCGCGCGCATCGCCGAAATCAAGCTGGCGATTGCCGAGGGGCGCTTCAAGATCAACGCCGGCGCGATCGCCGACGGCCTACTCGATACCGCGCGCGGCCTCCTCCTGGCGCAGCGCAAAGCCTGAGCGAAAGGGCATGCCCGCACTCGCCGACATCATTGCGGCAGAAGCCGACGTGGTGTCGGCTTTTGTCGTTCTGCTCAAGGAAGAGCAGGAGGTGCTCAAGGCCGGCAGCGCCGACGCGCTGCCCGGCATTGTCGAGCGCAAGACAGCGACCGCACTCAAACTATCTCCCCTGACCGCGGCCCGTAATGCGGAATTCAGCCGTGCCGGCGCGGCGACGAACCGGGTCGGTATCGAGGCTTGGTTGACGAAACTCCCGCCGGACGATGCGGTATGCCGTAACTGGCAACGCCTGCAGATCCTGGCCGAAGAGGCTCGGGAACTGAACAGGGTCAATGGGCAGCTGATCCAGTTGCGCATGCAGACCAACAACCAGGCGCTGGAAGCCCTGCTCGCCGCCGCCAACCGGCAGGATCTCTACGGGGCCGACGGGCAGGCTGCAACAGGCTCGACACGGCGGATCATCGACTCGGCGTGAGCAGCCGGGAGCGCTCCGCCCCCCCACCGCAATACCGACGAATAAGCGCGCCCCTGCCTTTGAGGAAAAACCCGGGTCAGGGACGTGCGACACCGCCCTCGTCAGAAACCTCGGTCGGCCGTTCCGGCAGGGTCGAATCGATCTGGATCGACACCCGACGGTTGCGGGCGCGTCCCTCGATGCTGTCATTGCCCTCGACCGGGCGCGTCTCCCCGTAGCCGATGGCCGTCAGGCGGTCGGCCGGAACGCCGGCATCGGCGAAGATGCGCAGGACGGTGGTCGCCCGCACCGCCGAGAGTTCCCAGTTCGAGGGGAACTGGGGAGTATTGATCGGCACGTTGTCGGTGTGCCCTTCGATCGTCACCGGGAAGTCGGACGTCGCGATGACCTCGGCAACGGCGCGCAGGGCCCGGCTCGACTCGCTGTTGAGCAGCGCCTGGCCGACCGCGAAAAGGGCCGAATCGGCGATCTCGATGGTCACCCCGCGGCTCGTTTCCAGCAGCCGCACCTTGCCCTCGCGCACCAGCGGCGCCAGCGCCTCCATGATCTCCCGGGCCATGTTGCGCATGCGTTCGCGCTGCTTCTGCCGGGCGGCATCCGGCTGCGCGGGCTTGGGCGGGGCAACGACGTTCGGCTGCGTCGGCAGCGCCGACTGCGGGATGATCACCTGGCCGCTGGCGTTGACGGTAACGTTGCGAAAGGCCTGCGTCAGCGAGCTGGAGAGGATCTTGTACTTGCCTTCGTTGATCGACGAAAGCGCGTACATGACGACGAAGAAGGCGAACAGCAGGGTGATGAAGTCGGCGTAGGAGACGAGCCAGCGCTCGTGGTTCTCGTGCTCCTCGACTGCGCGCTTGCGGCGGGCCACGGCAGCCTCAGCTGTAGTAGCCGCGCAGGCGGTTTTCGATGATGCGCGGATTGTCGCCGTTGGCGATGCCGATCAGGCCGTCGATCAGCATTTCGCGGTAGGCGACGTGGCGCGCCACCTGCGCCTTCAGCTTGTTGGCCATCGGCAGGTAGACGAGGTTGGCCAGGCCGACGCCGTAGATCGTCGCGACAAAGGCGACGGCGATGCCGGCGCCGAGCTTGGACGGGTCGGACAGGTTCTCCATGACGTGGATCAGCCCCATCACGGCACCGAGGATGCCGATCGTCGGCGAATAGCCGCCGGCCGATTCCCAGATGCGCGCCCCCTGGCGCAACTCTTCCTCGTAGGTATTGAGCTGGACTTCGAGCACCTCGCGCAGGCGCTCCGGTTCGACGCCGTCGACCAGCAGCTGCAGCCCCTTCTTCGCGAACTCATCCTTCATCGGGTTGATGAAACCTTCCAGCGCGAGCAGCCCCTCGCGCCGCGACACGTGGCTCCAGTTGGTCACCTGCTGGATCAGCTTGGCATAGTCGATGGCCGGCGGGAACCATACCCACTTGGCCATGCGGAAGCCGAGGCGGAAGGTCGGAAACGGACTCTGCAGCATGACCGCACCGAGCGTGCCGCCGCCGACGATGAGGAGCGCCGTCGGCTGCACCAGCGAGCCGACGTGACCACCTTCGAGCACCTGTCCGCCGACGATGGCGACGATGCCGATGACGAGGCCGGCGAGGCTGATCTTATCCACGGCGCGGACGTCCTTTCTTCTTCGGCGCCACGGCTTCGCCGTCGCCGAACAGACTCGCGCGCAGTCGGGCGATGGCCTGGCTGTGCAGCTGGCAGACGCGGGATTCGGTGACGCCCATGACTTCTCCGATTTCGCGCAGGTTGAGGTCCTGCTCGTAGTAGAGGCCCATCATCAGCTTCTCGCGCTCCGGCAGCGACTCGATGGCGCCCACCAGATGACGGCGCAGGTCGAGATCCTCGAACAGGCGGGCCGGATCGGCGGCATCGTCGGTGAAATGGCGCTCGAGAAAGTCCTCGTCGCCGTCGCCAGCAAGATCCTCGAAATAGACCAGCTGATGCCCCCGCGCATCCTGCAGCATCTTCTGGTAGTCGGCAAGCGGCATGCCCAGCGATTCAGCCAACTCCTTTTCGGTCGGCGGCCGGCCGGCCGACTGCTCGAGTTCGTGAATGGCCGCCTCGATGCGGCGCATCTCGCGCCGCAGACTGCGCGGCAGCCAGTCGTTCTCGCGCAGGCCGTCGAGCATCGCCCCGCGCACGCGCTGCGTAGCGTAGGTTTCGAATTGCGCCCCGAAGCCGGCCTCGAAACGGTCGATCGCATCGAGCAGGCCGATCATGCCGTTCTGCACGAGATCATCCACCTGCACGCTGGACGGCAGACGGCTCATCAGATGGAAGGCGATGCGCTTGACGAGGGGCGCGAAGCGCTGCACCAGTTGCTCTTTCTCGAGCTGCCCTGCAGCGGTATACATGGGATTCGGGTTCTATCCGGCGTGGATGGTGACCGGGTCTATGCGTTGGCTCAAGTGTAGCAGTTGCTG
>JANJTW010000133.1 GCA_024710925.1 Rhodocyclaceae bacterium | reverse complement strand
GATGCCGCCGCCGAGCAGCAGCGCCGCCAGCGAGAAGCCGCCCGGGACCCATCCAAGGAAGGCGCCGACAAGCGCCAGCACCCCGACCAGCAACAGCACATGCACGACGCGGGCGACGAGCAGCGGCTGCCGCAGGTTGGCGCCGGCGACCACCGGCAGGATCTGGATCATCGCGCCGATCATCACCTGCAGCATGAAGCCGAGTGCAACCAGGTGGGTCAGCGCCAGCGCGCCGGGCGCCCAGCGCGAGACGAGCGTTTCGGCGCCGCCGACCAGCAGCAGCATGCCGGCAAGCAGCGGGAACAGCGGTGCCGTGACGAAGAAACGGAAAGGCGCCGCGAAGGGCGGCGCCTGCTCGAAAGACAGGAGGGCCTGCATGGGGCTAGCGCGTCAGGCCGCTGCGTGCCAGATCAGGATCTCGACGGTGCCGTCGGCGAGGTGCTCGGCCTCGTGGCGAAAGCCGTTGTTGGCCAGCGCCTTGTACAGCGGATACGGCTCGCGGTAGAGGAGGAGCAGCAGCTTTTCGCCCTGCGGCAGGCGGTCGAGCGCATCCATCGTCAGCACGAAGGGCTCCGGCGGCTCCAGGCCGCGCGCGTCGATGACGCGCTCGCTCTTCGGGTGCGTCATGCCCCCGCCCCGGGCATTTCGGCCTGCAGCGCCGGCAAGATTTCCGCCGACTCGTAGGCCAGGTGCTGGTCGCACATCGGGTAGAGGATGTTCTCCTCCTTCATGTTGTGCTGCTGCATCATGATCAGCAGCGTCTCGGCGTCGCCGGCGTAGGCATCGACATCGCCGGCGGCGAGCGCCTCGGCGGCCGAGCGCATCAGCTCGCGCATCTGCACGTGTTCGCTGCGCATCACCTGCGTCGGCCCCATCGTCATGCCGGTCTTGCGCTCAAAGGCCGGGAAGAGCACGCCTTCCTCGGCGGCGAAGTGATGCAGGACATCGTCCTGGAAACGGGCGAAGATGGACGCCGCCGCGGCCTTGTCGCCGTTGGCGACGGCCTGCTCGACCTCGGCGAACACGTCGTCGCAGCGACGGTGATCGTCGGTCATGAAATCTCTGATGGTGGTCATGGTCTGGAGTGCCCTCTTGATTGTCCGGGCATTGTCAGTTTCCCCTGACAGGGGGGCATTGACTGAAATCAAAAAGGCGTCACCCGGAGGCCGGCGCCCCCTTGCCGGCTACGCGGAGCGCGTCACTCGGGCGCTCCAGGAGGATTTCCTCGTGACGCGCGGCGCATCACCCTGGCGCCCCCCCCAAGAGGACTTCTTCGTGATACGCGTGGCGCATCACTCAGGCGCACCCCAAGGGCACTTCCTCGTGATGTGCTTCGCACATCACTCAGGCGCGCGTGATGCCGACGTTCAGCTCGTCGAACCAGTTGATGAAGCGCTGCACGTCGGCACCGCGATAGATCGCCCCGTGTTGCGGGCACATCATGTCGATGTCCATCTGCGAGACGCGTTCGCACCAGCGTCGCTTGGCCTCGTTCGAGCCCATCCAGCGCCGGTGGAAAGCCTCGGCGTGGCGGATGTGGGCGGCGAAATCCTCGACGAAGAGGTTCTGCTTGTCGGCCGGCAGCAGTGCCGCGCCGACGTCGCCGGAGAAGAGGATCTTTGCCTGCCGGTCGTAGAGATGCAGGTTGCCCGAAGAGTGCAGGTAGTGCGCCGGCACGGCCTGCAGCGGCAGGCCGGCGAGCGGGATGGTTTCGCCCTCGTCGGGCAGTGCGACGAAGGTTTCGGCGGTGCCGCCGAAATGCGGGATGAAGCTGCCCCACAGCCAGCTCACGTAGCACTTCATGCCCGGGTTGAATTCGAGCCACAGCGCCAGCGAGGAGATGATGTCCGGATCCTGGTGCGAGGCGAAGATGCCGACCAGCTTCGACGGATCGAACTCCGAGGACAGCGCCGAGAACACCGCCGGGAAGATCTCCGAGCCGCCCGGGTCGAGCAGTAGCCCCTGGCCGGCGTGCTGGATCAGGTATTCGTTGGTGTCGATCAGGTAATCGGGCCGGGCCGGATCGCGGACGATCGCCGTCCACTTGTGCGAGCCGTCCTCGAAGATGGTCTGCGTGGTTTTCATGCACTTCCTCCGAAAAAGCTCGAATGCCGCAGCTTGTCGAGCGAGGCGCGGATTTCCTCGACGATGCCGTCAAACTCGCCGGACACCTGCCCGAGCGAGGTGGCGAAGCCGGCGCCATAGGCTGCCTCGATCTTCGCCGACTTGGCGAGGACGCCGCCCAGCTCAACCAGGCGCGCGGCGTCGTCTACGGCCATGCGCAATTCGCGACGGAGGACGGCGATGCGCTCCTCGCGCTCGGCATGGCGGCGGTCGCGGCGGTCGAGGACGACCGCCAGCTGGCGGTCGTCCGGACGTAGCGCCGCCGTCCGGCGGAACAGTTCGTCTTGGCGGGATTCCTGCAGAATCACCGACACCTCGGCGACCGACTCATGAATCAGCCGGGTCAGCGTCATCATGCTTTCGCGCAGGTCCTTGGAAAAGACACGCAGCTCGTTGGACAGGACACCGAAGCCGAGCGCCGCGTTGCCGGCACGCTTGGCGAGAAAAATGGCGTTGAGCGCCATGATGTTGATCTTGAAGGCGACGGAGACGACGCGCTTGATCTCCTCGTTGATGCGCACGATGCGCAACAGGTCGAGGGCGGCGCCGGACGACGCATGCCCGCGCTCCCGCCCGTCGCCCGCAGTCAATCCGGCCATCATCTGCATTCCCCCTCCCGCTGGTCAATCGGCCGCCGCCGGCCATGCCGCCGCCGGCGCGCGTCGCCGCTACTGTACCAGCCCGCTCCGGCGGCGCCTACGCCCCGCCGTCACTTCTCGAGGACGTAAGTGCCGGGCGCCGGCGCCAGATTCGGGTAGCCGCGCGCCTGCGGCGACAGCGGCGCCACCAGCGGTCCGCATTGCGGTCGCAGCCAGGCCGCCCAGTCCTCCCACCAGGAACCCGGCTTCTTCTCGGCGCGGTCGAACCAGTGCTCGAAGTGCTCGTTGCGCTCCGGCTCGCCGACCCAGAAGCTGCGCTTCGGCGGATTCACCGGCGGGTTGACGATGCCGAGGATATGGCCCGAGGTGGACAGCACGAAGCGCACCGGCGCATTCACATTCACGTATTTGCGGATGCGGTAGCACTGCTGCCACGGGGCGATGTGGTCGTCCTCGGCGGTGACCGCGTAGAGCGGCTGCACGATGCGGTCGAGATCGATCGGCTCGCCGGCGATGGTCAGCGCGTCGCGCTTCATCAGGTTGTTGTTCAGGTACATCTCGCGCAGGTAGAACGAATGCATCGCCTGCGGCATGCGCGTCGTGTCCATGTTCCAGAACAGCACGTCGAACGGCGGCAGCGGCTCGCCGTACAGGTAGCTGTTCACGAAGTAGTGCCAGATCAGGCTGTTCGAGCGCAGCATGCGGAACGACGAGGCCATCTCGCTGCCGTCGAGGTAGCCCTTCTTCGCCATCGACTGCTCCAGCCAGCGGACGCTGCCCTCGTCGATGAAGACCTCGATGTCGCCCGGCCGGGAAAAGTCGGTCAGCGTCGTCAGCAACGTCCAGCAGGCGACCGGCACCTTGTCGGCGCCGTAGCGGCGGTTGGCCCAGGCCATGTAGGTGGCGACCAGCGTGCCGCCGATGCAGTAGCCGGCGAGCGCCACCTGCGGCACCTTGTGCAGCTTGCAGACGAAGCGGACCGCTTCGTCGACGCCCTCGCGCAGGTAATCGTCGAAGCTGACGCCGGCCATCTCGGCCCCCGGATTCTTCCAGCTGGTGATGAAGACCGAGAAGCCCTGTTCGGTCAGCCAGCGGACCATGCTCTTCTTCGCCGTCAGGTCGAGGATGTAGTACTTGTTGATCCACGGCGTGACGATCAGCAGCGGTGTCTGGTGCACCTTCTCCGTCGCCGGCGCATAGTGGATCAGTTCGACCAGGCGGTTGCGGAAGACGACCCGCCCCGGCGTCGTCGCCAGATCGACGCCGACGGTGAAGGCGTCGGCCTCGACCATGCGCACGTTCTTCGCCTGCAGGTCGCGCAGGAAATGCCGGAAGCCCTGGCGCAGGCTGTCGCCGCTGCTGTCGACGAACTTCTTCATGGCCACCGGGTTGGTCCAGAAGAAATTCGTCGGCGCCATCGCATTCAGCCACTTGCGCACCCAGAAGGCGGCGCGCCGGCGCTCCTTCTCGGACAAGCCCGGCGTCTCGTAGCACATGTCTTCCAGACGGTGGGTGAACGCCAGGTACGATTCCTTGACGATGTCCCAGGTCGCCGAGTCTTTCCAGACCGGATCGACGAAGCGCGTATCGTCGGCGTTCGGCGCCACCACGTCCTCGCCGCCGAGGCCCATCGCCCGCCGCATCAGATGCGTCTGCAGGGCGATCATGTCACTGGAGAGCGCGCTCATGGCGCGCGCCAGTTCCAGCGGGTGCATCAGCCAGGCCGCCTGGGCATTGAGGATCGAGGTCGTCACCCCGAACGGGTCGACCTGCTGCTCGATGGCGTCGGCGAGATCCTCGAGCGGACTCGCATCGCCGAGGTCGAGGCCGTGGTGCCCGCGTGCCGAGCGGATGCCGTTAGTCATGGCGCGTCTCCCGAGTATTGCGTTGCCCTTACCCTACCACAGGCACGCTTCCGACCTGTAGGCGGGAATCTCGACGCCCGGCCAGCCGAGCCGGTCGCGGATCGCATCGGCGAAGGCGCTCGCCGCGGCACTTTCGCCATGCACGACGAAGGTGCGCGCCGGTGGCTTGCGGAAATGTCCGAGCCAGCCGAGCAGCGCCGCCTGGTCGGCGTGCGCAGACAGCCCGCCGATGGTATGGATGCTGGCCCGCACCGGCACCTGCTGGTTGAAGATGCGCACCGAACGGGCGCCGTCAACCAACCGCCGACCGAGCGTCCCGGCCGCCTGGAAGCCGGTGATCAGCACCGCGCATTCCGGCCGCGGCAGATTGTTGCGCAGGTGGTACTTGACCCGCCCCGCCTCGCACATGCCGCTCGCCGACAGGATCACCGCGCCCTCGCGGACGTCGTTGAGCGCCATCGACTCCATAACGTCGGCGACGAAGTGCACGTCGAGCTGGTGCGGATGCCGGCGCTGCCAGTCGATCAGCTCGCGCGTCTCGTCGTCGAGCAGCCCGGCGTGGTGCAGCGTGATCTGGGTCACCGCCTTGGCCATCGGCGAATCGACGTGCACGCGCAGCGGCGCCAGCCGGCCGTCGCGGACGAGGCGGGCGAGAACGTAGATCAGCTCCTGCGTGCGGCCGACGGCGAAGGCCGGGATGACGATGTTGCCGCGCTTCTCGCGCAGCGTGCGCCGGAAGGCCTCGACCAGCTCCGCCTCGGTTTCGGCAAGCGGCCGGTGCAGGCGATTGCCGTAGGTCGACTCGACGACAAGGACGTCGGCCTCGCGCACCGGCGTCGGATCGTTGATCACCGGCCGGCCGGGCTGGCCGAGATCGCCTGAAAAAACCAGCCGACGGCCGCCGGCACGGATTTCGACGATCGCCGAACCGAGGATGTGGCCGGCGTCGAGGAAGCGCACCTGCACGTCCGGATGCGGCGAGAACGGCTCGTCGTACGACACCGCGCGCAGGCATTTCAGCGATTCCATCGCCTGCGTCACCGAGTACAGCGGCTGCGGGCTGCCGCGCAACGACGCGCGGCGCCGGTGCCGGTGGCGCAGCTCCCACTCGGCGTCCTTTTCCTGGATGTGCGCGCTGTCGAGCAGCATCACGCGCAGCAGGTCAACGGTCGCCGCCGTCGTATAGACCGGCCCCTTGTAGCCGAGCATGGTCAGCCGCGGCAACAGGCCGGAATGGTCGATATGCGCATGCGTAAGCAGGACGAAGTCGAGCCGGCGCACGTCGAAGGGCAGCGCATGCAGGTTCTTCTGGCGGGCATCGCTGCCGCCCTGGAACATGCCGCAATCGACGAGGAACGCGACACCGCCCCCGCTGACTAAATAGCAGGATCCCGTGACCTCGCCGGCGGCGCCGAAAAACTGGATATTCATGATGCTGCGATTGTTGCACCGATGGCCCGGCCCTGTTTGATTTCGGTCAATTCCGGGCTACGATGCGGAGCCTATAGTGAAACCAAGATAAACGGGAGAGACTGCGATGTTCAAGCATATTCTGGTACCGACCGACGGCTCCGAGCTTTCCCAGGAAACGGTGCGGCGCGCCGTCGCCTTCGCCAGGGAGGCGGGGGCGCGCATCACCGCCTTCTACGCCAAGCCGGAGTACCCCGTGACCTATTACGGCGAGGGCGCGCTGATCGACCCGACGACGCCGGAAAAATTCGCGGAACTTGCCGAGCAGCAGGCGCAACAGGTGCTCAGCTTCGTCGAGCAGGTCTGCGCCGAGGCCGGCGTCGACTGCGGCAAGCTGGCGCTGACCAGCGACGTGCCCTACGAGGCGATCATCGAGGCCGCCGACCGTTCGGGCTGCGACTTGATCTTCATGGCTTCACACGGCCGCCGCGGCATCAGCGGCCTGCTGCTCGGCAGCGAGACCAACAAGGTGCTGACGCACTCGAAGATTCCGGTGCTCGTCTACCGCTGAGCGTCCGGCAGGAGGCGCGCCAGTTCGCGGCCGTCGCGCACGTCGCAGACGAGCAGCGCCTCCAGGGTGCCGATCAGGTAGTACTTCTTCAGTGTGAAATCGACGGGGCGGGCATGCACCGCCTTCCAGAAGGTCGTGCTCTCGGCCGTCGCCGGCTCGCCGAGGCGGGCGAGCGCGACCAGCCGCAGCGACGGCAGGCCGCCGTCCGCGGCCCCGGCCGGCAGGCGGACGGTGAAGCCGGCCGCACCGCGCGCGTAGAAGCGGTACGGATCGTCGAAGGCCAAGAAATAATCGTGACGCCGTTCGACGCGCGTTTCCTGCGGCACACCGACCTTCTCCTCCTGCACGTAGCTCGTCCCCTGCTCGACGAACGATTGCAGCGGCAGGAATTTCCAGCGGTAGTAGTCCTCGGCGTCGGGCTGCGCCTGCGGCCGCCAGCTCCAGCCCTCGGCGACGTCGTTGTAGGCCATGCCATAACGCAACGTGCCGTCGGCATCGAGGCTGACGTCAGCGCTCGCCGCGAGATCGACGGTGACGGCGACATGCCGACCGCCGCGGTCGGCCGGGGCAAGCGCAGCGACCCGGGCATAGCGCTCGGCCGCCGCCGATTGCCCGGCGCAGGGCTCGGCGGCCAGGGCCGGGATGCCGGAAAAAAGAACGGCGGCCAGGGCCGCCGAAATCGAATGAAGGAGGAGACGCATCGCCAAATGACGTCATCAACACCGCATATGCGGCAAGACGCATCCTAGGCTGCCGGCGTACCGGCCAATATGATCTGGATCAAGCTTTGTCGATTCCCGCTGCGTTTTGCAGCAGGGCATGACAGAACACCTGCAACTGCCGCCAGGCCGCCTCCAGGTGCTCGGCGGCAGCCGGGCTGAGCGCCCCGCCCAGCTCGAAGCACTCGCCGCGCACGCAGAGGACATGCGCCGGTGGCGGTTCGCCGCCGACGACGCGGCGATAGACGGCCAGCACCATCGCCGGCGGAATCGCGTGCGTGCTGTGTCCCGGCGTCTCGTCGGGCAGCAGCCGTTGCAGCGCGAACGGCGCCGGCGTCCCGCTGCCGGCGTCGATGAACAGTGCGGCGGCGCGGCCCTGCAGGTCGAGCGCATGCTCGACCTGGAATTGAAAATCCTCGATCAGTTCGAAGCGGGCGGCAACGCCCCCGGCACGCAGCCAAGCGTCGAGGCGGGCGAGCAACAGCGGACCGAGCGCATCGTCGCCGCGGCTCGGGTTACCGCAGGCAAGGACGACGAAGGGGGCGCGCACGCTCGTCACGATCCGCCGCGGCCCAGCGCATGCACCAGCGCGCCGTCGGCGTCGCGCAGCTCGACGGCGAGCGGCATCTTGCCGAGCGCGTGCGTTGCGCACGAGAGGCACGGGTCGTAGGCGCGGATCGCCACCTCGATGTGGTTGAGCAGGCCCTCGGTGATCTCGCGGCCGTGCAGGTAGCGCCGGGCGACGTGGCGGATCGCCTCGTTCATCGCCTGGTTGTTGTGCGTGGTCGATACGATCAGGTTGCACATCGTCACCAGGTCGTCCTCGCCGACGCGGTAGTGGTGGATCAGCGTACCGCGTGGCGCCTCGATCATGCCGAAGCCCTCGAAGCCCCGCTCGCCGCCGGCCATCAGATCGTTGCCGAGGAGGTCCGGGTCGTGCAGCAGGTCCTTGATCGTCTCCGCTGCGTGCAGCATCTCGATCATGCGCGTCCAGTGGTAGCCGAGCGCGGTGTGCATCGGCGTGCCGCCGGCGTAGTCGATGAACTCGCGGCGCTCGGCGTCGGCCAGCGGCGTCGGGATCGCATCGCAGTTCTGCACGCGCGCCAGCGGGCCGACCTTGTACCAGCCGCGCTCGT
>JANJTW010000129.1 GCA_024710925.1 Rhodocyclaceae bacterium | reverse complement strand
CACCTCTACGGCCGCGTCAGCGACTACGCCAAGCGCGTCAAGGCCAACTTCTACGCCGGCGTGCGGCCGTGGCACGTGCCGGTCGACGTGGCGCTGCCCTGCGCCACGCAGAACGAGCTCGACGGCGACGACGCGCGCACGCTGGTAAAGAACGGCGTCACCTGCGTCGCCGAGGGCGCCAACATGCCGTCGACGATCGAAGCGATCAAGGTCTTCGAAGGCAGCCAGGTCCTCTACGCGCCGGGCAAGGCCAGCAACGCCGGCGGCGTCGCCACCTCCGGGCTGGAGATGAGCCAGAACGCGATGCGCCTGTCGTGGCCGCGCGAGGAAGTCGATGCCCGCCTGCACGGCATCATGAAGAGCATCCACGAGGCCTGCCTGCAGCACGGCCGCCGCGCCGACGGCTCGGTCAGCTACGTCAATGGCGCCAACGTCGCCGGCTTCGTCAAGGTCGCCGACGCGATGCTCGCCCAGGGCGTCATCTAAGCCGCCGCGGCACTGCCGCAGACGGGGATGGCGCCTGGCGCCATCCCCGTTTTTCATTCCGGACCGGCCTCGTACTCCCGGTACAAGATAAAACGACTTTGCCGGCACTTATCGAAGCTAAAGGTATTCAATAGACTGGCGGCATTCCTTTCGCGGAGGCCGCCATGATCGCTGCGCTCACCCAACTCCTGATCTTCCAGCTCGCCGGCGAGGTGATCGCCCGCGGGCTGGCGCTGCCGGTGCCCGGGCCGGTGCTCGGCATGGTCCTGCTGTTCGCCGCACTGGCGCTGCGCGGCGGCCCGTCGGCGGAACTGCAGCAGACCGGCCAGGGCCTGCTGCAGCACCTGTCGCTGCTGTTCGTGCCGGCCGGCACCGGCGTCATGCTGCACCTCGGCCGCGTCGCCGACGAATGGCTGCCGCTGGCGGCGGCGCTCGTCGTCAGCACGGCGGCGACGCTGGCGGTGACGGCGCTGACGATGCGCCTGCTGATGCCGAAGCCGGCGGCGCCGGAGCAGCAGCCATGAGCGCGGAAAGCGCCTCGCTGGCCGATATCCTCGCGCTGTCGCCGCGCCTCGGCGAGCTGTGGGTCTATCTCGCCGCCTCGCCGCTGCTCGGGCTGACGCTGACGCTGGTCGCCTACCAGGCGGCCTGGTGGACGCACCGGAAGAGCGGCGGCAGCCCGCTCGCCAACCCGGTGCTGCTTGCCGTCGCCCTGCTGGTGACGGTGCTGACGCTCTCCGGCACCGACTACCACACCTACTTCGACGGCGCCCAGTTCGTGCACTTCCTGCTCGGCCCGGCGACGGTGGCGCTGGCCATCCCGCTCTACGCGCAGATCCGCCGCGTGCGCGCGCTGGCGCTGCCGGTGCTCGCCGGCCTCGTCGCCGGCAGCCTGACCGCCATCGTCTCGGCGGTCGCGGTCGGCAAGCTGCTCGGCGCCAGCGAGCCGACGCTGCTGTCGCTGGCGCCGAAATCGGTGACGACGCCGATCGCCATGGGCATCGCCGAGGGCATCGGCGGCATCCCGTCGCTGACCGCGGCGCTGGTGATCGCCACCGGCATCCTCGGCGCGGTGGGCGCGCGCTACCTGTTCGACGCGATGCGGGTGAAGGAGCCGGCGGTGCGCGGGCTGGCCATCGGCGTCGCCTCGCACGGCATCGGCACCGCCCGCGCCTTCCAGGTCAGCGAGGAGGCCGGCGTCTTCGCGGCGCTGGCGATGGGGCTGAACGGCGTGCTGACGGCGCTGCTGGTGCCGCCGCTGGCGGCGGCGCTGGCCGGCTGAAACGACCGGCGTCACTGGCGTACTCCGGGTAAACTGCCGGCCCATGGACATCCTCGTCGACATCATCCTGAAGGCCGGCCGCTCGGCCATCGAGCTCGCCCTCTTCGTGCTGCTGCCGGTGATGGTGGTGATGCTGTCGCTGATGCGCCTGCTCGAAGCGAGGAACGCGCTCGACTGGATCGTCCGCCGCATCGCGCCGCTGCTGAAGCCGTTCGGCCTGACCGGGCTCGGCGTCTTCGCCGCGCTGCAGATCAACTTCGTCAGCTTCGCCGCGCCGATGGCGACGCTGGCGATGATGGACCAGCGCGGCGCCTCCGACCGCCACATCGCGGCGACGCTGGCGATGGTCTTCGCGATGACGCAGGCCAATGCCGCCTTCCCGATGATGACGATGGGACTGGCCTTCGGTCCGACGCTGCTCTATTCGGTGATCGGCGGACTGGTCGCGGCGGCGGCCACCTGGTACCTGTTCGGCCGCCGCCTGTCGGCGGCCGAGGCCAAGCTCGACGAGACGCTGCAGCACCGCAGCGCCGACGACGCCAAGGGCGTCCTCGACGTCATCAACCACGCCGGCGCCGAGGCCTTCAAGATCGCCGTCGGCGCCATCCCGATGCTGGTCCTGTCGCTGGTCGCCGTCACCGCGCTGAAGCGCTTCGGCGCCATCGACGCGCTGACCGCGGCGCTGGCGCCGCTGCTCGAACTGGCGCGGATCGACCCGCTGCTGATCCTGCCGGCGCTGACCAAGTACCTCGCCGGCGGCACGGCGATGATGGGCGTCGTCGACGAGATGCGCCGCGCCGGCCAGATGAGCGTCGAACTGCTCAACGCCAGCGCCGGCTTCCTGATCCACCCCTTCGACATTCCCGGCGTCGCCGTGCTGATCACCGCCGGCAAGCGCGTCGCCGCAGTGTGGAAGCCGGCCGCGCTCGGCGCCTGCGTCGGCATCGGCGTACGCACGCTGGCGCACGCCTTCCTCGCCTGAACCGGCGGCTACAGCTCGGTATATTTGACGGCCCGCCCGCGCACCTTCTCCGGCGGGTATTTGGCGCGGTTCTCCGTCATCTTTGCGGCGAAGGCTTCGGCCAGGTCGATGTCGAGCAGGTCGGCAACGCGGATGACGCCCATCAGCACGTCCGAAAGCTCGTCGGCGACGGCCTTGCGCCGCTCCGGCGGCAGCGCGAAGCTCTCCGCCTCGGAACACCACTGGAAGTGTTCGAGCACCTCGGCCGCCTCGACGGCAAGCGCAATGGCCAGGTTCTTCGGGTTGTGGTGACGGTCCCAGCCGCGTTCGGCGACGAATTCGCGGACGACGGCACGCAGGTCTTCGAGCTGGTTCATGGCATCGGGAAAGGATCAGGCTTGTGCTACTGTATCCTCCCACCCCGCCCCTGACCAGACCGCCCGCCGTGCCGACGATGCGCTGTTTCCGCCTGCTGCCCGCCCTGCTCTGCCTGCTTGCCGCACCGTTGCCGCCCGCCGCTGCGGCCGAGGGGGTCGAGATCGGCAAGCCATCGATGCTGCGCAACCTGGTTCCCGCCGAACAGCTGGAGCAGGCCGCCGCCGGCGAATACCGCCAGATGATGCGCGAGGCCGCGACAAAGGGGCTGCTGGCGCGCGACGACCATCCGCAGGTGCAGCGGCTGCGCCGCATCGCCGCGCGCGTCGTGCCGCATGCGGCGCGCTTCAACCCGCGGGCGGCGAAGTGGCGTTGGGAAATCAACCTGATCGGGGCGAAGCAGATCAACGCCTTCTGCATGCCGGGCGGCAAGATCGCCTTCTACAGCGGCCTCGTCGACGGCCTCAAGCTCACCGACGACGAGATCGGCGTCGTCATGGGGCACGAGGTGGCACACGCGCTGCACGAGCATGCGCGCGAACGCCTGGCC
>JANJTW010000119.1 GCA_024710925.1 Rhodocyclaceae bacterium | reverse complement strand
CATCGCTACGCGCTACCTGGCTCACTATCTCGGCTGGTTCCGCGCCCTCGACCGGTCCGCCGACCCTGCCTCGAATCCCGCACTGTTTCTGACCTTGGCTATCCAACCTTGAGCAATCATCAGCCGATGCGAACAGAGCCTATCCATTTCCCCTCTGTCCATTTCCTCGGCAACCATCGCATAGATGGCGTCTTCATCAACAGCCGGAATGGGTTCTGTAGAAAAGGCCCCCATGCTTTGTGCGACGGGTGCGGGTGCGACTATTTGGTGGGGAACGGATGACATAGAAATTGGTTCACGTTGCGTCTCAGCAGGACCAGAAAACTGTGGCGCCGCCATAGTTTGCGGAGGCACTGAGGGGTAGGAGAGTTTGCGTTCCTCAACACCTAGTGGATCTACTCCGAAACGATTGGACCCCGTAGTGCCTTTCCAAAAAAGCAGGTAAATGCCCAAGCCAATGTTCACTAGAGGTATCAGCCCCAGCAGTTGCCACCACCCTGAATGATCAAGGTCATGTAGGCGCTTTGCCGCAGGCATTGCCATCATGAACGCAACAGGCAACAGGATTGCGGCACCTATGGCTGCCGATGCATGATCGGCAATGGCCGAACCAATGGAGAACGGAATAACGTAGATAAGGATAGCCAGGACATATTTTGCCCGATTGATGCGGCCCTCAAAGCCAAACAGCCAACCCATATTTGAACTCCTCTACCCTGACATGACTTTGACATTTCTGCCATCTTGTGTCCTTTTTTGCGTCACGAACTTGCGCTAGAGCCTAACAGCGCTCAATCGCGACGAAAGTAATAGTAACCCGCTACGGCTTACTGCTACTAACTTTATGCGAATTGATAATTGCCACAACAGCCCTCGCACCAACCTTGCGCGTACAGCATGAGGCCGGCAACCTCCAACGCAACCAGCGCGTGATAAACCGCCTTCCTGCCGCAACCAGCGATCTTCTCCACCTCGCCCGTCAGTTTCACCGTGCGCGCCCCCTGTACGCCGACCAAGAACCACAACGTCATGCCGACCGCACCTGCCTTTCCCGGTAGCGCATTGGCCCGGCTGATCCATTCCAGCGGAATCGGTCCCTTGATGAACTTCTGCGTCGGGGGGCGTGCCTCGTGGGTGCCGGTGGCTGGGTTGAAGGCCAGGTGCTTGGCCGGCACGGCATCAACAGGATTTGCAAAGTTACGTCTCGACATACTCTTATAGACAATAGATAAGACTGTACGGGTGTCCTTCGGCGGGACTGGTGGATGTCCCTGCGCGGGACAGGTTTCCGGTGCTCATGCCGTCCCGCCAGCGCCAACTATTCGGGTGTCGAGGCCGAGTTGATCCATGACGGTGTTCCACATGCGCTCGCCGCGCTCATCCATGTAGCGCTCGGGGGCGCGCACAATCTTGGCGTCGCTCTCCAGCATGAAGCCGTCGAGCACGGCCGCGCTGGCGGCACGCATGACTGCCTGCGTATGCGCCACCACGGCATCCAGATCGGCCAATGGGGCCTCGATCAGGATTGCGTCATGCACCGGGGCGCACACGCGCACGCCATCGCCAATCAGGCGGATGCACGCCAGCCGGAGCATTTCCGAGCCGTTGGCCTGCATGGGAAAGTTGCACAGGCTCCGGCCGTTCGGGGTGTCATCAACAAACAGTTGCCAGCCAAACGTCGTCCAGAGGCGCCCGCCGAGCAGTGCCTGATGCAGCACGCCGTCCGACCATGCCCAGAAGCGGCGATAGGTACGGCGGTGCAGGTCGAGCAGTTCCCGCGCCCGCGCTGTCGGCTGATTGATGCGGTAGGCCAGACTTTCGGCACCCATGCCGTATTGCACGGCGAGCACGCAGGCCTTGAACTGGTCGCGCACGGCTTTGTGGCTGTGTTTGGTTGCATCCTGCGGCACGGCCCCGGCCTGTTTGGCGAAGGCCAGATAGGGGTCGCCGGAAGCATAGGCTGCCATCATGGCGGTGTCGCCGGAGAGCGCGGCGGCGATACCGAATTCCTGCTGACTCCAATCGACGTAGGCCAGCCCGTGGCCTTCCGACGGCTGGATCAGCCCACGCAGCCAGACCGAGGGGCCGAAAATGAACCGGGTATTCGAGGGCTGGTTGCGCCCGGTTTTAGAGCGGAACATCGACAGCATGCAGCGGTTGCGCCCGTCGTCGCCGACGGCGAGGTCGGACAAACGCATCTGCGACAGCGCCCCGCGCAGTTCGCGCAGCGGCGAAAGTTGCGGGTGCATCCGCGCCATGTCCTTGAAGGTGTCGTCCTGCAAGTCGAGTCCGCCAGACGGCAGGCGCGGCCAGGCAATACGATGGGACGCCAGATAGCGCTCGAAGCGCTCCAGCTTGAACGTGGTGCCCTCATACACTCCGAAGCCGGCATCCACGGCGGTAATCAGGCGATGCTGGATGCCCTGCCAACCGTTTTTGAGCGCCACCAGCGCCTCGGTGTCGATAGGCACACCGTTGGCCTCGATCTGCGCCACAACGACGGCGTAGCGCCCTTGCAAGGCACTGCGCGGCCAGTCGATGTCGCCTTGCATGGCGGGCAGCAGTTTGGCCAATGCCAGCACGTCGGATTCGCAGTAGTCGAGGATTGCCCGCTGTTCGACGGCATCCCATGGGCCGCCGCGCAGCACGAGGTCGCGCATGGCGTCTTTTTCGTCGGCGGCAAGTGCGTCGAGACCGGAATAGGCCAGCGCGCCGAGCAGGCCATTGCCGGCCGGTATCCGCTTGCCGTTGGTATGGCGGCGAAAGGCAATGAACAGGTCGAGTACATTGGCCGGCATCGGCCAACCCAGAGCGATAAAACAGCCCATTTCAGCCGGTGCATAGTAGGCGACAAACAATGCCGACTCGTCGGTGGGGAAAGGCGCGGCCGGCAGCCGCGCCAGTTCATCCTGCCAGAGTCGCACAGTGCGACTGGATGTGAGTTCGCGGGCCACCATGCACACCGGCACGGGAAGATTGCCCTCCCGGCCGTTGGCAGGGTGAAACTCGAAATCGACCAGCCACACCCCGCCGGGGTAGTGGGGCATGGTCATTACGACGCCCCGAGCAGTTGCTTGATGACCGGATGGTCGGCGGAATCGATGACGCGGTCCCGGAAGGCGATCTGCACCAATTCCTGAAACGTGACATCCGGCCACTCGGGGTCCGCGATACTGCCATCGGCCACGTAGAGGTCATATCCGCCCTGCTTGAGGTTGGCAACCGAGCGCACCCAACTCGTTTCCGCCGTGGTCACCGCGCTGTGCAAGGACTGATGCCACGGATTGCGCCGCCCGTCCTGCCCCGGCAGCGGCACCGGAATCAGGAACACGTTATTGCGGCGGTCGATGGCAGCGTGCAGCATCGCCGGCTTGAGCAGCTCCGGCACGGCGTCCCATACGGCCGGCGCAAGGATGAAGGTTTCGCCCTCTTCCTTGAGTTCCAGAATCATCGTCTGGAAGCGCCACGCCTCGCCGGCGCGCACACGGAAGAACTCCGTTTTCAGCGGCTTGCGTACCGGCACGCGGGTGATGAGGCGCTTGACGCCAAGGGCTTCGCCAAAATTCTGCGGCAGGCGGAGGGCGTCGAGGTCGAAACCGGGGATCAGGGGTTTTGTGTTGTCGCTCATGATTGCCCCTTACGCCGCACGACCGACTGCACCACGACTCGCTTCCACGCGGGAAGCCAGCCACTGCTCGATTTCCGATTCCAGCCAGCCCACGGCGCGGTCGCCCAGGCTGACCGGCTTCGGGAACGAGTCCTCTGCGATGCGAAGGTAAATGGTGGAACGGGAAAGCCCGGTGCGAGCTTTGACAAGGGGAAGGCGGAGGATTGCATTTGCCATGATTCCCCCCTTACGCCACAGCGCCGACGGTTTGCCCCGCCAGCCAGGTGTCGAGGTCGGACTGGCGGTACTTCACCAGACGGCCGACTTTGATGTACGGGATCGCATGCCGCTTCGTGCAGCGCCAGACTTCAAGCGTGCGCGGGGTGACGCCGAGATACGCAGCGGCAGCGATGTTGCCGAGCAGGTTGCAGGAGGTTTGCAGCAAGGCCGGGAGGCCGTTGGTATTTTGGTTGCCCATGATGGGTCTCCAAGTTATCCCGCGCATTCGCGGTATGGATGACGTTATAGGGACGAACCAAAAGCAAAAATAGACGCGAACAATCGCGGGAACTGGGCGCGGGGAACATCCCAAACCGGCTGAAAAGCCTCGCAGTTACCGGCTGTCTATGGGCGCGGAGAACTATTTGCGCGGGCCAGGTCGCAAACCGTCTGCGCGGAGGATTTTCGCCATGATCTGGGCGGTTCTTTTTGGCACTTTGCGATCAACAAGCCATTTTTCGACCTGCTCACTTGTTGGCGCAGTACCCGGGTCGGCAGAGTCGTAGTTTTTCCAGAATCGTTCTGCCGCCGCTGCCAGCTCGCGCAGCAGCTTAGTGTCATAGTCACCCCACGGCCATAAAGTCGGCGCTGGCGGGACGGCACCCTCGCGCTTGGGATTGCGGCGAGATTCTAGAAATTTCAACAATTCGTCGTAATCAAAAACTGATTCCTCTGAGGGTGCCAGACCGGTCGTAATGATAATTTCGTCCCCGCCCCGATGCGTCACGCGTGTGTCGCATCGCAACTGCCCCGCGTGCATCGCTGTCATCAAAACAGTCGCAGCCAGCTCGGCGTCGTAGCCGAGTGCCTGACAAACCATGTGACGAGCTTCAGCGAATGAAACGGAGATGATTTATCGAGTACGTGGCCCTGTCGGCAAGCCATCGGCGCGCAAGATGGTTGCCATGTTCTCGGCAACGCGGTCCGAGACGCCTTGCCCGACGAGCCAGTCTTTGACTTCCTGATTCGTAGGCGCGGTTGCCGGACGAGCAGGATCGTAGGTACTCCACCATTCCTCGGCGGCTGAGGCCAGCTTGCACAGCAGGTCGGTTTCGTAGTCACCCCATGGCCATTTTGGCGTCTGCCGCGTAGTTGTGCGGTTAGGCACGTTGTGCCCAATACCCTTGCCGTTGCACCATTCCACAAAGTCATCAGTTGGAATGCGCGACTTCTGTTCGTCGATGCGCTCGTATTGGTCGTAAATCAGTGCGACAGTGCGCAGCTTCCCTGCACGGATGGCACTGCGCAAGACTTCAATGCGCGGCAGAAAATCGTCGGGCAACTCCTCGATGGATACTGGCTCGCCGTAGGCCTCCATTTCCTCGTCCAGTGAGGATGGGTTGATGCCGAGAGTCAGAAGTGCCGCACTGACAAGGCTAATGTCCTCGACTTCACCCCAGAACGGCGGGATCGTCGCGTGCCGCTGCGCAAATTCCTGCTGACGTGTAACCACCGAGGCCATCAAGCCAACACCTCAAGACCCTTGCGGTCAATCACCGAGAGCAAGCGCAGCGCGGCACCACTCGGCTTCTTCTCGCCGTTCTCCCACTTCTGCACGGTCGAGACGCTGGCATTGAGATAGGCGGCAAAAACGCCTTGGCTGACATGCAGACGCTCGCGCAAATTGCGGATGGTATCAGCGGTATAGGACGGCGGCGGCAGCGCCTGCGCCTCGAAGTCGCGCAGGGTCTGCTTGTCGATGGCGCCCGCGTCGTGCAGGCCGCGCATCGTCTCGCGCATTTCGTCAATCATCCGTTTTCTCATGTTCCAACTCCTTCAGTTCTCCGCGCTCAAGCGCCTTGGCCAGTGCGGAAACGTCCAATCCAAGCAGCACACCCGCCACCAGCTTGAATGTCTCAAGTTCCTTGCCGCTGATGTTGTCGCGCTCGTTCTTCTCAAACCCGTACAGAAAGAACAGCATCCCGGCAAACCGGGTGGCAACGATGGTGCGCGTGCTGCCGCTTTTGCCACGCCCCGGCAGCGCCACCCGTTGCTTGAACAGGTTGCCGCCAAGGTCGGCGTCGATCAGGCCGCGTTCCATCTGCGCCACGGCATTCAAGAGTACGCCATCGGTCACGCCGGCCTTGCCGGCCCAACGCTCGAAGGTTTTGGTCTTGAATACTCTCATGCGTTATTGTAGCACTTAGTGCGATAGATATTAACGAGGTTTCGCGGACTGCGTTTTTGCGCGCCCAGTCTTCGCCTTTACTGCAAGCGGCGGCTTCTCCGCCAGCCCATCCACCAAATCCGCCCACTGCTGCATCATGTCGCGTCGTTCGGCGAGGTATTCGGCCTGGTTGTAGCTGGCGCGCACCGTGTTGCGCTCCTTGTGCGCAAGCTGGCGCTCGATCACGTCGGCGCGGTAGCCGGCCTCGTTGAGGATGGTGGAAGCCGTCGCCCGGAAGCCGTGCGCCGAAAAACCGATGCTGTCCTTGCCGTTGAAACCCATGCGCTCCAGCGCCCGGTTCAGCGTGGTGGCCGTCATGCAGGTTTCCGGCCGGCGGTAGTTGGGAAACAGCCAGCGCTGGTTGCCGGTGAGCTTGTGCAGTTCGCGCAGCAGCGCGAGCGCCTGCTTGGAAAGCGGCACCAGATGCGGCTCACGCATCTTCATGCGCTCGGCCGGGATGCGCCATTCGGCACGGTCAAAGTCGATTTCCGACCACTCGGCTGCGCGCAGTTCGACGGTACGCACAAAAGTCACCAGTGCCAGCCGCAGGGCAATCGTTGTGGTGCGGAATCCGCTGAACCCGTCCAGCGCTTTCAGGAATGCCGTGATCTGCGCCCGCGTCAGCGGCTTGCGGTGCTCGACCTTCGGCCGGGTAATCGCACCGCGCAACGCGGCGGCGGGGTCGCCATCGGCGCGCAGCGTGGCCACCGCGTAGCGGAAGATGGCCGAACACCACTGACGCACCAGCAGCGCCACGGTTTCTGCGCCACGCCCTTCCACGCGCCGGACGATTTCCAACAGGTGGGCGGCAGTCACCGAGCGGATCGGCAGCGGGCCGATGTACGGATAAACGTCAGAGGCCATAAAGCGCGTGACCTGCCGCAGGTAGTAAGGGGTCCAGCCGGGCTTTTTCTTGCCGATCCACTCTTCCGCCACCGCCTGGAAGGTGTTGGCGCCCTCGGCCGCTTGCGCCAGCCGCTGGGTCTGCCGATTGTGCGAGGGATGCACGCCCTCCTTGACCAGCTTGCGGGCCTCGTCGCGCTGGGCGCGCGCATCCGCGAGGCCGATGGCCGGATACTCGCCGATGGCGTAGTGGTTCTCCTTGCCGGCAATGCGGTATTTCCACCGCCATAGACGCGAGCCATTCGGCTTCACCAGCAGATAGAGCCCGCCGGAATCGGAAATCTTGTAGGGCTTTTCGTCCGCCTTGGCGCTGCGGAGCTTGGCGTCGGTCAATGGCATTTGGGGGTATCGGTGCTTTGATACCCCCAAAGATACCCCCAACTTTTCCGGATGGCAATGGAATTTACTGCCCGCTACAGGACGCCAAAACCATTGAATCGACTTGATATTTATGTATTTTTAGACGACTTAAGAGTTTGCAGGATGCCGATGATTATTTTCGATCATCAGCAGCATGGTTCTCTCCCTCACTCGACCCGGGTATCGAGGCCGTGCTCGGCCATTTCCGCCGCGCGCAAAATGGCCCGCGCCTTGCTCTGCGTTTCCTGCCATTCGGCGGTCGGGTCGGAATCGGCGACGATGCCGGCGCCGGCCTGCACGTGCATCTGCCCGTCCTTGAGCACGGCGGTGCGGATGGCGATGGCCAGGTCCATGTCGCCGTTGAAGCCGAGGTAGCCGATGGCGCCGCCGTAGATGCCGCGCTTCACTGGCTCCAGTTCGTCGATGATCTCCATCGCCCGCACCTTCGGCGCGCCCGACAGCGTGCCGGCCGGCATCGTCGCCTTGAGCACGTCGAGCGCGTTCAGGCCCGGCTTCAGCCTGCCTTCGACGTTGGAGACGATGTGCATTACGTGCGAATAGCGCTCGATGGTCATGTTCTCGGTGACCTTGACGCCGCCGACCTGGGCGACGCGACCGACGTCGTTGCGGCCGAGGTCGAGCAGTTGAACGTGCTCGGCGCGTTCCTTCTGGTCGGCGAGCAGTTCCTTCTCCAACGCCAGATCTTCCTCGTGCGAGGCGCCGCGCTTGCGCGTGCCGGCGATCGGGCGGACGGTGACGAGGCCTTCGCCGTTCTCGTGTTCGAGGCGCACGAGAATCTCCGGCGAGGCGCCGACGATGTGGAAGTCGTCGCAGTCGAAATAGAACATGTACGGCGACGGATTGAGCGTGCGCAGCGCCCGGTAGAGCGCCATCGGGCTCGCCGAGAAGGGCTTGGTCATGCGCTGCGAGAGCACCACCTGCATGATGTCGCCGTCCCGGATGTACTGCTTGGCCTTGGCCACGGCGGCCTTGAACGGCGCTTCGCCGAAGACCGAGACGGCCGGCTGCGACGGCGTCGCGACATCGGGCGGAATCTGCACCGGCGCCCGCAGCTTGGCCAGCAACTCCTTCAGCCGCGCCCGCGCTTTCTGGAACGCGCCGGGCACGCCCGGCTCGGCGTAGACGACCAGCGTCAGCTTGCCGGAGAGGTTGTCGACCACCGCCAGTTCCTCCGAGAGGAAGAGCAGGATGTCCGGCGTGCCGAGGTCGCCGGGCTTCTGCGTGCGCGTCAGCCGCGTCTCGACGTAGCGCACCGTGTCGTAGCCGAAGGCGCCGACCAGGCCGCCGCAGAAGCGCGGCAGGTTCGACGACGGCGCGGCGCGGAAGCGCGTCATGTACTTCTCGATGAATTCGAGCGGGTTGGTGTCGTCCTCGCGCTCGGAGATGCGCTGGCCGGTGAGCACCAGCACCTGGTGGCCATAGACGGCGATGCGCGTCTGCGCCGAGATGCCGATGAACGAGTAGCGGCCGAAGCGTTCGCCACCCTGCACCGATTCGAGCAGGTAGGAGTACGGCTTGTCGGCCAGCTTGAGATAGACGGAGAGCGGCGTGTCGAGATCGGCGAAGGTCTCGAGCGTGACGGGAATGCGGTTGTAACCCTGCGCGGCGAGCGCGTTGAATTCGGTTTCGGTCATGATGCCCTCAAGCGGGAATATCGTTATGCGGTCCGGGGATGTCTTGTTCTTGTCCGCCCCGGCGACGGACGGATGTCGTCAGTGTTGGCGCGAACGCCACCACTCGCGGCGCCAGGCGCCGGAGACCATTTCCGTCCGGATAACGAAGGGCTTGCGGGTCACGGTGTGGGTAGTTTCTGTCGGTTGATTTCGGCCACGCGGAGCGCGGCTTCAAGCAGATCGGATACTAGCGCATCGCAGTTCGCCGTGTCCACCGGCCCTTCCTCGGTGTAGCCGTAGGGCACGGCGAAGGCGCGGCAGCCGGCGGCGCGGGCTGCGAGCAGGTCGTTGTCGGAGTCGCCGACGTGCAGGTTCTCCTCCGGCCGCACGCCGAGGATGGCGCAGGCATGCAGGATCGGCTCGGGGTGCGGTTTCCGGTTGGCCGTGGTGTCGCCGGAGACGGCGACGACGAAGAAGTCGGCCAGCCCGGCGCGTTCGAGCAGCGGCCCGGTGAAGGCCGCCGGCTTGTTGGTGACGACGCCGAGCGGCAGGCCGAGGGCACGGAAGGCTTCGAGGCCGGCACGCACGCCCGGATACTCGCGCGCCGCACGGCCGTTGATCCCGGCGTAGTGGCGGCGGAAGACATGGATCGCCTGCGCCAGCAGTTCGGCCGCCGGCGCCCGGCCGTCGGCGGCGGTCAGGCAGCGCTCGACGAGCACCGCCATGCCCTTGCCGACGAAGCGGCGCACCTTGTCCACGCCGTGCGGCGCCCGCCCCAGCTCGACCATCGTTTCGTCGCAGGCGGCGGCGAGGTCGGCGATGGTGTCGAGCAGCGTGCCGTCGAGGTCGAAGGTGACGGAACGGATCATCAGGTCTTGGCCAGTTCGGCGCGCAGCGCGGCGATCACCGAGTCGTAGCGGTGCGGGTCGGCATCCTTGCCGGCGCCATAGACCGCCGAGCCGGCGACGAAGGCATCCGCCCCGGCACGGGCGATCTCGGCGATGTTGTCGACCTTGACGCCGCCGTCGACTTCGATGCGGATGCGCCGGCCGGTACGCTCGAAATAGGCGTCGGTCTTCGCCCGCGCCGCGCGCAGCTTCTCCAGCGTCGCCGGGATGAACTTCTGCCCGCCGAAGCCGGGGTTCACGCTCATCAAGAGCACCAGGTCGAGCTTGTCCATGACCCAGTCCATGTAGTCGAGCGGCGTCGCCGGATTGAAGACGAGGCCAGCCTGGCAGCCGCTGTCCTTGATCAGCGCCAGCGTGCGGTCGACGTGCTCGGAGCCTTCCGGGTGGAAAGTGATGATGTCGGCGCCGGCCTTGGCGAAGTCGGGCACGATGCGGTCGACCGGCTTGACCATCAGGTGCACGTCGATCGGCGCCGTGGTCAGCGGCCGGATCGCCTCGCAGACCAGCGGGCCGATGGTCAGGTTCGGCACGTAATGGTTGTCCATCACGTCGAAGTGGATCCAGTCGGCGCCGGACGCGATGACGTTCTGCACCTCCTCGCCGAGCTTGGCGAAGTTGGCCGAGAGGATGCTGGGGGCGATGACGTGCATGGCGATGGCTCCGTGGATGAAGCGGCGATTTTACCAAGAACCTCGGGCCGCCCGGCTTGTCTTACCCGGCGCTTTCGTGTGCAATCCCCCGACAATCGAACCAGAGAATCCCCCCGACATGAGCGACCGCAAGTACGCCATCGAAGTCCGCACGGCCCCCGAATTCATCGCCGACCAGTCGAACCCGGAAAACGATCATTACGTGTTCGCCTACACGATCACCCTCCGCAACGTCGGCAGCGTCGCCGCGCAACTGGTTTCGCGCCACTGGATCATCACCGACGCCGACGACCAGGTACAGGAAGTGCGCGGCCTCGGCGTCGTCGGCCAGCAACCGCTGTTGCAACCCGGCGAAAGCTTCGAATACACCAGCGGCTGCGCGCTGCCGACGCCGGTCGGCACGATGCGCGGCAGCTACCGGATGGTCGCCGAGGACGGCACGCACTTCGACGCGGACATCCCGGAATTCACCCTCGCCATCCCGCGCGTGCTGCATTGACGCTGCAGACCTCCTACACGCTGATCGCGCCGTTCTACGATGCGGCGATCGACCGGGCGACGCGGGCGGCGCGCCGCGCCAGCCTCGGCCATCTGCCGGCGGCGCCCGGACGGGTGCTGCTCAACGGCGTCGGCACCGGCCTCGACCTGCCACTGCTGCCGCATCAGCACGCCTATGTCGGACTCGACCTGACCGCCGCGATGCTGCGCCGCGCGCTGCCGCGCTGCGGCGGGCTCGATTTCACCGCGGTGCAAGGCGACGCGCACGCGCAGCCCTTCGCCGACGCCAGCTTCGACCACGCCGTGCTGCACCTGATCCTCGCCGTCGTGCCGAACCCGAACGCCTGCCTGGCCGAGGTGGCGCGCATCGTCCGCCCGGGCGGCACCGTGCTGGTCTTCGACAAGTTCCTGAAAAGCGGTCAGCCGGCGCTGTTGCGGCGGCTGGCGAATCCGCTGATGCGCCGCGTGGCGACGCGACTGGACGTGGTTTTCGAGGATGTGCTCGGCGCCACCGCCGGCCTACGTCTGGAGCACGACCGGCCGGCGCTGGCCGGCGGCTGGTTCCGGACGATCCGGCTAAGCCGGGTCTGACCCCGCGCCCGACGCTTCGGTGGCAGCGTCGGCCGACGCCCCTGCCGGCGCCTCTGCCGGGCCGAGGGCATCGGCCACCCAGGCTTCGAGCAGCGTCCAGGTCACGGCGAGCACGACCGGACCGATGAACAGGCCGATCAGGCCGAAGGAGAGCATGCCGCCGATGACGCCGGCGAAGATCAGCAAGAGCGGCAGGTCGGCGCCGCGCTTGATCAGTACCGGGCGCAGGAAGTTGTCGAGGGTGCCGACGATGACGCTCCAGACGAGCAGGAAGATCGCCCAGCCGGTGTCTCCGGTCCAGAACAGCCAGCCGACCGCCGGCAGCAGCACGACCATCGGCCCGATCTGGGCGATGCACATCATCAGCATCAGCGCCGACAGGAAGCCGGCGAACGGCACGCCGGCGACGGCCAGACCGATGCCGCCGAGCGCCGTCTGCACGATGGCGGTGACGCCGACGCCGAGCGCGACGCCGCGGATGGCGCCGCCGGCGAGGACGACGGCGTTCTCGCCGCGCTCGCCGGCAAGCCGCCGGCCGAAACGGTGCAGCGTCGCCGCGGCGGCCTCGCCGCTGCCGTACATCACCGCCGCCAGCACGACGACGAGCAGGAACTGGACGAACATCGCGCCGACGCCGCCGGCCTCGGCGACCAGCCACTTGCCAATGTTCGCGGCGTAAGGCGTGACCCGGCCGACCAGCCCTTCCGGGCCGGCGGCGGCGACCTCGCGCCAGAAGCCGGCGAGCTTCTCGCCGAGCAGCGGCAGCGACCGCACGAAATCGGGCGGCGGCGGCAGGCCGTGCTCGGCCAGCGCCCGGCCCCAGCCGGCGATGCGGTCGGCGTTATCGACCAGGGTGTCGATCGCCAGCCACAGCGGCACGACGAGCAGCAGCAACAGCGCCACCGCCATGATCGCTACGGCGAGGCTGCGGCGGCCGCCGAGGCGGTGCTCCAGTTGCAGAAACAGCGGCCAGGTGGCGACGACCAGCATCGCCGCCCACACCGCGGCGCCGAGGAAGGGCTTGAGAATCCAGAACGAGGTGCCGACCAGCCCGGCGATGCAGACGATCGCCAGCAGCGTGCGCGTCAGGTCGTGCCGGATGTCGGACACCGCTCAGCTCCGGTAGTCGGCGTTGATCTTCACGTAGTCGTACGAGAAATCGCAGGTGTAGACGTTCGCCGCCGCGGCGCCGCGACCGAGGTCGATGCGCACCGTGATCTCGGCGGCCTGCATGATGCGTGCGCCGTCTTCCTCGCGGTAGCTGGCGGCGCGGCCACCCTGCTCGGCGACCAGCGCCTCGTCGCCGCCGCTGGCCAGCCAAACGCGGATGCCGTCGACGTCGAGGTCATCGATGCCGGCGTAGCCGATGGCGGCGAGGATGCGGCCGAGGTTGGGGTCGGAGGCGAAGAAGGCGGTCTTGACCAGCGGCGAGTGGCCGACGGCGTAGCCGACCTTGCGGCACTCGTCGCGATCCTTGCCACCGCCGACGGCGACGGTGATGAACTTGGTCGCCCCCTCGCCGTCGCGAACGATGGCCTGCGCCAACTCGCGGGCGACGCCGATCACCGCCGCGCGCAGCTCGCCGTAGCCGGCGGCGGCTTCGTCGGCGAACTGCGCACCGGACTGGCCGGTGGCGATCAGGATGAAGGAGTCGTTGGTCGAGGTGTCGCCATCGACGGTGATGCAGTTGAACGATTCGTCGGCCGCTTCCTTCACCAGCTTCGCCAGCAGCGGTTGGGCAATGCCGGCGTCGGTGGCGACGTAGCCGAGCATGGTCGCCATGTTCGGCTTGATCATGCCGGCGCCCTTGGAAATGCCGGTGATGGTGATCGTTTTTCCGTTGATGTCGACGCGGCGCGACGCCGCCTTGGCGATGGTGTCGGTGGTCATGATGCCGTGCGCGGCGGCATGCCAGTTGTCGGCCCGGAGGTCGGCCGCCGCCTTCGGCAGGCCGGCGACGAGGCGCTCGACCGGCAGCGGTTCGAGGATGACGCCGGTCGAGAACGGCAGCACCTGCGCGTCGCTGACGCCGAGCGTCTGCGCCACCGCGGCGCAGGTCGCCTTGGCGGCCTGCAGCCCCGGTTCGCCGGTGCCGGCGTTGGCGATGCCGGTGTTGATGACCAGCGCGCGGATGCCATTGCCGAGCGCCAGGTGGCGGCGGCAGACCTGCACCGGCGCGGCGCAGAAGCGGTTCTCGGTGAACACACCGGCGACGGTGGCGCCGGCGTCGAGCGCGATCAGCGTCAGGTCGCGGCGATTGGCCTTGCGGATGCCGGCCTCGGCGACGCCGAGACGGACGCCGGCAACGGGGAACAGGGCTTCGGGGGCGGGAGTGGCGTAATTGACGGGCATGGTCGAATCCGAAAACAGTGACTATGAATGACGAAGGCACAGAGGATAACGCATCCGCGTCATGCCCTGTGCCTTCGCTGCCGGCGCAGCCGAGGGGTCAGTTCAGCTTGCCGTGGCAGTGCTTGTACTTCTTGCCCGAGCCGCAGGGGCAGGGGTCGTTGCGGCCGACCTTCGGTCCAGCCTGGGCCGGCGGCGGCGCCTTCGACTCGTCGGCCTCGCCGGTGCCAAGCGCCTCGTCATAGTCGGCGTGGTGGTACTGGACGTTCTGCACATCGGCGTGCGGCGCCGTTTCCTCGACGTCCTCGGCCGAGCGGATCTGCACGGTGACGAGCAAGCGGGTGACGTCGTTGCGCACCGCTTCGAGCAGGCCCTCGAACAGTTCGAAGGCCTCGCGCTTGTATTCCTGCTTCGGATTCTTCTGCGCATAGCCGCGCAGGTGGATACCCTGACGCAGATGGTCGAGCGCCGCCAGGTGCTCGCGCCAGTGCGTGTCGAGGCTCTGCAGCATGACGTTGCGCTCGAACTGGTGGAAGTTCGCGGCGCCGACCAGTTCGATCTTGGCGGCATAGGATTCGTCGGCGCGGGCGACGATGCGCTCGAGGATCTCGTCGTCGGAGAGGTTCGGCTCGCCCTTCACCCATTCCTGCACCGGCACGGCCAGCTGCAGTTCGCCCTGCAGCGCCATCTCCAGCGCCGCCAGATCCCACTGTTCCTCGACCGACTCCTCCGGCACGTGCGTGCGGAAGATCGAGGTGACGACGCCGTGGCGCATGGCGGTGATCGTCTCCGAGATGTCCTCGGTTTCGAGCAACTCGTTGCGCTGCGCGTAGATCACCTTGCGCTGGTCGTTGGCGACGTCGTCGTATTCGAGCAGCTGCTTGCGGATGTCGAAGTTGCGGCCCTCGACCTTGCGTTGCGCCGACTCCAGCGAGCGGCTGACGAGCGGATGCTCGATCGCCTCGCCCTCCGGCATCTTCAGGCGCTCCATGATCGCCTTCAGGCGCTCGCCGGCGAAGATGCGCAGCAGCGGATCGTCGAGCGACAGGTAGAAGCGGGAGGAACCCGGGTCGCCCTGGCGGCCGGCGCGGCCGCGCAGCTGGTTGTCGATGCGGCGGGATTCGTGGCGCTCGGAACCGATGATGTGCAGGCCGCCGGCAGTGATCACGCGCTCGTGCAACGACTTCCACTCCTCGCGCATGGCGGCGATCTTCGCCTCCTTCTCCGCGGCCGGCACGCTGTCGTCGTCCTTAAGGACCGAGATGCCCTTCTCGACGTTGCCGCCAAGGACGATGTCGGTGCCGCGGCCGGCCATGTTGGTGGCGATCGTGATCATTCCCGGCCGGCCGGCCTGTACGACGATCTCGGCCTCGCGTGCGTGCTGCTTGGCGTTGAGCACCTGATGCGGCAGCTTTTCCTTGTCGAGCAGGCCGGAGAGCAGCTCGGACGCTTCGATCGAGGTCGTGCCGACCAGCACCGGCTGGCCGCGCGTGTGGCAATCGCGGATGTCGGCGATGATCGCGGCGAATTTTTCGTCCGCCGTGCGGAAGATCTGGTCGTTGTGGTCCTTGCGCAGGACCGGCTTGTTGGTCGGAATGACGACCGTCTCCAGCCCGTAGATCTGCTGGAATTCGTAGGCCTCGGTGTCGGCCGTGCCGGTCATGCCGGCGAGCTTGCCGTACATGCGGAAGTAGTTCTGGAAGGTGATCGAGGCCAGCGTCTGGTTCTCGTTCTGGATGGCCACGCCTTCCTTCGCCTCGACTGCCTGGTGCAGGCCGTCGGACCAGCGGCGACCGGCCATCAGGCGGCCGGTGAATTCGTCGACGATGATGATCTCGCCGTTCTGCACCACGTACTGCTGGTCCTTGTGGAACAGGTTGTGCGCGCGCAGTGCCGCGTAGAGGTGGTGGATGAGCAGGATGTTCGAGGCTTCGTAGAGGCTGCGCCCTTCCTCGAGGATGCCGAGCTGGGCCAGCACCGCTTCGGCGTGCTCGTAGCCCTCCTCGGTGAGCAGCACCTGGTGGCCCTTTTCGTCGACCCAGTAGTCGCCCGGGCCGTTCTCCTCCGCGCAGCGCGTCAGCATCGGCGCCACCTGGTTCATGCGCACGTAGAGGTCGGTGTGGTCCTCGGCCTGGCCGGAAATGATCAGCGGCGTGCGCGCCTCGTCGATGAGGATCGAATCCACCTCGTCGACGATGGCGAAGTTGAGGCTGCGTTGCACGCGCTCGCCGGTCGAATAGACCATGTTGTCGCGCAGGTAGTCGAAGCCGAACTCGTTGTTCGTGCCGTAGGTGATATCGGCGGCGTAGGCGTCCTGCTTCGCCGCATGGTCCATCTGCGACAGGTTGCAGCCGACCGACAGCCCGAGGAAGCGGTGCAGCCGGCCCATCCACTCGGCGTCGCGGCTGGCCAGGTAGTCGTTCACGGTGATCACGTGCACGCCCTTGCCGGACAGCGCATTGAGGTAGCAGGGCAGCGTCGCCACCAGCGTCTTGCCCTCGCCGGTGCGCATCTCGGCGATCTTGCCGTAATGCAGCACCATGCCGCCGATCATCTGCACGTCGAAGTGGCGCATGCCAAGGACGCGCTTGCCGGCCTCGCGGACAACGGCGAAGGCTTCCGGCAGCAGATCGTCGAGCGACTCGCCCTTGTCCAGGCGGCCCCTGAACTCGCCGGTCTTGGCCTGCAGCGCCTCGTCCGACAGCGCTTCCATCTGCGGTTCGAGCGCGTTGATCTTCCTGACGGTCTGCGAATACTGCTTGATCAGCCGGTCGTTGCGGCTGCCGAAAATCTTCTTGAGGAGGCCGGAAATCATCGTGGAGACGACCGAGGTCGTGGATTCGGGAAAGCGCGGATTCTAGCATGCCGGCGACTTGCGCCGCCGGCACGGGACGGCGTGCCGGCTAGCGGCGCGCCTTGCCGGCCTGGGCCAGCTGGCTGCCGAGCTGCAGGAAGCGCGAGGGATTCTGCGCGACGCCCTTGTAGCGAACCTCGAAATGCAGGTGCGGCCCGGTCGAGCGCCCGGTGTTACCCGAAAGGCCGATTCGCTGCGAGCGACGAATGACCTGCCCTTCCTTGACCGTCAGCTTGGAGAGATGCGCGTAGCGCGTCGAGAATTCGTTGCCGTGGTCGATTTCGATCAGATTGCCGTACTGCGGGTGCATCTCGGCGACAACGACGACACCGCCGGCAGCGGCAATCACCGGCGTCCCGATGTCGGCGGCGAAATCGATGCCTTCGTGCATGGCGCCGGTGCCGACGATGGGGTCGACGCGCCAGCCGAAGCCGGAACCGATGTAGTTCCCCTCGATCGGCGTCACCGTCGGCAGCAGCGAACGGCGAACCTTGTCGTCGAGCAACTGCGCCTCGATGGCGGTCAGGGAATCGGCGCGGAATTCGACGCGACGCGCCAGACGGTCGAGGGCGTGCCCCAGTTCCAGCGGCGTCTGCGGTTGCGCCAGCAGCAGCGGCCCGCCCTGCCCGCCACGAAAATCCACCGGCCTGTCGTCGGACTTGACGCCGGACAGCGTCGAAACGCGTTCGCCGAGCGAGTCGAGACGCAGCAATTGCGCCTGCATCTGGCCGAGCTTGGCCGCCATCGCATCGAGATTGTCGCGCATGAACGCATCGTGGCGCTCGGCCTCCTGCTTGTGTACCGACAGCACCATGTGCTCGAGGAAAGGCAGGCGAAACTGCACCGACAGCCAGGAAAACAGCGCCGAGGTGGCAAACATCAGGACAAGGAAGAGGGTCGCCGCGGTGAGCACGAAACGCGGCGTGACGACGAAGGTCTTGGCGGTTGCCAGCCTGTTCGAGACCAGAATAATATGCACTTTGCTGCAATCCTCCTCTAGGACCGATGTCCCACGCTCCCAAGCCCCTCAACAACTACCTCGCGGACAGCGACGGCGCCGGCAGGCTGATGGCGCATGTCGCGTTGTTGCGGAAGCTGGCGCGCATCTATGAAAACACGGCGCCGGAACATCTCGGGCAAGCCAGCCGGGTGGCCAACTACAAGTCGGGGACGGTCGTTATCCACGCCGACAACGGCGCGGTCGCGGTCAA
>JANJTW010000096.1 GCA_024710925.1 Rhodocyclaceae bacterium | reverse complement strand
TAAACCTCGCCGGCCGCGGTCAGCGTCGCCCAGACGCTGGCGGCAAAGGCGGCGCCGACGCCGAGTGCCACCGGGACGTCCATGCCGACGCGGAGCAGGCGCAGGTCGCGCCAGGCGTTGCGGAAGAACGGTGCCGCCGAGTAGAACACGACGGGAACGGTGAGCACGCAGCTGGCCCAGCGCATCAGTTGCTCGATATCCGCAGTCATGTCGCCCTCGGCGGCGACATAAACCGGAACGGCGTACATCATCACCTGCATCATGCCGAAGCCGGCAACGAACACCCGCCACAGCGCACTGCGCCGCTCACGCCGGGCCAGCGCCTCATTGCGCGCGGCATCGTAGGGGTGTGCGCGGTAGCCGATAGCGGCAACCGCGGCAAGAATCTCGGAAAGCTTCAGCCGCGTTTCGTCCCAGCGCACGCGGGCGCGCCGCGTCGCATAGTTGATGTCGACGCCGGCAATCCCCGGCAGGCGCGAGAGATGCTGTTCATTCAGCCAGATGCAGGCGGCGCAGGTGATGCCTTCGAGGATCAGCGAGGCCTCGCGTTCGTGCTCGCCGAGCGTACGCACAAAACTCTTCTGGAACTCGGCATGATCATAGAGCAGCAGGTTACCGAGCGCCTCCGGCATCGCTTCACGTTGCGACCCCGGCAAGGCATCGCGGTTGCGATAGTAGTCGACGAGGCCACTATCGACGATGGAGCGGGCCACCGCCTGGCAGCCGAGACAACACATCCGCCGCACCTCGCCGTCGATCGGCACGCTCAGGTCGGCACCATCGGGAATCCCCTGCCCGCAGTGATAACAGTTTCCGCTCATCGCCGCCAAACGCCTGTCCAGAAAAGGAAAGGGCGCGAGGCTAAGCTCCCCGCGCCCGGAAAAACGGCAACAAGTATAAGTTATTTGGCGGCCATACGGATTGCGCCGTCGAGGCGGATCACCTCGCCGTTGAGCATCGTGTTTTCCATGATGTGGCGTACCAGCGCCGCATATTCGGCCGGCTTGCCGAGTCGCGACGGGAACGGAACCATCTTGCCGAGCGCATCCTGCACCTCCGGCGGCATACCGAGCAGCATCGGCGTTTCGAAGATGCCCGGCGCGATGGTCATCACGCGGATACCCGAGCGCGCCAGCTCGCGGGCAATCGGCAGCGTCATCGCGACGACACCGCCCTTCGAGGCGGCGTAGGCGGCCTGTCCGATCTGCCCGTCGAAGGCTGCTACCGAAGCGGTATTGACGATCACGCCACGCTCGCCGGCAGCGTTCGGCTCGGCCTTGCCCATTGCCTCGGCGGCCAGCCGGATCATGTTGAAACTGCCGACCAGATTGACGTTGATGACACGCTGGAAACTGGCCAGTCGATGCGCCCCCTCCTTGCCGACGACCTTCTCGGCCGGCGCAACGCCAGCGCAGTTCACCAGCCCGTGCAGCCCGCCGAAGCCGGACAGCGCCGCATCGATCGCAGCCCTGGCGCTCTCCTCGTTCGACACATCGGTTTCGACGAAACGCGCTGCAGCCCCCAGCTCGCGCGCCAGCGCCTCGCCCGGCTCACGCTGCAGGTCGGCGAGCACGACGCGCCCGCCGTTCTCCACGAGCATGCGCGCCGTACCGGCGCCAAGGCCGGACGCGCCGCCGGTCACCACGAATACGTTGTTTTCGATCTGCATTACTGGCCTCCTTCAATACCTGACGTTCAGACCGCGGAATATTAACACGACCAAACGGTACCGTATGGAATGCGGCACAAAAACAAAGCCCGCCAAGGCTGTTGAACCTGGGCGGGCTTCGGCGATACTGGTGCTGCTGACCGGAATCGAACTGGTGACCTACTGATTACGAATCAGTTGCTCTACCGACTGAGCTACAGCAGCGCGGGGCCGCATTGTAACACCAAATCCAAACGTTCATCAAAACGGACGACCGTTGATTCTCCCAGAGCCTCCATTTGTCACCCCGGAATGAAAGCCGGAAAAATTCGAGTACCATCGAAACTGGCATAAAAGAGACCATGTGCACGGCAAAAGGATACAAAAATGAGGACTATTCGAAGCCGCGGATTTTCGCTGATTGAACTCTTGGTCGTAGTTACGATCATCGGCATCCTAGCGAGCATCGCCATCCCGGCGTACAACGACTACCTGATCAAATCCCGCCGGGGAGCCGCCAAAGCCTTCATGATGCAGGTTGCCACCAAGGAGGAGGAATTCTTCAACTCCACCCGCAACTATGCCATGAGCATCACCGACCCTCTACCTACCGGCCTCGGGCTAACCGCCCCGAGCGAATTGAGCGGTCACTACACCTTCTCCGTCGGTACAAACGGAGGCGTGGCCGGCACCTACCTGATCACCGCAACGGCTACGGGAGGGCAGACGGTCGATGGCAACCTCACCCTGGACAGCACGGGTGTCAAGTCGCCCTCCGGGAAATGGTAATCGCCACTTCTGCGCAATGCTTGCCCGGGATATGACCATGCGACTGAAGATGCGTGGATTCACATTGAGCGAGATGGTCATCGTCATCGGCGTGCTGGGAATTCTGGCATCGATCGCAATTCCGTCGATGTCCCAGTTCATCAGCGGCCAGCGGATCAAGAACGTATCGTACGGGCTGTATTCAAGCCTGATATTCGCCCGCAACGAATCGATCAAGCGCAACGCCGAAGTGACGGTTGCGCCCATCGTGGAAAACGACTGGTCGCAAGGATGGCGGGTCGCGACGACAGGTAGTCCGAGCGTGACACTCCGTCAGGAAGCAGGCATCGACGGCATCAGCATCGCAGCCACGCCGTCGGCAGTGGCGGAAGATGGCCTCTCCTACCGTCGAAACGGCCGAACGGGAACCGGAAGCGCCATCACCTTCACCATCACCGGCAGTGGCCAAACTCCCCGCTGCATCCGTATCGAGGGAGGCGGTATGCCGAGTACACGACTGTTGCCGAGCGGATCATGTTGATAGCAACCAACCCGATACATTTACGACAACCACGCCCTCGCAGCGAAGGATTTTCTCTCCTTGAGGCGTTGATTTCCTTGCTGATCCTGCTGATCGGGCTACTCGGACTCGCCGGCATGATGGCCCACGCCAACCGGGCAGAATTCGAAAGCTATCAAAAGAAACAGGCGCTCACCCTGGTACAGGATATGGTCGACCGACTGCAGACGAACCGCCTGGCTGCATCGTGCTACGCAATTACCACCGACACCACGAACGGCGACCCCTACCTGGGTACCGATGGAATTTCCGCTCCCGCATGCACAGGTGGATTCGGGGACGCCACGCAACTCGCAAACCAAAGAACGCGCGCCCAGACCGACCTCACGGATTGGGCATCCGCCCTCCTGGGCACGAGTGAAGTCGTTTCCGGGCTCACCGGCGTCAATGCCGGCGGTGCGTTGAATGCCCGAGGATGCATCACCAGCGACGGCACGGTTGCCGTCGGCACAGGCAGTTACAGTCGCTACACAGTCAGCGTTGCCTGGCAGGCCAAGACGGACTCCGCTGCGCCGCTTGGCACCGCAATGAATTGCGCCAAGGGATCCTACAGCGAGGAAAGCAAACGCCGGGTGGTCAGTCTTCCCGTCTGGATTCCGGATCTGGATAGCTAGTGAGGAACCCCTCGATGCGAACCTCGCCAATCGCCGCTCATCGCAATCAGCAGGGCGGTTTCACGATAATCGAGATGATGATCGCGGTCGTCATCAGCCTTGTCATTCTTGCCGGCGTATCGGTACTTCTCGTCGGCGTGCTCAAAAACCGGGCGGAACTCGAAAAATCGAACCGTCAGATCGAAAATGGCCGCTATGCCCTGGAAGTGCTCAGCGAAGACTTGCGACTGGCTGGCTACTTTGGCGTAAAACTCTTCGGTTGCGAAGAAATCTACGGCAACACCACGTGCGTCGGCAGCGGCACGACAGGCAGTTACCTCAACCGCGTCGGCGGCTTGGCGGCGGTCACCCTGCCCACCATCTGCGAGACGAACGTCGCGAACTGGATCAGAAGTGCGGGAACAGCCCCCGACTACACAAGCTATACGACAAATTATTTTCTGTGGTCCGTACAGGGTTACAACAACCGGACAACATTCCCGGAAACTGCCTGTCTCACGGCGGGAGCACCGCCGATTTCGACAGGCATGGGAGGCGGCGGCACGGATATCCTGGTCGTCCGTAGGCAAAGCACTGACGGTGTAGCGGCGGGCAGTCTCGTAAACACGCAGCCATATCTCCAGACGGGCGCTACTGCCGGCGATGCACAGCACACCTTGGCCATCAAGGTTGGTGCCGGCGGTGGTGGCACGGTCTTCGATCTCGAACGGGTATCCGGCACCGCCTATGTCACAGCCGACGTCAACCGGTTGCTGACGCACATCTACTTCATCGCACCGTGCAGTCGCGGAACCGGCACGGACGGCGTCTGCGTCAGCGGTGACGACTCCATTCCCACGCTGAAGCGCCTCGAACTGACCACCGGACCAAGTTTCCGGATGGTCAACATTGCGGAAGGGATAGAGGACATCAACTTCGAATACGGACTGGACAGCGACCGGGATGGCTCACCCGACACCTACACGGCCACCCCGACAACCACCGACTGGTGGAACGTCGTTGCCGTCAGGATATACATCCTCGCACGCAACATTGATGCATCCGATGCCGGCAGCGAACAGAAAACTTTCAATCTTGGCATCGGCAAGACAGGCTTGAGCAGCACGCAAACGCAATTCAAGCGCCATGTATTCACCCAGGCCGTACGCATCAACAACGTCAGCATGAGAAGGGAATAGCCATGCTGCCCGGAATGCCAGATATCAGAAACGAGCGCGGCATCGCGTTGATCACCGTGCTGGTAACGCTGGTCGTCATGACCCTCATCGTCGTTTCGGTTACCGCCACAAGCAATTTCGGCTTCCGTATCGCCGCGAGTGCCCAGTACCACCAAGAAGCAATCGCAGCGGCCCAGCGTGCGATCGACGCGAAGATCGCCGACCTCGCCTATTTCTCGACAACGACGGACAGCACCGAAAATGTGGACATCGACGGCGACGGCGACAACGACTACACGATCGCGGTAAGTGCCCCGCGCTGCATGACGATGGGGCCGGACCCCAGCTACAGCTATACCGCCAGCCAGCCGCAGATCGGCGTCTGGGAAATCGTCGCCACCGCCACGGCGACCAGTGCCGCAAGCGGCGCCGTGGCGACGATCACGCAGGGTGTGAAGATGACAGTCCCACCGGGACTGGTTTGCAGCAACAACTGAGAGTCGGACTGGAGGCTACAGTCATGAAAAAGTGCTTCTTCAACAAGCCGCTGGCAACGATGCTGGCCATTATCGGCCTTGGCGGAGCCCCTGCTCTGGCCGATGACACGCAGTTGTTCATGCTCAACCCGACGGCAACGAGCGGCTTGCCGAACGTCCTTTTCGTCTGGGACAACACCGCCAACTGGAATACGGTATTCACCACCGAGAAACAGGCGATGATCGAAGCCTTCGCCGGCCTCGACATGGACACCTACAACGTCGGCCTGATGATGTTCACCGAGACGGGAAACCCGAACTCGAACACCGACGGCGGTTACGTGCGGGCAGCGATCCGGAAGCTGTCGTCCACGTACCGGACACAGCTCGGAAATCTGCTGAACGGACTGGATATCGGCAACGACAAGAGCAACGGCGGCAAATACGGACTGACCATGTGGGAAGCCTGGCAATACTTCAATGGCCTGGCCCCCAGCTCCGGCAACAGCAAGGTAAAGACCGACTACACCGGCAACCCCGACGGCAGCGCGGCGGACGTGGTCGTCCACGGTCTGACCGGAAACGCCCTCGCGTCGTTTGCCGGTTCGCCGTACATCAAACCGCCATCGGACGGATGCCAGAAGAACTACATTATCTTCATCAGCAACGGCCCCGCCGCCGACAATAACAGCGATACGACAACCGCTACGACGGCCCTGAGCACGGCCGGCGGCAGCACCACGGCCATCACCTTGTCACCGAGCGGCTCTCAGGAAAACGTAGCCGACGAATGGGCCCGCTTCATGGCCAACCACCAGTTGACCAACCGCGAGAAGGTCTACACCTACACGATCGACGTCAATCCGGGCGGAACGGGCCAAGGCCCTGGGCATTCAGCGCTGCTGAAGAGCATGGCCAGTTCGGTCAACGGCAAAGGCAAATACTACTGTTACGGCGCCGCACAGAATGCGCTTGGTGACGAATGCCGTGACTCGCTGACCGATATCATCGACGAGATCTTCAAGGAAATCCTCGCCGTCAACAGTGTTTTCGCCTCCGTCACGCTGCCGGTCAACGTCAACGTCCGCGGTCGCCAGCTGAACCAGGTCTACATGGGACTGTTCCGCCCCGACGGCAACGGCCAACCGCTGTGGCCCGGCAACCTGAAGGCGTACAAGGTCGGCGAGGTCGGCACGACGCCGGACGGCAAGCCGATTTTCGGCCTGACCGACCAGGGCGGCGCGGGCATCGAGAACCTCGACACGAGCAGTTCGAGCTACGGCTTCATCAAGCCGAACGCGCAGAGCTTCTGGTCGCACACGACGGCAACCGGCTTCTGGGACGCCGACTATTACCCGGATGCGCAAGGCGTCAGCGGCGTGCAGGATTCGCCGGACGGCGAGATGGTCGAAAAGGGCGGCGCGGCGCAACGCCTACGCGACTTTTACTCGGACATCGCCGGCAGTGGCTATTCGATCAACGACGCAACGAACGGCCGCAAGCTCTATACCTGTACGGGAGCACTGTGCACCAGCGGGGAAGCGCTCAGCCAGATGCCGTTCTCGACTGGCAACGCGGACCTGACCGATACGGCCCTCGGGCTCAACGTCTCGGCAACGGTGACGCTCGCCCGTTCGGGCACGACGGTGACGGCGACGGCGACCGCCCATCCCTTCGTCAGCGGCGACAGCGTGACGATTTCGGGGGCAACCGAGACCGATTACAACGGCACCTTCGTCGCCACAAAAACAGGCAACGACACCTTTACCTACCAGATCATCGAGGCCCCGCTATCACCGGCGACCGGCACCATCCTGGTTTCGGGTGCGGGCAGCCCGGTCAACATTTCCAGCATCGTCCTGAACGCCGACAATACCTCGGCCGTCGTCACGACCGCCGCCAACCACGGCCTTGCCGCCGGCGCGTCGGTTCTCATCAGCGGCTCGTCATCGTCGGCCTACAACAAGAGCTTTACCGTACAGACACCGATCGGGGCGAACACCTTCACGATCTCCGGAATTACCGTCAGCCCGGCCAGTCCGGCGACGGCGGTCACCTCCGGGGGCGTGCAATTTTTCACCAATTCGACCTGCACCACGGCAAGCGGTGGAACATACTCGGTCAAAACGAACCCCAGCATCGGCGTCACCCGATCAGGCACCACGGTTACAGTGTCGACAACTGCCAACCTGCCCGGCACCCTGCCTTCGTACGTCGGCATCTCGGGAGTAACGCCGTCGGAATACAACGGCTGCTATGCATCGCCGTCGAAAATAGCCAACAAGGAATTCACCTATACCCTGTCGGGCACCTCGCTCAACCCGCAGGCCACGGCGACCGGCGGCACGGTGGACGCCGGCGCGACCTCGCTCAGCGCGACCATCACGCGTTCCGGCACCACGGCAACCGTAACGACAGCTGCGAACCACAGTTTCTCGGCCGGCCAGCAAATCACGGTCAGTGGCGCCGACCAGTCCCAGTACAACGGCTCATTCACCGTCGCCAGCGTCGGCAGCCCATTGCCGACCAATACGCTCACTTACACGGTAACTACGGCACCGACCTCCCCGGCCACCGGAACGATCACGGCCATGGGCGCAGGCTCGGGCATCACCGCTTCCACCCTGATCGACTGGGTACGGGGCATCAACGTCCTCGACAACGACAACCCGAACCCCGATACGGACGAGAACGTCAGAAAGGCCGACGTCCGCGGCTACCTGCACGGCGACGTCCTGCACTCCAGACCGGCGGTGATCAACTACAACCGGACCGGCGAGCCGGCCGAGCGCGACATCGTCATCTACTACGGGGCCAACGACGGTTTCCTGCACGCGGTCAAGGGAGGTCTGACGGCGGACGACGGCCGCGAACTGTGGGGATTCATCGCCCCGGACCACTTCGCGCAACTCAAGCGGCTGTACTCGGGCATCCCGGCGGTCAGCTTCAACTCGCCGAAGCCCTATTTCTTTGACGGTCCGCTATCGACCTACCTCAAATACGCGCCGGACAACAGCGACCCGCCCGTGGAAAGGCTTGAAGGCGTGTCTGCCAAGGCTTATCTCTACGCCGCCATGCGCCGCGGCGGCGACGGCCTGTACGCCCTGAATATCCTGTCGCCGACGAATCCGATTCTTGCCTGGAAGATCAACAGTACGACGAACGGATTCGGCGAACTGGGGCAGAGCTGGTCGGAGGCGAAGGTGAGCAAGATCCAATCCTGCCCGACGGCGAATTCCTGTACTGATCGGCCGGTGCTGATCTTCGGTGCCGGCTACGACACAACGGCGGACGATGCCTTCCCGCAGGGCACGGCGACCAAGGGGCGCGGCATCTACATTATCGACGCGCTGGACGGCTCCATTATCTGGATGGCCGGACCGACACAGCCAGCCAATTTCCCGAACACGGCAACCTTCGTTCAGGTCAGCGACATGACCTATTCCATTCCCTCCGATCTAGCGGTTGTCGACAGAAATGGCGACGGATACGTCGACAGGATTTACGCACCCGATACCGGCGGCAACGTCTGGCGCGTAAATCTGCCGAGCGAGGTCATTTCGGGATGGACGGTCGGAAAATTCGCATCACTCCGTACCGAGGCTGCCGCGACGGGCTACACCAACCATCGCAAGTTCCTGTTCCCGCCCGACATCGTTTTCGGCACCGCCTACGATGCGGTGCTGATTGGCTCCGGCGATCGCGAGCACCCGTTCGACATGACGACGGAAAACCGCTTCTACATGCTGAAGGATTCGCCGTCCCTGATGGCTGCCAGCGGCACATCGAGTGCGGCGACGATTACCGAAGCGACGACCGGCGACAACATCTGCGACGTGACGAATAATCTTCTGCCCACCGACCTGACCTGCGATGCAACCGACAACCCCGCATGCACCACCCTCCTCGCGGCACGCGCGGCGGCTGACAGCTGCCTCAACGCCGCGGGCAACAAGGGCTGGTACATCAAGCTATGTGCTGGCGAGAAGGTGGTGAACACGCCGATCACCCTGGCCGGGGCGGTCAATTTCGGTACGAACGTCCCCCCGGGTTCGTCCTGCCTGGCAACCGCCAACAACCAATGTTCACCATCAACCGGCGAGGGCCGCCTGTACTTCATCAACTACAAGGACGGCACCCCGCTGGCGGATACCAACGCGTCCGGAACGTACACGCTGACCGATCGTTATCATCAGGCTGGCGGCGGTTTTCCGCCATCGGGAACGCAGATCACGACGGAAGTCGATGGCCAGGTCACCGATATCGTGTGTAGCGGAAGCCACTGCCTTACGCCACCGGGATCGGTCCTGAACCGACGGTACCGCGTCTACTGGAAAACGAACGTTGACGTTGCCGACTGATGAACTGGTGAAAACAAAAAAATGGCGCGGAAATCCGCGCCATTTTTTTCACCTGATGGAGCAGGTTACCGCGGCAGAGCCTCAATTTCTGACAGGAAGGGGTGGCTAGGCCAATTCCTTCGGCAGAGGAAAATTCACGTTTTCCTCGACTCCGCCCATCTGGCGTACGACCGTCCCGCCCAGCGACTCGATGCGCTGAACGACCTCCGAAACCAGTACCTCCGGAGCGGAAGCCCCTGCCGTGATACCAACTGATCCAGCGTCGGCAAACCAGTCGGGGCAGATGTCTCTGGCCTGGTCGACCAGGTAGGCTCGACGCCCGTGCTGTTCGGCGACTTCGCGAAGACGGTTCGAATTGGAACTGTTCGTGGAACCGACAACGATGACGACATCGCATCGAGCTGCCAGCTGTTTTACGGCGTCCTGCCGATTCTGGGTCGCATAGCAGATATCGTCCTTCTTCGGCCCTTCGATTTCCGGAAAGTGCTCACGCAGCGCCGCGACCACCTGTCGCGCATCGTCGACCGACAAGGTCGTTTGCGTGACATAGGACAAGCGATCGGCATGCAGCGGCATGAGCGAGCGCACATCCTCGACGGTTTCGACGAGGTGGATACCGCCCTCGGCCTGCCCCATCGTCCCCTCAACCTCCGGGTGTCCCTTATGGCCGATCATCACCACCTCGCGTGCCTCGCGGCGCATCTTGCCGACCTCGACATGCACCTTGGTGACCAGCGGACAGGTGGCGTCGAAGACGCGCAGGCCGCGCCGGTCGGCCTCATCGCGCACCGCCTTCGAAACGCCGTGCGCGCTGAAGATGACGGTGGCGCCGGCCGGCACTTCGTCCAGTTCGTCGACGAAGATGGCCCCCTTGGCGCGCAGGTCGTCGCAGACGAACTTGTTGTGCACGACCTCGTGGCGGACGTAGATCGGCGCACCGAATTTCTCCAGCGCGCGCTCGACGATGGCGATCGCGCGTTCGACGCCGGCGCAGAAGCCGCGGGGGTTGGCGAGGATGACTTGCATGGGATTCCTTAAAGGATGCCGACGATCCTGACTTCGAAGCGGACCGGCTGGCCGGCGAGCGGATGGTTGAAGTCGAAGACGGCGGCGGTGTCCGTAAGTTCGCGCAGCAGGCCGGCGATGCCGCCCGGTGCGCCGGGGATCGAGGCGCTTTCCGGCGCCGAGAATTCGATCAGCGAATTGACCTTGAGTTCCATGTCCGGCGGCAGCGCGCTGCGCGCGATGCGTTCGACCAGGCGCGGGTTGTGCTGGCCGAAGGCCTCGTCCGCTTCCAGCTGAAAGACGTGGTGCTCGCCGACGCCGAGTCCGAGCAGGCAGGCTTCAAGCGTCGCGGCCAGCTGACCGGCGCCCATTTGCAGCGTTGCCGGCGACATGTCGAAAGTGCTGACATGCTCCGTACCGTCGAGGCCGCAGAGTCGGTAGTGCAGGGTCAAGAAACTGTCCGGCTGGACGGTGATCGGTTCGGTCATGAGCGAAATTCCTGTCTTGTCGGTTGTCGAGTGGCGATAGCGGCTGCCTGCCGCCGGCTGTGCCGGTTCAACTCTTGGGGGTGCCGGGTTGTCGGGATTTGACTTCGCCGGAAACGAATTGATCCCAGACCATCAGCAGGGCGCCGACGGTGATCGCCGCATCGGCGACGTTGAACGCCGGCCAGTAGAAGCCGGCGGCGTGCCACTGCACGAAATCAACGACGGCGCCGAAGCGGATGCGGTCGATGACGTTACCGAGCGCGCCACCCATGATCAGCGCCAGCGCCAGCGCCAGCAGCTTCTGCGCGGCGTGCTGGCGCAGCATGTGGATGATCCAGGCGGAAACGCCGAAGGCCAGCGCGGTGAAGAACCAGCGCTGCCAGCCGTCCTCGCTGGCGAGGAAGCTGAAGGCGGCGCCGCGGTTGAAGGTGAGCACCCAGTTCCAGAATGGCGCGACGTAGATCGTTTCACCGTAGGCGATGTTGGCGAGCACGACCTGCTTCGTGATCTGGTCGAGCGCGATCACCAGCGCCGCCAGCGCGTACCAGCGCACCGGCGAGGCGCGCTCAGGCGCAGGCACGCGGTTCGCCCTCGCCGAACAGGTTGCTGACGCAGCGACCGCAGAGGTCGGCATGTCCGGCATCGGCGCCGACATCGGCGCGCACGTGCCAGCAGCGCTCGCACTTGGCGTGCGCCAGCGGCGTTGCCGACACCGATTCCTCGGCGGCCGGCACGACGGTCGCCGCCGAGACGATGAAGACGTATTTCAGATCGTCGCCGAGCGAGGCCAGCGCCGCGTACTTGTCACCGGCGGCAGCGAGCGTCACGGCCGCCTGCAGCGGCGCGCCGATCCGGCCCTCGATGCGCAGGTCTTCGAGCGCCTTGGTCACCTCGCCGCGCACGCCGCGGATCAGCGCCCACTTGGCGAGCAGGTCCGCTTCGCCGTCCTGCGCCGGCAGCGCGTGCCAAGTCTGCAGCATGACCGAATCGTCGGCCTTGCCGGACAGCACCTGCCACACTTCCTCGGCGGTAAACGACAGGATCGGCGCCATCAGCTTGACGAAGCTCTGCGTCACGTGCCACAGCGCGCTCTGCGCCGAGCGGCGGGCGCGCGAACCGACCTGCGTCGTGTATAGCCGGTCCTTGAGGATGTCGAGGTAGAAACCGCCGAGATCCTCGGAGCAGAAGGTCTGCAGCGCCTGCACCACGCGGTGGAATTCGTAGCGTTCGTAGTCGGCCTCGGCGTCGGCCTGCATCTGCCGCGTCATCGCCAGCGCGTAGCGGTCGATCTCCAGCCACTCGGCGACCGGCAGCATGTCCTTCGCCGCATCGAAGTCGGCGGTGTTGGCGAGCAGGAAGCGCAGCGTGTTGCGGATGCGGCGGTAGGCCTCGGTCACGCGCTTGAGGATCTCGTCCGAGATCGACAGCTCGCCCGAATAGTCGGTGGCGGCGACCCACAGGCGCAGGATGTCGGCGCCGAGCGTGTCGGAAATCTTCTGCGGGGCGATGACGTTGCCCTTCGACTTCGACATCTTCAAGCCCTTGCCGTCGACGACGAAACCGTGCGTCAACAGCGCCTTGTACGGCGCCCGGCCGTCGATCGCGCAGCCGGTCAGGAGCGACGACTGGAACCAGCCGCGGTGCTGGTCCGAGCCCTCCAGATAGAGGTCGGCCGGGAAGGTCGATTGTTCGGCGTGCGAGCCGCGCATCACCGACAGGTGCGTCGTTCCCGAGTCGAACCAGACGTCGAGTGTGTCGCTCATCTTGCGATACTGCGCCGACTCGTCACCGAGCAACTCCTTCGCGTCGAGCGAGAACCAGGCTTCGATGCCGGCCTGTTCGACGCGCTGGGCGACCTGCTCGATCAGCGCCGGCGTGCGCGGATGCAGCGCGCCGGTTTCCCTGTGCAGGAAGAACGGGATCGGCACCCCCCAGTTGCGCTGGCGCGAGACGCACCAGTCCGGGCGGGTCTTCATCATCGCCTCCAGCCGCGCGCGGCCCCAGGCCGGGAAGAACTGCGTCTCGTCGACGGCGCGTTCGGCAACCCAGCGCAGCGTTGGCGCGTTCTCGTCGGCCTTGTGCTCCATGCCGATGAACCACTGCGTCGTCGCGCGGAAGATGATCGGCGTCTTGTGCCGCCAGCAGTGCGGGTAGCTGTGGCGGATCTTCTCGCCCTTCAGCAGCAGGCCCTTCGCCTCCAGTTCCTGCAGCACCAGCGGGTTGGCATCCCACACCGTCTTGCCGGCCAACTCGCCGACCGACAGCGCCGGCGTGTTACCGAGGAACTTGCCGTCGTCGCCGACCGGATTGTTCACCGGCAGGCCGTACTTCTTGCCGACCACGTAGTCGTCGACGCCGTGCGCCGGCGCCGTATGCACCTGGCCGGTACCGGCGTCGATGGTGACGTGCGTGCCGCAGATGATCGCCACGTCGCGCGCCTGGAACGGATGGCGCAGCAGGATCTGATCGAGCGCGGCGCCCTTCGCCGAACCGACCACCGTGCCGTCGAGTTCGTAGCGCTTGAGGCAGGCTTCGACCAGATCGTGGGCGAGGATCAGCGCCCCCTTCGGCGTTTCGACCAGATCGTAGTCGAATTCCGGATGCACGCTGACCGCCTCGTTCGCCGGCAGCGTCCACGGCGTCGTCGTCCAGATCACGGCGAAGGCCGGGCCGCGCAGGTGGGTCAGGCCGAAGGCCTTGGCCAGCTTGTCGGCGTGGTTGTCGTGCACCGGGAAGGCGACGTCGATCGCCGGCGAGGTCTTGTCCTCGTACTCGACCTCGGCCTCGGCCAGCGCCGAGCCGCAGTCGAGACACCAGTTCACCGGCTTCAGGCCCTGATACAGGTAGCCCTTTTCAAGAATCTTGCCGACCGCGCGGATCTCGTCGGCCTCGGTCTTGAAGGCCATCGTCAGGTAGGGGTTATCCCACTCGCCGAGCACGCCGAGGCGGATGAAATCCTTCTTCTGCCGCTCGACCTGCTCACCGGCGTACGTGCGGCACAGCGCGCGGACCTTGTCGCCGGCAATATGCTTGCCGTGCAGCTTCTCGATCTGGTGTTCGATCGGCAGGCCGTGGCAGTCCCAGCCCGGCACGTAGGGCGCATCGAAACCGGCCAGCGTCTTCGAGCGGACGATGATGTCCTTCAAAATCTTGTTCACCGCATGGCCGATGTGGATGTCGCCGTTGGCGTACGGCGGGCCGTCGTGCAGCACGAAGCGCGGCCGCCCCTGCGCCGCGGCGCGGATCTTCTCGTAAAGCTTCTTGTCCTGCCATTCCTTGACCCACGCCGGTTCGCGCTTGGCAAGGTCGCCGCGCATCGGGAAGGGCGTATCGGGCAGGTTCAGGGTGTGCTTGTAGTCAGCCATGTGGGTTACTCGAATCAAAGCTTGAAATACTGGCGGGCGGTATCGACGTCGCGCGCGATCTGCGCCTTCAGCGCGTCGAAGCCGGGGAATTTCATCTCGTCGCGGATCTTGTGCAGGAAACGGACGGTCAGGTGCGCGCCATAGATGTCGGCGGCGAAATCGAACAGATGCACTTCCAGGATCGGCCGGACGACGGCATTCGCCGTCGGCCGGTAGCCGAGGTTGGCGACGCCGGGCAGCGGCTGGCCGCCGAGGCCGGTGACCTCGACCGCGAAGACGCCCAGGAGCGGCGGCCGGTCGTGCTTCATGCGGATGTTGGCGGTGGCATAGCCGAGCTGGCGGCCGATCTGGTCGCCACGCACGACGCGGCCGTCGATCACGTACGGGCGGCCGAGCAGTTCGGCGGCGCGCTCCAGCTCGCCGCGCCACAGCGCGTCGCGCACGGCCGAACTGGAAACGCGGACGCCATCGTCGACCACCGAGGCCATCGCCTCGACGCGGAAACCGAAAGACTCGCCGGCCCGTTGCAGCAGCGCGAAATCGCCGGCGCGCCGGGCGCCGAAGCGGAAATCGTCGCCGATGATCAGGTGCCGCACACGCAACGCCCGGACCAGCACGTCCTCGACGAACTGGTCGGCAGAGAGGCTGGCGAAGGCGCGATTGAAGCGGCAGACGAAGGCCAGCTCGATGCCATCCTCGGCGATCAGCTCAAGCTTCTCGCGCAGCGTGGAGAGCCGCGTCGGCGCCGCTTCCGGCGCGAAGAACTCGCGCGGTTGCGGCTCGAAGGTCAGCACCGCCGGCGGCAGCCCGCTCTCGCCGGCGACCGCGCACAGGCGCGCGAGCAGCGCGCGGTGGCCGAGGTGCACGCCGTCGAAGTTGCCGATGGTGAGCACGGTAGCGCTGGGCGCGGGTTGCGAGGTGCCGCGGAAGACGAGCATCGAAGAAAGCCGGAGGGCGACGAAAAAGGCTGAATTATAAAGGTTTACGGCGCGCCTTGCGGCGCCGCGGCACGTGTTCGGCCGCCCGTAACGCGGACTTCCTCACGATGCACGGCTGTGCATTGAGAGGGCGCCCCCAGAGGCACTTGAGTCCACACCCCTTGGCTTCGCGATGTGCTCGCGCACCGCTCAGTCGAGCTTGGCGAGCCGCGACTTGGCGAGCGGCGGATTGAGCTTGAAATATTTGCGGATGCCGGAGAGCACCGCCTCGGCAAGCCGGTCCTGATAGGCATCGTCGTTCAGCCGACGCTCTTCCTCGGGGTTCGAGATGAACGCCGTCTCGACCAGGATCGACGGGATGTCGGGCGCCTTCAGCACGGCGAAGCCCGCCTGCTCGACATGCGGCTTGTGCAGATTGCCGACGCGGTCGAGCTCGCCGAGCACCGCCTTGCCCAGTTTCAGGCTGTCGTTGATCGTCGCCGTCTGCGACAGGTCGAGCAGCGTGCGCGCCAGCACCGGGTCCTTGACGCCGATGTTCACGCCGCCGATCAGGTCGGCCGCATTCTCCTTGTTCGCCAACCAGCGTGCGGCAGAACTCGTGGCGCCATTTTCGGAGAGCACGAATACCGACGCGCCGCGCGCATCGGGTTTGATGAAGGCATCGGCGTGGATCGAGACGAAGAGATCGGACTGCACGCGCCGCGCCTTCTGCACGCGCATCGAAAGCGGCACGAAGAAATCGGAGTCGCGCGTCAGCACCGCACGCATGTTCGGTTCGGCGTCGATCTTCGCCTTCAGGCGCTTCGCCACCGCCAGCGTCACGTTTTTTTCGTAAGTCCCCCGGCGACCGATGGCGCCGGGATCTTCGCCGCCATGCCCGGGGTCGAGCGTGATCGTCACCAGCCGATCCACCACCGGCTTGCCGGCCCGCGGCGGCTCTGCCGGCGTCTGCGACGGCGGCTCGACCGGCGTCCCGGCACGGTCATCGAGCGGCAACGGCTGCAGCTCCCGCTTCTCCAGCAACGCCATCAACGGATCGGCCGGATGCGCCGGGTAAACGTCGAGGACCAGGCGATGACCGTACTCGCCGACCGGCTTCAGCACGAACACCTGCGGCGCCACCTCGGTTTTCAGCTCCATCACCAGCCGCACGACGCCGGGCTTGAAGCGGCCGGCACGCAACAGCTTGATGTTGGGATCGTCGGCGGCGATCTTCCCCGACAGACTTTCCAGGACGCCATTCAGTTCGACCCCTTCGAGGTCGACGACGAGGCGCTCCGGATTCTTCACCGTGAAGTGGGAAAACTTCACCGGCGCATCGCTTTCCAGCGTCACCCGCGTGTAGTCGGCGGCCGGCCAGACGCGCACGGCAAGCACTCCCGGCCCCCCGCGGGCCGCCTGCGCCAGCGGCGTCACGAGCAGGACGAGGGAGGCGCCGGCGAGTCCTACGAGGCGGCGGCGGACGACGTCGTGCCGGTCGTCGGCGGAGCTAGCGCACGCAGGCATGCCTCCCCCTCCGGCGAACGGGCGGACAGCACGACGCGTCGCCCGTCGCCCTCGAAGCGCAGGGCGACGACGAGGTCCGGCGGCGGCACAAAACCGGCCGCCTTGTCCGGCCACTCGACCAGACAGACCGAATCGCTGCGGAAGTACTCGCCCAAGCCTGCATCGACAAACTCTTCCGGGTGGTTGAACCGATAAAAATCAAAGTGATACCAGTATAAGCTCGAAAATACGTAAACTTCAACCAGGGAATAGGTCGGACTCTTCACCGGCCCGGCGTGACCGAGCGCCCGCAACGCCGCCCGCACCAGCGTCGTCTTGCCGGCGCCGAGATCCCCATCCAGATAGACCACCGCACCCGGCGGCAGGACTTTGGCCAGCGCCGCACCGAACGCGGCGGTCGCGGTTTCGTCGGGGAGGAAGCGACTGGTGTTGACGGTCATGTTAGGCTGTACGGCATGCAAGGAACGCAGGACAAGGACTCCGCCGGCACGCCGGCAACGCCCGACTGGTCGGGACTCGCCGCCCGGATCAAGACCTGGGGACACGAGGTCGGCTTCGCCGAGGTGGGCATCGCCCGCGCCGATCCCGGCGAGGCGGTACCGGGCCTGATGCGCTGGCTGACGCTCGGCCGGCACGGGGAGATGGATTATATGGCCAAACATGCGCCATTGCGCGCCGACCCCGGCCAGCTCGTACCTGGCGTCGTCAGCGTCATCAGCGTCCGCCAGCCCTACTGGCCGGAAAATGCCGCAGACGCCGCCGCCACGCTTGCCGACGGCGGCTTGGCCTACGTCTCGCGCTACGCGCTCGGTCGCGACTACCACAAGCCGATCCGCAACCGGCTGCAGAAACTCGCCGACCGCATCCGCGACGAAATCGGCGACTTCGCCTACCGCGCCTTCTCCGACTCCGCCCCGGTCATGGAAGTCGAGTTCGCCCGCCAGGCCGGCACCGCCTGGCGCGGCAAGCACACCTTGTCGCTGACGCGCGGCGGCTCCTGGCACTTCCTCGGCGAGCTCTATACCGACCTGCCGTTGCCCCCCGACGCACCGGTCGATGCACACTGCGGCACCTGTACCGCCTGCCTCGCCGCCTGCCCGACGCAGGCGATCGTCGCCCCCTACGAGGTCGACGCCAGGCGCTGCATTTCCTACCTGACCATCGAACTCGCCGGCCCGATCCCGGAAGAACTGCGACCGCTGCTCGGCAACCGCATCTACGGCTGCGACGACTGCCAGCTTTGCTGTCCGTGGAACCGCTTTGCCCTGGCCGGCGACCCCGATTTCGCGCCGCGCCACGGCCTCGACGCGGCATCGCTGACCGAACTGTTCGCCTGGAGCGAAAGCGACTTCGACCAGCGCCTGCAAGGCAGCCCGATCCGCCGCATCGGCCACGAACGCTGGCTGCGCAACATCGCCGTCGCGCTCGGCAACGCACCGGGCTCGCCGCAGGTACTGGAGGCGCTGCAGGCACGCGCCGACCATTCTTCGCCGCTCGTCCGCGAACACGTCGCCTGGGCGCTGGCCAGGCATGCGGGAAATAATTGCTTGCAAACCCGAAGCGCACCGCTATAAAGTTAACTGACTGCATTCCGTTAACGGAATCAGGATAACCACGGTCGGGTCGCGTCAAGCCTGCAACGGGCAACGCACCGATCTCTGAAACAGGGCAAACCCATCGAAAGATGGCGACGCAAAGTCACCGGCCTACAGCGGACCCCCGTCCGCCACGGTAGCGGGACCACCAGATAACGAGGTTGATGTGGACAACGCATTCTGTCAGCGCACGCTTCCGGCCGCCTTTACCGCCGGCGCCGCGCCCCGGTCGACAGCGAAATCGGACGTCCCCGGCAATTCTCCCCTGGTCAGCGGCGCCTGCACTTCTTTCGCGGGACCCCGGCGTATTTTCGCGACGGCAACCGTTTCTGCGGACCGCCGCCAGGAGGACGAACCATGGGCACGCACGAGCCGGGCAAGGTAATACCCTTCACCGCCGGCGATGCCGGCAACCGGGCGAACGCCGACGGTACGGCGCGGGAACAGAGGCACGCCCTCAATCTCTCGCGACGGCGCGGACTCGACTGCGTGGACGCGGCCCCGCCACCGCCGCGCGAAGCGACGGCGAGACGCACGGAGATCGACGCCGCAGCGCTCAGCAGCATCTTCATCGGCTCCCTGGACGACCTGATCGGCAAGCGCCCGGCAACGCGCCGGATCGCCGACACCTGGCCGTCACGTCCGGCAGCGGCAGTGGAGCGTGTCGCCGTCGACATCGTCGACATGCTGTTCGGTTTCATCGTGGACGCTCCGGGAATCCCCGACGACACCAGAAAAGCCCTGCTTGCCGCGCAGCTGCCAGTACTGCAGCTGGCGATGCGCGAGCCGGAATTCTTCGCCGACTGGCAGCATCCCGCCCGCTTGCTGCTGAACGACATCGCCCGCCTCGCCAGGACCCACGACGAACGGGGCGGCGACGCGGCGGCCTTCGCCGCCGAATTCGCGCGCGGCCTCACCGCCGTTCTCGACGAACTGGCGCCGAACGGCGCTGCCTTCGCCATGCTCCACGAGCATCTGCGCGGCTTCGTTCGCGGTAGCGCGCCCCCGGTGCACACGGACGCATGGGCACGTGCCGAGGCGGCGGCGCGGAGCATCCTGGAACGGCCACTGCCGCAAATTGCGCGCGACTTCGTCGCCGACTACTGGATCGACGTTCTCGAGCACATCGCCGAAGCGCATGGCGAGTCCAGCCCGCATTGGCAGGATGCGCTGGCCGCCATCGAGGATCTCGCCTGGAGCCTCGCACCGAAGCAGGGTGAAGCCGACCGCTTCCGCCTGATCGCGCTGATCCCGCCGCTGCTCGCCCGGCTCAACCGTGGCCTGGACCTGATCGAGCTCGCCGACGAGGCACGCCGGCCGTTCTTCGAATCGCTGGTCGACGTCCATGCCGCAATGCTTCGCATCGAGCCGGTTGCGGCAGCGCCGACCCGCACCGAAGCGGATGCCGACGACGGCATCGCCCGGCTTCAGCGCGGCGACGCGGTGGAATTCCGCCATGACGACGGCAGCCTCTCGCGCGAACGGCTCACCTGGATCAGCCCCCGGCGCGCCCTTCTCGTTTTTTCGAACAGCCACAGGCAGCGGGCCATTCAGATCACGCCCGACGATCTCGCCGAACGCGTGCGCCAGGGAACGGCGACGCTGATCTTCGACCAAGCCGGAACCGAAACGGGCAAGCAATCCGCTTAGGAGGCATCATGGCCAACCTCTCGACAACAAGAAAAATCGTTTCCCTCAACGCCGCCGCCGGCGAGCGCAGCCCGGGCATGCGCATCGTCGCCGAGAGCACCGAGCGCCTGTGCGACAGCCTCTGCCGGTGGCTGGCGGAAATCCGCGGAGCGGTCGCCGAGGAACTGCTCACCCTCGCCGACGGCACCCGCGACCGCCCGTTGCAGACGCGCTACCTCGACCTGCGTCACGACGTCGAACGCGACTGGACCCCGTTCATCGAAGCCTTCCGTCACGCCTTCGCCGACGAGCGCCGCAAGGCACAACCGGCGCCGGCCGAACGGCTGGAACTTCCCGATTTCGAGGGCTTGCAGCTGGTCGACGACGACGCCCTCTCCGAACACATCGTCATTCGCGAGTTTGCCGCGCAACTCGCCGAAACCTGCGACGAGGAACTCTATGCGCTCGATCGGCGCGTGGCGGCCCTGCTCGGGCAGGAGACCCCGCTCGCCGGCGGCAACCCGCTCGCCCCGCAATACCTTTGCCAGGCACTGGTCGAAGCCGGCGCAGCCCTCGGCCTCGATGCCGGCGGCCGTCTGCTGCTGCTGCGTCGCATCGAACGCCACCTGCACCGGGCACTCCCCGGCTGCTATCGCGAAATCAACGCCGAGCTGGGCGAGCGCGGCATCCTGCGCGACCTGAAGCGCAGCTACCGGCGGACGGATACCGGCCGGCGCGGCGAGGCGGCGCCGGCCGCCACCGCTGCGGACGGCGGCAGCGGCGCGCTGCCGCCGGGAACGGCAGACACCCCAACGGACGAAGCCGCCGGCATCGTCGGCGTGCTGCAGCGGCTGGCCGCGGCCCGATGCGCGCCCGTCGCCCCCGCCTTCGCAGCCATCGGCACCCCATCGCCGGCGAGCGTCAGCCATGCTTTCCTCGCCTCGCTCGATGAAGCCCAGCACACGGAATGGCACCCCGCCGCCGGCGTCGCCCTGAACCAGGTGCACGTCATCCGCGACTCGGCGGCGGCGCAGCAAGTCAGCGCACTGGAGTCGGTGACGATCGACATCGTCGCCATGCTCTTCGATTTCATTTTCAACGACGACGAGCTACCGGACTCGGTGAAATCGCTGATCGGCCAGCTGCAGATCCCGGTGCTCAAGGTGGCGATGCTCGACCACAGCTTCTTCGCCAACCGCCAGCACCCGGCCCGCCGCTTCCTCGACGGCATCGCCGGTGTCGCCCTGCACTGGGGCGCCAATGCGGTCGACAACGATCCGTTCCACCGCCGTCTCGGCCAGACGGTCGCCCGCATCCAGCAGGAATTCGAGAGCAACGTCGAAATCTTCAGCGAGGCGATTGCCGAGCTGGAAGCCTTCGTCACCGCGCACGAAGCCGAGGAAGCAGAAACCCTGGGCATCGCCGCCGAGGCCGCCGTCCGCCGCGAAGCCGAGGAGGCGGCCGCGGAGCGGGCGCAGGCGGCACTACGTCCGATCATCGAGCGGCCGCAGCCGGCGGTCGTCCGCGCCTTCCTTGTCGAACACTGGTCCGTCGTCCTGCGGCAGAAAGCACTGCACCATGGCGAGGACGCACCGGCCTGGCGGGAAGCGGTCGAGGTCGCCGAACAGCTGGTCTGGAGCGTCGCCGCCAAGGGCGCCGGCGACGAACGCATGCGGCTGATCAGCGCGCTGCCGATGCTGCTGGCGCGGATCAATGCCGGGCTGAGCGGCACCGGCATCGCCGCCGGGGCACGCAGCGACTTCTTCGACGCGCTCGTCGGACTGCATGCGGCGGCCCTGAAGGGCGCCAACGAATCGCCGGCGCCGGCTGCCGACGCCGCGGGCACGGAGGCGGCCGCCGATTCCGGCGAAGGCGATCTGCTCGTCACCCGCCGCGTCGAGGAAGGCATCGTCATTGAAGACGTGATGCTCGTCGGTGCGCCGCCGATGCGCCGCGCCCGCGACCGCGAAGCGCTCGAACAGGTGCACGACCTGAAACGCGGCGACTGGGTCGACTTCGTCGACGCCGACGGCCATGCCGCCCGCGAGCGCCTCAACTGGGTCAGCCCGCAGAAGGGCATCCTCGTCTTCTCCAACCACCGCGCCGCCCGGGCGATCTCCATTTCTCCGGAAGCCCTCGCCCGCCAGATCCGGGACGGCCGGGCCCGCCTCGTCGTCGAGCGTTCGGTGATCGATCGGGCCATCGACGGCGTGATGCAGTCGCTCAACGCCGCCTGACCCTGCCCTTGCATTGGGCGCCGTCCCCCTGGCGCCCCCTCCGGCGAGCCTTCACGGAAGGGACTCGCCGTTTTTTTTTGCCGGCGCGGCGCCGTCAGGCGGCCTTCGCGCCGGCACCGGCAAAGGCCTGCCCGCCGAGACGATTGAGTCCGCTCAACAGCGCCCGGATCGAGGCCGTGACGATGTTCGCGTCGATGCCGACGCCGTACCGCTCCTCGCCGCAGCCGGGCCGCGTCACCTCGACAAAGGCGGCGGCACGCGCGTCGCCGCCGGCGGCACTGCCCCCCAGCGAACGCTCCTCGTAGCTGCGCACCTGCAATACCGCGCCGATGCCGCGCAACGCATCGACGGCGGCGTCGATCGGCCCGTTCCCCTCGCCGGTCAGCAGGCGGCTGATGCCATCGACTTCGACGGTGAGGCGGATGCCCTGCGCCTTCCCGTGCTCGAACAGGCGATGCTCGACATAGCGTACCGGCGCCGACGTCTCGAGGTAGCTCGCCGCGAACAGCCGCCAGATGTCGGCGGCGCTGACCTCGCCACCGTGCGTATCGGCATGCCGCTGGACGACGCCGGAAAATTCGACCTGCAGCCGGCGCGGCATGACGATGCCGTACTCGGCCTCCAGCAGGTAGGCGATGCCGCCCTTGCCCGACTGGCTGTTGACGCGGATCACCGAGTCGTAGCTGCGGCCGACGTCGGCCGGGTCGATCGGCAGGTAGGGAACGTTCCACGGGGCGCCAGCCTCTTGAGCAGCGAATCCCTTCTTGATGGCGTCCTGGTGGGAGCCGGAGAAGGCCGTGAACACGAGATCCCCCACGTACGGGTGACGCGGGTGGATGGGCAGCTGGTTGCATTCCTCGACGATGCGCGCGACGGCGTTGATGTCGGAAAAGTCGAGCGCCGGCGTGACGCCCTGCGTATAGAGGTTGAGCGCGAGGGTGACGAGGTCAACGTTGCCGGTCCGCTCGCCGTTGCCGAACAGGCAGCCCTCGACGCGCTCGGCGCCGGCCATCAGCGCCAGCTCGGCGGCGGCGACGGCGGTGCCGCGGTCGTTGTGCGGATGCACGCTGAGGACGATGCTGTCGCGCCGCGCAAGGTGGCGGTGCATCCATTCGATCTGGTCGGCGTAGACGTTGGCCGTGGTCACCTCGACCGTCGTCGGCAGGTTGAGGATCACCTTGTCCTGCGGCGTCGCCCCCCAGGCCGCGGTGACGGCGTCGCAGACCTCGCGGGCGAAGTCGAGTTCGGTGGCGGTGAAGGTTTCCGGGCTGTATTCGAGCACCCATTCGGTTTCCGGGCGCTCGTCGGCAAGACTGCGGATGAGCCGGACGGCCGCCACCGCCATGTCCACCACCTCCGCCTTGCTCATGCCGAAGACGTTCTCGCGGAACGGTTTCGAGGTCGCGTTATAGACGTGCACGATGGCCCGGCGCGCGCCGCGCAGGGCATCCATCGTCCGCCGGATGAGGTGCTCGCGCGCCTGCGTCAGCACTTCAATCGTCACGTCCTGCGGGATGTGGCCACCGTCGATCAGCGTCCGCACGAAATCGAAATCGGTCTGCGACGCCGATGGGAAGGCCACCTCGATCTCCTTGAAGCCGACGGCGCAGAGCATGTGAAAGAAGCGCAACTTGCGCTCGGCGCTCATCGGCTCGAACAGGGACTGGTTGCCGTCGCGCAGGTCGGTGCTCATCCACACCGGCGCCCGCTCGATCGTGCGGCCCGGCCACTGCCGGTCGTCGAGGCGGACCGGCGGGAACGGCGTGTATTTGGCGGAAGGTTCTTTCAGCATGGTGCGCTCCGGAAGTCAGGCGGTGGCGTTATCGACAGGAGCCATGGTACGCAGGAGCGCACGAAATGTGCTTGCGTTATGAAGCTCATATCGGCCATGACTTGGCACACCATTCCACACAAGAACGAACATTAGCAATAATATTGCCAAACATAGCCGATAGAGAAAACATCATGGAAATCGACCGCTACGACCGCCGGATTCTCGCCGTCCTGCAGCAGGAAGGACGCATCAGCAACCAGGATCTGGCCGAGCGCATCGGCCTCTCGCCGTCGCCCTGCCTGCGCCGTGTCCGCGCGCTGGAGGAGGCCGGCCTGATCACCGGCTATCGCGCCGCACTCGACGCCCGCGCGCTGGGCCTGTCGCTGATGGCGCTGATCCACATTTCGATGGACCAGCACACGCCGGAACGCTTCACCGCCTTCGAAGCGGCCGTCGCCGACATCCCGGAAATCCTCGAATGCCTGCTGATCACCGGGCAGGCGGCGGACTACCAGCTCAAGGTGGTCGTCCGCGACATGGACGCCTACCAAGAACTGCTGCTCAACCGCATCACCCGCATCAAGGGCGTCACCGGCGTGCATTCGAGCTTCGTGCTGCGGCGCGTCGTCGACCGGGGCGCATTACCCGTCGAGTAGCGCGGGCAGGCACCCGGCTTGCAATCGGTCAGCGTTTCCGGAAAAATAACCAAGCGCTTGCTTGCTTAATAACTAATCGAACATTTCCGGAGACCCGCCGATGACCTCGCCCGCCCAAAGCCCATTGCCCTACCCGCACCTGCTTGCCCCGCTCGATCTCGGCTTCACGACACTGCGCAACCGGACGCTGATGGGCTCGATGCACACCGGGCTGGAGGAGGAAAAGAACGGCTTCGAACGCATGGCCGCCTTCTACGCCGAACGCGCCCGCGGCGGCGCCGGGCTGATCGTCACCGGCGGCTTCGCACCAAACTTCGCCGGACGCATCTCGCCTTTCGGCTCGCAGCTCTCCTTCCCCTGGCAGGTGGCCAAGCACCGCATCGTCACCGAAGCCGTGCACAAGGAAGGCGGCAAGATCGCCCTGCAGATCCTGCATACCGGCCGCTACGCCTACCACCCGCTGTGCGTTTCGGCATCGAAATTGCGCGCACCGATCAACCGCTTCACGCCGCGCGCGCTGTCGAACTGGGGCATCAGGAAGACCATCGCCGATTATGCGCGCTGCGCCCGGCTGGCGCAGAAGGCCGGCTACGACGGCGTCGAGATCATGGGCTCCGAGGGCTACCTGATCAACCAGTTCATCGCACCGCAGACCAACCGGCGCACCGACCAGTGGGGCGGCGCCTTCGAGAACCGCATCCGCTTCGCGGTGGAAACGGTGAAGGCGACGCGCGAGAAAGTCGGGCCGAACTTCATCATCATCTTCCGCCTGTCGATGCTCGACCTGGTCGAAGGCGGCAGCAGCTGGGACGAGGTGGTGGCGCTGGCGCAGGCGATCGAGGCCGCCGGCGCAACGATCATCAACACCGGCATCGGCTGGCACGAGGCGCGCATCCCGACGATCGCGACGATGGTGCCGCGCGCCGCCTTCGCCTGGGTCACCAAACGGCTGAAGGGGGCGGTGAAGATTCCGCTGATCACCACCAACCGCATCAACACGCCGGAGGTCGCCGAGGACGTGCTCGCCTCCGGCTGCGCCGACATGGTGTCGATGGCCCGCCCCTTCCTCGCCGACCCCGACTTCGTGAACAAGGCGGCGGCGAACAGGGCGGACGAGATCAACACCTGCATCGCCTGCAACCAGGCCTGTCTCGACCACATCTTCAAGGGCAAGCTGACCTCCTGCCTGGTGAACCCGCGCGCCTGCCACGAAACCGAACTGAAGATCGTCAAGGCCGAATTCCCGAAAAAGGTCGCCGTCGTCGGCGCCGGCCCGGCCGGCATGGCCTGCGCCACCGTCGCCGCCGAGCGCGGCCACGCGGTAACGCTGTTCGACGCCGCCGACCGCATCGGCGGCCAGTTCAACATCGCCCGGAAAATCCCCGGCAAGGAGGACTTCAACGAGACGCTGCGCTATTTCGGCAGGCGCATCGAGAGCAGTGGTGTCGAACTGCGGCTGAACACCCGGGCCGACGCCGAGGCGCTCAAAGCCGGCGGTTTCGACCACGTCGTGCTGGCCACCGGCATCACGCCGCGCCAGCCGGCGATTCCGGGGATCGACAGCGACAAGGTGGCGACCTACCTCGACATCGTCGAAGGTCGAAAGCAGGCCGGCAAGTCGGTGGCGATCATCGGCGCCGGCGGCATCGGCTTCGACATCGGCGAGTTCCTGACGCACGCCCACGACGACAAGAGCGAGGCCGAACGCTTCAACGACGAGTGGGGCATCGACCCGAACTACACGCAGCGCGGCGGCCTGAAGAAACCGATCGACGAAACGGCGCCGCGCCAGGTCTTCCTGCTGCAGCGCAAGTCGTCCAAGGTCGGCGACGGGCTGGCCAAGACCACCGGCTGGATCCGCCGCACGCTCTTGAAGAAGCGCGGCGTGCAGATGATCGCCGGCGTGAACTACGAGCGCATCGACGACGCCGGTCTGCATATCACCGTCGACGGCCAGGCGCGGACGCTGCCGGTCGACACGATCGTCATCTGCGCCGGCCAGGAGCCGCGACGCGAGCTGCAGGCGCCGCTTGCCGCCGCCGGCATTCCGGTGACGCTGATCGGCGGCGCCGACGTCGCCGCCGAGCTCGACGCCAAGCGCGCCATCGCGCAGGGCACGCACGTCGCGGCGGTGCTCTGAGCCATGCCGCGCCGCAAGAGCGACTCCGGGCTGGAGCAAAACCGCCGCGCCGACCTGCTGCGCGCAGCGGCCAGGCTGTTCGTCGAGAAAGGCTTCGCCGCGACGACCACGCGCGACATCGCCGAAGCCGTCGGCATGCGCTCGGGCAGCCCGTTCTACCATTTCCGCAGCAAGCAGGCGCTGTTGAAGGCGGCGATGATCGAAGGCCTGGACGCCGGCCGCGAGCGCCTGCTGGCGGCGATCGACGGCATCGCCGAACCCGAGCGCCGGCTGCGCGTGCTGGTACGCACGCACCTTGGCACGCTGCTCGAAGGCGACTGCCGCTCGCCGCTGCTGGTCAGCGAGACGCGCGCGCTCGACGACAAGGCACGTGGCGAGATCGCCGCCGCTTTCGACCGTTACCAGGTGCCGTGGCAGCAGACGCTCGACGCGCTGGCGGCAGAAGGCCGGCTCGCCTCGGCGGCACCGCCGGTGCGCCTGCTGCTGTTCGGCATGCTCAACTGGAGCAGCCACTGGTACAAGCCGGACGGCGCGCTGTCGGTCGACGCGCTGGCCGAGGCGGCGGTGAACATGCTGCTGCGCACGCCGCCGACGGGAACCCCGCGATGAGCCGGCAGCCGCCGCCGGAAACGCTCGTCGCCGCCGACGGCCAGCCGATCGCCGCGCGCCTCTTCGCACCCGACCGACCGCCGCGCGGCGCCGTCATCATCGCCCCGGCAATGGGCGTCGGCCAGGACTACTACGCCGACTTCGCCCACTGGCTGGCGCTGCACGGCTACGCCGCCGTCACCTTCGACTATCGCGGCATGGGCCATTCGCGCCGCGGCAGCCTGCGCGGCTTCCAGGCCGACATCTTCGATTGGGCAAGACTCGATTGCAGCGCCGCCGCCGACGCGCTGACGCAGCGTTTTCCCGACGTGCCGCTGACCTGGATCGGTCACAGCCTGGGCGGCCAGATCCTCGCCTTCTTCCCGCAGCATGTGCGGCTCGCCAAGGCAATCACCGTCGGCACCGGCAGCGGCTACTGGCGCGAGAATGTGTGGACGCTGCGCAGCTACGTCTGGTGGCTGTGGTACTTCGTGGTGCCGGTCGTGCTGCCGCTGTTCGACTATTTTCCCGGCCGCCGGCTGAAGAAGGTCGGCGACCTGCCGCGCGGCGTCATGGCGCAGTGGCGGCGCTGGTGCCTGCACCGCGACTACGCGGTCGGCGCCGAGGGCGAGGCGGTACGCCGCCAATACGCGGCCGTGACGACCCCGATCGTCTCGCTCGCCTTCACCGACGACGAATTCATGTCGGCGCGGAATACCGCCTCACTGCACGGGTTCTACACCAACGCGCCGCGGACGATGAAGCGTATCGCACCGCAGGACGTCGGCGCCCGGCGCATCGGCCATTTCGGATTCTTCCGCCAGCGCTTCGCCGAAACGCTGTGGCTGCGGCACCTGTTGCCCGAGCTCGCCTGAGTTCGTCCGCGGGCAGGCGGCGCGCTCGTCCCGGCCTCGTCCAGGGGCGACCGCGTCGCGCCGGGCCGTACGCAGAAAGCCAGGCAGCGCCCGGGCGACCGACAGCGCGGCCCGGCCGGGGCGGGCGGCCGGCTCAGCGGAAGACGTCGCGCAGCACGTCGGCGACGATCGCCGTTCCGATCTGCACCAGCACCAGGTCGGTACCGGCCATCCGCCATTCGTAGCCCGGATGGCGGGGCAGCCGACCGAGCAGCGCAGACGGCGCGCTTTTCCTGGCGATCCCCGGCGGCAGCGGCTTGCCGCGCGCGAGGTTCTTGCGGATGCCCGGCGGCAGCGGCTTGTAAGCGCCCGGAGTCAGACCGGCATCGAGCGCGTACCGGTGCGCGAGCGCCGCCGTGATGCCGGCGGTGACCAGCGCAGCGGCGGCGCCAGCTTCGCTACGCTCGTCCTGCGCCCCCTTGTGCTTGTGCCGACCCTTGCCTTCCGGCGGATCGGCAATGGCCTGGCCGCCGGCTAGGATCAGGCCGGCCAGGACGAACGCGCTGCGCATGCGACAGGAACGATGGAACGGGGGCATGATCGACACCTCCTGCAAGCTTGGTTAGAACCATAGCGGCACCGCTGAATCAGCCGCCGCCGCCGGCGATTTCGCGCACGAAATCGCGCATCAGGCCGAGCACCGCATCCGCCTGCTCGCGGTGCGGCACATGCGCACAGTCGGCGACCAGGGCCGGCCGCCGCTGCGGCAGGCCGGCGACGATCGCCGCGACCTGCGCCGGCGAGCCATACTGGTCGTCGCAACCCTGAATCGCCAACAGCGGCACCTCGACCGCCGGCAGCAGCGCCACGATGCTCCAGTCGCGGAAAGCATCGTCGAGCCAGATTTCGTGCCAGGCGCGGAAGACATCGTCCGTTCGCTCGCCGTGGAAACGCGCCAGCCCGCGCAGCTTGCCGGCAGCGTAGGCGGCAACCGCGGCGCGGATGCCGGCGAGCGTTTCCGGCTCGACGAAGACGTGCGCGGCCTCGGTGATCAGGCCGCGCAGCCGCGGCGGCCGCGTCGCCGCATGGATGAGGCCGATGCTGCCGCCGTCGGAGTGACCCACGACGATGTAGTCCTGCCCGGGCAGCAGATGCGCCAGCACCGCCGGCAGTTCGTGCAGCGCATAGTCGTGCAGGTAGCGCGCATTGCGCCTTGCGGACTGCGGCGACGACAGGCCGTAGCCGAGGCGATCATAGACCAGGCCGGGGCAACCGGTCGCCGCGCACAGCTGCCGCGGGAAATCGCCCCACATCGCGGTAGAGCCGAGGCCTTCGTGCAAGAAAACGAGGCAGGGCCGCGCCGGATCGGCGGCGGCAATCGTTTCGTAGTGGAGGGTCCGCCCCGGCGCGAGTTGCAGCTGCATTCCGGGAGACCTCAGCGGGGGGAGCGGCGGGCGATGCGCAACGGCAAAGCGCCCGGCATCAGGCCACCGGTCGCGAGGGATCGCTGCACCACTCGCTCCACGACCCCGGATAGAGCTTCGCGCCGGAGAGGCCGGCGATTTCCATGGCCAGCAGGTTGAGGCAGGCCGAGACTCCGGAACCGCACTGCAGCACCGCCTGTTCCGGCGCGCAGCCGGCAAGCAGGGCGAGGTATTCCGAACGCAGCAGCGCCGCCGGCTTGAAGCGGCCGTCGACTTCGAGGTTGTCCTTGAAGAAGCGGTTGCGCGCACCGGGGATGTGGCCGCCGACCGGATCGATCGTCTCGTTCTCGCCGCGGAAGCGATCCGGTCCGCGCGCATCGATCAGGCACAGTTCGGGCGAATCGAGGTGGGCCCGCAGCCAGCCGGCGTCGACCGTGCCGCCCTGCACGCGGCCGACGAAGGTCGTCGGCGCGCGCGCCGGCACCTCGGCCGACAGCGCCCGCCCCTCCGCCTGCCACAGCGGGAAACCGCCGTCGAGGAAGGCGACCCGGTCGTGGCCGAGCCAGCGCAGCAGCCACCACAGGCGGCCGGCGATCATGCCCTGCGCGTCGTCGTAGACGACGACCTGCGTGTCGTTGCCGATGCCGACCTCGCCCAGGCGCGCCGCCAGGCGCTGCGGATCGGGCAACGGATGGCGGCCGTTGGTGCCGGTCGTCGGCCCGGAGAGGTCGCGGTCGAGGTGCAGGAAAATCGCACCGGGAATGTGCGACGCCGCATAGGCGCGCTCCCCGTACGCGGGATCGGACAGCTGGTGGCGCAGGTCGACGACGCACCAGCGTGGATCGTCGAGGTGCCGTTGCAGCGTCGCGCCGTCAACAAGCGTCGTGAACTCCATCGCTCAGGCGCCCCCCAGAAGAACTGCTTCGCGCTGCGAATTACGCATCGCTCAGGCAGCGACGCCGAGCCAGCCGGTCGCCTCGTCGGCATCGGCGAAGACGCGCATTTCGGCATTGACGAAAATCTGCGACAGCCAAGCCGCCCAGGTCAGCCACTGGCTGTCGGTGACGACGGCGATACGATTGAAGTCGTTGGCGTGGGTGCGCGAAAACCTGAGCTCCTCCCAAGCGACATCGAGCGTGAAATCGGCCATTTCGCGCAGATCGAAAAGCAGGTCGACCGGCCCCTCGAACTTCACCTTGTAATTGACGAGCTGCTCGAATTCCCTGTAATCGGCCAGAGAGAACTCGCCATAGACGGCAACGCTGACGCGGTGCGACTGGTGATCGGTGACGATCATGATCGGACTCCGTTGTTGTTGTACCTTCGTGTCAAGTTTAATCCTGTTCCGCCGGATTGGCGCGCGAAACGCGCGTCGCCGCGATACCGCTGGCGACGATCAGCGCGATGCCGAGCCAGGCGCCGGCCGACATCGTCTCGTCCCACAGCAGCACGCCGAACAGGCTGGCGAAGACGATCGCGGTGTAGGCCAGGCTGGCGGCGACGATCGGCTTGCCGCGCTTGTAGGCGCGCGTCATGCACAGCTGCGCCAGCGTCGCGAAGCCGCCGACGCCGAAGAGCAGCAGGCCACCGCGCAGATCGACCGGGTGGAACTCGTTGGCCAGCATCCACAGCGCGCTGCAGACGGTGGCGAACAGCGAGAAATAGAACACCGTACGAGCCTCCGGTTCGCCGCGCGTGCCGAGCTCTCGCACGTTGAAATAGGCAAGGCCGGAGATGACGCCGGAAGCGAGCGCGATGAGGCCGCCAACGAACTGGTCGGCGGCCAGCGTCGGCCGCAGCAGAAGGACGACGCCGACGAAGCCGATCAGCAGCGCGACGATCATGCCGGAACGCAGGCGCATGCCGGCAAAGGCCGCGAAATAGACGGCGAGGAACAGCGGCGAGGTGTAGTTCAGCGTCACCGCAGTGGCCAGCGGCAGCATGGCGATCGCATAGAAATACATGAGCAGCGAGACGAAGCCGCTGGCGCCACGGAAGAGCTGCAACCGCCAGTACGGCGTCGCGAAAGCGATGCCGCGCGCGCGCACCAGCGCGGTCATCAGCACGAGCGCGATGGCGCTGCGGTAGAAGACGATCTCCGCCGCCGAGAAACTGTCGGCAGCCAGCTTCACGCACACCCCCATGGCGGCAAAAAGCAGGCTGGCGACGACCATCCACAGGGCTTGCATGGCATTCAATGAAGAACGCCGGCGGCTGCCGGCGTTCCTCGGGTTCCTTTCCCGCTCAGCGCAGCTGTTCGCCCATGATGCGGCGGTAGAACTCGTGGAAGTGCTGCATGCCATCCTCCATCGGCGACTGATACGGCCCGACCTCGTTGCGCCCGTCCTTCATCAGCGCGCGACGGCCGCGATCCATCCGCTCGCCGATCTCGTCGTCCTCGATCGCCGTTTCCATGTAGGCGGCCTGCTCGGCCTCGACAAACTCGCGCTCGAACAGCGCGATGTCCTCGGGGTAGTAGAACTCGACGACGTTGGTCGTCTTGTCGACGTCGCGCGGGATCAGCGTCGACACGACGAGCACGTGCGGATACCACTCGACCATGATGTTCGGGTAGTAGGTAAGCCACACCGCGCCCTGCTTCGGCCGGTCCTCGCCGTAATAGTCGCGCACCGCCTGCTGCCAGCGCGCGTAGGTCTTCGAACCGGACTTCTGCAGCGAGGTGATACCGACTTTCTGCACCGAATACCAGTCGCCGAACTGCCAGGTCAGATCGTCGCAGGTGACGAAGTTGCCGAGCCCCGGGTGGAAGGGAGCGACATGGTAGTCCTCCAGATAGACCTCGATGAAGGTCTTCCAGTTGTAGTTGCACTCGTGGATCTCGACCTTGTCGAGCCTGTAGCCGGAGAAATCGAAATCGCCGGCGATGTTCATGCCGCCGAGGTCGGCACCGGCCGAGCGTGGGCCGCCGAAGAGCAGGCCGTTCCAGCTTTCCAGCTTCTTCTTGTTCAAATGCAGACAGGGGTTCTGCGGGAAGTGCGGCGCCCCGATCAGCTCGCCCTGGCGGTCGTAGGTCCAGCGGTGGATCGGGCAGACGATGGTCCGGTCGACGGTGCCGCTGCCCTGCAGCATGATCGCCTGGCGGTGGCGGCAGATGTTCGACATCTGCCAGACGGCGTCGTCGTTGCGGACCAGCATCTTCGCGTGGTCCAGCCACTCCAGCGTGCGGTAGTTGCCGAGCTCCGGCACCATCAGCTCGTGACCGACATAGCCCGGACCGGCATCGAAGATGAGCTGCTTCTCCAGTTCGAAGATCCTCTCGTCGAAATACCAGTCCACCGGCAGCTGGACGGCGGCCGGTGCGAGTTTTGCTGCGGAAGCGATGTCGGACATGCCAAAACCTCGAGGGGAAACCCCGGATCGGAAGCTGTAAATGGAGGATTGTACCGCGCCGCCCAATTTGACCAAAAGCCCGTATTTACGGTATTTTTCGGGGTTTTCTTCGGTCATCGGGCACCTTCGCCGCCCGCTCCCTCACCATGGCAAAAAACACCCCGCCGGCCGACGCCGGCGTCGCCGGACTCAAGTTCGAAGCCGCGCTGGCCGAGCTGGAAAAGCTCGTTGCCGCGATGGAGGCCGGCCAGCTGCCGCTCGAGGAGTCGCTGACCGCCTACCGGCGCGGCGTCGAACTGCTGCAGCACTGCCAGCGCCAGCTGGCCGACGCCGAGGAAAAGGTGCGCGTGCTCGACAACGGCACCTTGCGCCCGCTCGACGACGACGGAGACGACGCATGAGCATCACCGCCGACCAGCCCTTCGTCGAGTGGATGGCCGCCGTCCAGGCGCGCACCGAGACCTCGCTTGCCCGCCTACTGCCGCCGATCGAATCGATTCCGGCCCGCCTGCACCGGGCCATGCGCTACAGCACGCTCGGCGGCGGCAAGCGCGTGCGCCCGCTGCTCGCCTTCGCCGCCGGGGAGATCACCGGCGCTGCACCGGAAGCCATTGACTTCGCCGCCGGCGCGGTCGAATGCATCCATGTCTACTCGCTGGTGCACGACGACCTGCCGTGCATGGACGACGACGTGCTGCGCCGCGGCCGCCCGACCTGCCACGTCGAGTTCGACGAACCGACCGCCCTGCTCGTCGGCGACAGCCTGCAGTCGTTCGCCTTCGAACTGCTGGCGCGGACGCCGCAGACCGACGCCGACCGCCGCGTCGAGATGGTGCGCCTGCTCGCCGCCGCCAGCGGCTCCTGCGGCATGGCCGGCGGCCAGGCGCGCGACCTCGAAGCGGTCGGCAAGCCCTTGACGCAGCCGGAGCTGGAACTGATGCACGCGCTGAAGACCGGTGCGCTGATCCGCGCCGCGGTGCTGCTCGGCGCGCTGTGCGGCCAGCCGCTGGCCACGGCCGAGCGCGACGCGCTCGACCGCTTTGCCAAGCGCGCCGGCCTGCTCTTCCAGGTCGTCGACGACATCCTCGACTGCACCGCGAGCACGGCGACGCTGGGCAAGACCGCAGGCAAGGACGCTGCCGCCGACAAGCCGACCTATGTCAGCCTGCTCGGCCTCGACGGCGCCCGCCGCTTCGCCGCCGAACTGGAAGCCGAAACCTGCGCCTGCCTTGCCCCCTTCGGCGGGCGCAGCCGCCGCCTTGCCGAACTTGCCGCGTTCATCGCCGCCCGGCAGTTCTGACCCGCGCCCCGTGCCGCCCGAGAAAATGACCGACTTCCCGCTGCTCTCCACCGTCGCCTCCCCCGCCGACCTGCGCCGCCTCGACCGGCGCGACCTGCCGCAGCTGACCGACGAGCTGCGCAGCTTCCTCGTCGACTCGGTGGCGAAGACCGGCGGCCACTTCTCGTCGAACCTCGGCACCGTCGAGCTGACGGTGGCGCTGCACTATGTCTTCGACACCCCCGCCGACCGGCTGGTCTGGGACGTCGGCCACCAGTGCTACGCGCACAAGGTGCTCACCGGCCGGCGCGCGCAGATGTCCACGCTGCGCATGCACGACGGCCTTTCCGGCTTCCCGAAGCGCAGCGAAAGCGAGTACGACACCTTCGGCGTCGGCCACTCGTCGACCTCGATCTCGGCGGCGCTCGGCATGGCGCTCGCCGCCAAGCAGAAGGGCGAGCGGCGCAAGGTCGTCGCCATCATCGGCGACGGCGCGATGACCGCCGGCATGGCCTTCGAGGCGCTGAACAACGCCGGCGTCGCCGACGCCGACCTGCTCGTCATCCTCAACGACAACGACATGTCGATCTCGCCGCCGGTCGGTGCGTTGAACAAATACCTGGCGCGGCTGTTCTCCGGCCGCACCTTCAACGCCGCGCGCCGCGCCGGCGAGAAGGTGCTCGGCGTCGCGCCGCCGCTGCTCGAATTCGCCAAGCGCGCCGAGGAGCACATGAAGGGCATGCTGACGCCGGGCACACTGTTCGAGGAGTTCGGCTTCAACTACATCGGCCCGATCGATGGTCACGATCTCGACTCGCTGGTGCCGACGCTGCAGAACCTGCGCGACCTGAAGGGGCCGCAGTTCCTTCACGTGATCACGAAGAAGGGGCAAGGCTACAAGCGGGCCGAGGCCGACCCGATCCTCTACCACGGCGTCGGCAAGTTCGCGCCCGACGTCGGCATCCAGCCGCCGGCGGCAGCACCGAAGCTGACCTACACGCAGGTCTTCGGCGACTGGCTGTGCGACATGGCGGCGGCCGAGCCACGACTGGTCGGCATCACGCCGGCGATGCGCGAGGGTTCGGGCATGGTCCGTTTCGCCGAGCAGTTCCCCGACCGCTACCACGACGTCGGCATCGCCGAGCAGCACGCCGTCACTTTCGCCGCCGGGCTGGCCTGCGAGGGCCTGAAGCCGGTCGTCGCGATCTACTCGACCTTCCTGCAGCGCGCCTACGACCAGCTGGTGCACGACGTCGCGCTGCAGAACCTGCCGGTCGTCTTCGCCATCGACCGCGGCGGCCTGGTCGGCGCCGACGGGCCGACGCACCATGGCACCTTCGACCTGTCCTACCTGACCTGCATCCCGAACCTGGTGGTGATGGCGCCGGCCGACGAGGCCGAATGCCGCCGCATGCTGTCGACGGCGATGGCGCTCGACGGGCCGAGCGCCGTGCGCTATCCGCGCGGCGCCGGCATGGGCACGCGACCGGGCACCGATCTCGACCCGCTGCCGCTCGGCCGAGGCGAGATCCGGCGCACCGGCAAGAGCGTGGCCATCCTCGCCTTCGGCAGCATGCTGGCGCCGGCGCTCGCCGCCGGCGAGACGCTCGATGCCACCGTCGCCAACATGCGCTTCGTCAAGCCGATCGACCGCGACCTCGTGCTGCAGCTCGCCCGGGAACATTCGCTGCTCGTCAGCGTCGAAGAGAATGCCCTGATCGGCGGCGCCGGTTCGGAAGTCGCGCGCGTGCTGGAGGAAGCC
>JANJTW010000053.1 GCA_024710925.1 Rhodocyclaceae bacterium | reverse complement strand
CTGCGCGAAGATGCTGGTCAGCTCCATCGAGCGCAGCAACCACTCGCTGGCGGCAAAGCGCAGCGCGATGCGGTCGGCGTAGTGGACGATCAGCGGCGCGATCAGCATCGACAGCACGAGCGCCGCCAGCACCGCCTGCGCCGCCAGCGGCGGCACCAGGTCGAAACGCTTGATCTCGGCGAGCAGGACGAAACCGAACTCCCCGCCGGCGCACAGCCACAGGCCGCTGCGGATCGCCGTGCCGGGCGCCGCACCGAGCAGCCGGGACAGGCCGCCGACGACCGCGAACTTGAGCAGCAACAGCCCGAGCAGGACACCGAGTACCAGCGGCAGATTGGCGAGAACGAGGCGGGTGTCGAGCAGCATGCCGATGGTGACGAAGAACAGCCCCATCAGGACATCGCGGAAGGGCTTGATATCCTCCTCGACCTGGTAGCGGTATTCGGTCTCGGAAATCAGCATGCCGGCGACGAAGGCGCCGAGCGCCAGCGACAGTCCGGCCAGCTCGGTAAGATAGGCCAGACCGAGCGTGATCAGCAGCACGTTGAGCATGAACAGCTCGGCCGACTTGCCGCGGGCGACGATGAAGAACCACTTGCGCATCAGACGCTGGCCGAAATACAGCACCAGCGCAAGCACGGCCGCGGCCTTGAGCACGGCGACGCCCATCATCATCGCCATCTGCTCCGGCGAGCGCGTGAAGGAGGGGATCAGGATGAGCAGCGGCACCACCGCCAGATCCTGGAACAGCAGCACACCCATGACTTCGCGGCCATGCTTGGCATCGAGTTCCATGCGATCGGTCAGCAGCTTCGTCAGCACCGCCGTGGACGACATCGCCAGCACGCCACCGAGGGCGACGCCGCCCTGCCAGTGAATATCGAAGACGAGGCAGATCGCGGCCGTCAGCAGCAAGGTCGCCGTCACCTGCAGCAAGCCGAGGCCGAAAACGATGCGGCGCATCGCGTGCAACTTGGCCAGCGAGAACTCCAGACCGATCGAGAACATAAGGAAGACGACGCCGAATTCGGCGAGATGCGCAGCGCCGCTGGCATCGCCCATGAGATTCAGGGCATGCGGCCCGATGGCCGTGCCGACCAGCAGATAGCCGAGCACCGGCGGCAGGTTGGCGCGGCGGAAGAGGATCACTGCGAGGACCGAGGCACCGAGCAACAGGAGGGAAAGCTGCAGTGTATTCATCGGTCGGCGGAGGTCTTCTCTGGATCGGGAGGAATCGTGCGCAAGTGGCCTGAAACCGGGGGATTCGGGCCGATCTGCTATACTCCCGGGAATCATAACCGCATCGAATCCATGAACCAAATCCAGCCCTCGCCGAAAGCGCTCGACCTCGCCCGTCGCGTGCTGCGCATCGAGGCCGATGCCGTCGCCGCACTCGGCGAGCGCATCGACGGCGGCTTCCTCGCCGCGCTGGCGCTGATCCTCAACTGCCATGGCCGCGTCATCGTCAGCGGCATGGGCAAGTCCGGCCACATCGCGCGCAAGATCGCGGCGACCTTTGCCAGCACCGGCACCCCGGCCTACTTCGTACACCCGGCCGAGGCCAGCCACGGCGACCTCGGCATGATCACCCGCGACGACGTACTGATCGCCCTCTCGAACTCCGGCGAGAGCGAGGAGCTGATGGCCATCGTGCCAATCTTCAAGCGCCTCGGCGGCAAGCTGATCGCGATGACCGGCAACCCCCAGTCCTCGCTCGCCCGCGAAGCCGACGCCCACCTCGACGCCGCCGTCGCCGAGGAAGCCTGCCCGCTGAACCTGGCGCCGACCGCCAGCACCACCGCCGCGCTGGCGCTCGGCGATGCGCTCGCCGTCGCCCTGCTCGATGCGCGCGGCTTCGGCGCCGAGGACTTCGCCCGCTCGCACCCGGGCGGCGCGCTCGGCCGCCGCCTGCTGACGCATGTCCGCGACGTCATGCGCGAAGCACCGCCGGCGGTTTCGCCGGACGCCGGTGTCGCCGCGGCGATTCTCGAAATCTCGAAGGGCGGCATCGGCATGACCGCCGTCGTCGATGCGGAACGGCGGGTGATCGGCATCTTCACCGACGGCGACCTGCGCCGCGCCTTCGAGAAGGATCTCGACCTGCGCGCGCTGAAGGTCGCCGACGTGATGACGAAGAATCCGCGCAGCATCGGCCCCGACAAGCTGGCGGTCGAGGCCGTCGAGATGATGGAGCAGTTCCGCATCAACCAGCTGCCGGTCACCGACGGCGACGGCCGGCTGCTCGGCGCGCTGAACATGCACGACCTGTTCCGGGCGAAGGTCATCTGATGGACGCCACGGCACGTGCCCGCAAGCTGCATCTGATGGCCTTCGACGTCGACGGCGTGATGACCGACGGCACCATCTACTATGCCGACGACGGCAGCGAAATGAAGGCCTTCAACGCCCTCGACGGCGCCGGCCTGAAGATGCTCGAGAAGGCCGGCATCGCCGTCGCCATCATCACCGGCCGCCGTGCCGCCTGCGTCGAGGTGCGCGCACGCAACCTCGGCCTCGACCGGCTGCACCAGGGCGTGCACGACAAGGCCGACTGCCTGCGCGGCATCCTTGCCGAACTGGGCCTGACCGCCGACGAAGCCGGCTACATGGGCGACGACGTGATGGACCTCGCGGTAATGAGCCTGTGCGGCTTTTCCGCGGCCCCCGCCAACGCCCACGACTCGGTGCTCCGACGCGCGACGCTGGTGACCCGCAAGGAGGGAGGCCGCGGCGCGGTGCGCGAGGCCTGCGACTTCATCCTCGCCGCCCAGGGCAAGCTGGACGACGCCATCGCCCCCTGGCTGCCGCAATGAAAGCCTGGTCGACCGCCGCATTTCCGATCTCCGTGCTGACCGTGCTCGCCGGCCTCAGCTTCTGGCTGATGCAGGCGACGGCGCTGCCCGACGAGCAGAGCGACGGCAAGAACCGGCACGACCCGGACTACGTCATCACGCAGCTGGAAATCCGCAAGCTGACGAAGGACGGCGAACTGCAGTACATCCTCACCGGCGACGAGGCACGGCACTACCCCGACGACGACTCGACGGACGTTGCCCGCCCGCACCTGACCTACCTTCACCCGAGCAAGCCGAAGATGTTCCTCAGCGCGCAGCAGGCACAGATCAGTGCCGACGGCGAGACGGTCCAGCTCGACGGCGATGTGCGCATCCGCCGCGACCCGACGGCCACCCGCCCGGCCCTCTTCGGCTACATGCCCGACCTGACGGTGAAGACCGAGGAAGAAACCGCACAGACCGCGAGCCCGGTACGATTCACGCAAGGCGCCTCGTGGTTGAAGGGCGTCGGCATGCACCTCGACAACAAGACCCAGACCTATGTCCTGCAGTCGCAGGCTACCGGTCAGTTTGAAAGCAGAAAGGCGAAAAAGAAGCCATGAAGCGGAACCTGATTGCCCTCGCCCTGATCTCGCTGGCCGCAACCGACGCCGCCTTTGCCGAGCGGGCCGACCGGGAAAAGCCGATCAACCTCGAAGCCAACCGCATCAGCGTAGACGAGGTGAAAAAGGTCCAGATCTTCGAAGGCAACGTCGTGCTGACGCAAGGCACGCTGAGCATCCGCGCCGACAGGATCGTCGTCACCCAGGACGCCGATGGCTTCCAGCGCGGCGTCGCCAGCGGCGGCAGCGGCGGTGTCGCCCGCTTCCGCCAGAAGCGCGAAGGGCGCGACGACTACGTCGAAGGCGAAGGCGAGCGCATCGAACACGACGCACGCAACGAAAAAACGGAATTCTTCATCCGCGCCTGGGTAAAGAGCGGCGGCGACGAGGTGAAGGGCAACTACATTTCCTACAATGCGCTCACCGAGCAATACTTGGTCACCTCCGGCGTTGCCGCCGACGGCAAGACGCCGGCGAAGGTCGAAGGCGGCCGCGTGCGCGCGATCATCCAGCCCAAGGGCAAGGGCGAAGGGGAAACGACGAAAGCGGAGCCGCTGACGCTACGCCCCTCGGGAAGCCTTCCGGCGAAGGAATGAGGCAGCGGACCGGAACGCCCCGCCTCACGGACTCCCGACCGGCTTCGCCGATGCAAGACCGGCGAAGCCCTTGCCGCCCCGCATGACGCACAGCACCCGGCACACCGGACAATCCGCAAGAAACAGCAGCAATCCACTGTTTATTAAGCAAAAAATATTTTTTGTGCGCCGCACAAAAAAGTGCTTGACAAGGAAAGCCGACTCCCTATAATTCGAACCATGCTGCAGCGCAACAAGTCTTGACCGGAGCACTGCGGACAATAAACCGATCTATAGGAGAGTTACCATGTTTGCTACCCCGGAACAGTTTGCCGCCGCCAACAAGGCCGCCGTCGAATCCCTGCTGACCCTGGCCAACACCGCCCTGGCTTCGGCCGAGCGCGTCGCCGCCCTGAACCTGAACACCGCCCGCTCCGTGCTGGAAGACGGCGTTTCCAACACCAAGGCCCTGCTCGGCGCCAAGGACGTGCAGGAAGCG
>JANJTW010000049.1 GCA_024710925.1 Rhodocyclaceae bacterium | reverse complement strand
GCGAGCGCGAAGGCGACCGGGAAGCCGGTCAGCAGGAACGCCAGCAGGCCGACGAAGAGCAGCGGTACGAAGTTGTTGGCAACGAATTCCATTATTTCGACTCCTGGGCTTTCTTTTCCTGCGCCTCGAACTCGGCGATCTCCTCGGCCACCTGTTGGGTGCCGCCATGGCCGGCGTGCGCCAGCGCGTCCGGTCCGGCGCCGGTGAGGAAGGCGATACGCTTGATCAGCTCGGACGCGCTTTGCAGGACGAGCAGGCCGATGCCCAGCGGCAGCAGGGCATAGACCGGCCAGCGGATCAGGCCGCCGGCGTTCTGCGACATCTCGCCGGTCACGTAGGCCTGCGTTACGAGTGGCCACGAGAGGTCGATCATCAGGATGCAGAAGGGCAGCAGGAAGAGCAGGATGCCGACGATGTCGATGATGTTGCGCGTCTTCGCCGAGAGGCGGCTGGAGATCGCGTCGATGCGCACGTGCGCGTTGTGCAGGAAGGCGTAGGCCGCGCCGAGCATGAACACGGCGGCGAACAGATACCACTGGATTTCCAGGAAGGCGTTCGAGCTGGTGCCGAACACCTTGCGTACGACGGCGTTGCCGGCGCTGATGAGGACGGCCGCCAGGACCAGCCACATCACGAGGCGGCCGACGCGCTCGTTGAGCCAGTCGATCAGGCTCGACAGTTTAAGAAGGGCGTTCACGACTTCTCCTCCGGTTTGGCGATAAGATGCCGGGCTGACAAGGCCCGGTCGGTAGTACGGCCGGCGGTTGTTCCGGGCACGAAATCGTCTGACAACTGAAATTCATGCAAGTTGTCAGACGACCTGACTTCAGTCACGGACGGGATTATCACATACTTTCATTCATGTGCACCGGGTTTCATCATGTGGAATCCGGAAGGCCGCAGCGACGGGAAATTCGGAGAAAACAGATGTCATCGGCATCCCCTGTCCAGTGTGGAACGGACCGCTCCGGCAGCGTCCGCTTCTGCCTGATCCGCCACGGCGAGACGCCCTGGAATGCCGAACGCCGGATTCAGGGGCATACCGACGTCGGCCTCGATCCGGAGGGCGTGCACCAGGCGGAGCTGGCGGCACGCTGGCTGGCCGCCGCCGGCGCGCGGCGGCCGACGCGGCTCTACAGCAGCGACCTGCTGCGCGCGCGGATGACCGCCGAGCGGCTGGCCGAACGGCTGGCGCTGCCGGTCGACCTGCTGCCGGCGATGCGCGAACGCCGCTACGGCTTCTTTGAGGGACTCACGTACGACGAAGCGAAGCATCGCTACCCGGAGGACTATGCCGCCTTCGAGCACCGTGAGCCGGACTACGCCTTCCCGCAGGGCGGCGAGAGCCTGAAGGTTTTCTCGGCGCGCGTCGTCGCCTGCCTGCGCGGGCTCGCCGCCCGCCACGCCGGCGAAACGGTGGCGCTGGTCACGCACGGCGGCGTGCTCGACATCGTCAACCGCTTCGTGCGCGGCAATCCGCTACAGACGCCGCGCGATTTCCACATTCCGAACACCGGCCTGAACTGGCTGCTCGCCGGTCCGGACGGCTGGACCATCGAAGCCTGGGCCGATACCCGCCACCTCGACCACGGCGCGCTCGACGAGCTGGACATGGCCTGAGCGCCGCCGTGCGGCGTATGGCCGCGTGATACAATTCGCACCTTTTTCAACGGTTTGTGAGGCACACGATGTTTTCCGCGAAAGACACCCTGAGCAAGGTCGATCCCGAACTGTGGAGCGCCATCGAGGAAGAGAATCACCGTCAGGAAGAGCACATCGAGCTCATTGCCTCCGAGAACTACGTCAGCCACGCGGTGATGCAGGCGCAGGGCTCGCAGCTGACCAACAAGTATGCCGAGGGCTACCCCGGCAAGCGCTACTACGGCGGCTGCGAATACGTCGACAAGGCCGAGCAGCTGGCCATCGAGCGCCTGAAGAAGCTGTTCGGCGCCGACTGCGCCAACGTCCAGCCGAACTCCGGCTCGCAGGCCAACCAGGCCGTGCTGATGGCCTTCGCCAAGCCGGGCGACACGATCATGGGCATGAGCCTGGCCGAGGGCGGCCACCTGACGCACGGCATGCCGCTCAACATGTCCGGCAAGTGGTTCAACGTCGTCGCCTACGGCCTCGACGCCAAGGAAGACATCGACTACGAGAAGATGGAAGCGCTGGCGCGCGAGCACAAGCCGAAGATCATCGTCGCCGGCGCCTCGGCCTTTGCGCTGCGCATCGACTTCGAGCGCTTCGCCCGCGTGGCGAAGGAAATCGGCGCCATCTTCTGGGTGGACATGGCGCACTACGCTGGCCTGATCGCCGCCGGCTTCTATCCGAACCCGGTGCCGCACGCCGACGTCGTCACCTCGACCACGCACAAGACGCTGCGCGGCCCGCGCGGCGGCATCATCCTGATGAAGGCCGAGCATGAGAAGGCGATCAACTCGGCCATCTTCCCGGGCCTGCAGGGCGGTCCGCTGATGCACGTCATCGCCGCCAAGGCCGTGGCCTTCAAGGAAGCCGCATCGCCCGAGTTCCGCAACTATCAGGAACAGGTGATCAACAACGCCCGCGTCATGGCCCGCGTGCTCGGTGAGGAGCGCGGCCTGCGCATCGTTTCCGGCCGCACCGAGTCGCACGTCTTCCTCGTCGACCTGCGCGCCAAGAACCTCACCGGCAAGGACGCCGAGGCGGCGCTGGGCCGGGCGCACATCACGGTGAACAAGAACGGCATCCCGAACGATCCGCAGAAGCCCTTCGTCACTTCCGGCATCCGCATCGGCTCGCCGGCGATGACGACGCGCGGCTTCACCGAGATCGAGGCCGAGCGCGTCGCGCATCTGGTCGCCGACGTGCTCGACGCGCCGAACGACGAGGCGGTGCTGGCCAAGGTGCGCGACGAGGTCGCCGCGCTGTGCAAGAAGTTCCCGGTGTACGGCGCCTGATCCGGCATGAAGTGCCCGTTCTGCGGCGCCGAGGAAACCACCGTCGTTGATACCCGCATCAACGACGATGGCGACATCGTCCGTCGTCGCCGTCGCTGCCTGACCTGCGACAAGCGCTTCACCACCTACGAGCGGGCGGAGATCCGCCTGCCGCAGGTGGTGAAGAATAACGGTTCGCGCGTCGATTACGACCGCGAGAAGCTCGCCGCCAGTTTCTGGCTGGCGCTCCGGAAGCGCCCGGCGACGACCGAGGCGGTCGAGGGCGCCATCGCGCGCATCGAGGAGAAGCTGCTGGCGCTCGGCGAGCGCGAAATCCCGTCGGAGAAGATCGGCGAGATGGTGATGCGCGAACTGAAGAAGATCGACAAGGTCGCCTACATCCGTTTCGCTTCCGTCTACCGCGACTTCGCGGACGTCGACGATTTCTCCGACGTCATCCGCGAAGTGTCCACCAAGCCGGCGGCGCGCAGGCGCTAGCCCTCCCCCGATGTTCAGCGCCGCCGATCACGAACACATGGCGCGCGCGCTGCGCCTTGCCGAGCGCGGCCTCTACACCACCTCGCCCAATCCGCGCGTCGGCTGCGTGCTGGTCCGCGACGACGCCGTCGTCGGCGAAGGCTGGCATCAGCGCGCCGGCGAGGCGCATGCCGAGGTGCATGCGCTGCAGGCCGCAGGCGGCGCTGCCGCCCGCGGCGCCACCGCCTACGTCACGCTCGAACCCTGCAACCACCATGGCCGCACGCCGCCCTGCGTCGATGCGCTGCTCGCCGCCGGCGTCGCCCGCGTCGTCGCGGCGATGACGGATCCGAATCCGCTGGTTGCCGGGCAGGGGCTGGCGCGCTTGCGCGCCGCCGGCGTCGCCACCGAACACGGCCTGCTCGAAAACGAGGCGCGCGAACTGAACGTCGGCTTCGTCGCGCGCATGACGTGCGGCCGGCCGTGGCTGCGGCTGAAGGCGGCGGCCAGCGTCGACGGCCGGACGGCGCTGGCGAGCGGCGAGAGCCAGTGGATCACCGGCCCCGAGGCGCGATGTGACGGGCATCGCTGGCGGGCGCGCGCCTGCGCCATCCTGACCGGGGTCGGCACCGTCCGCGACGACGATCCGCAACTGACCGTGCGCGACGTCGAGACGACGCGGCAGCCGCTGCGCGTCGTCGTCGACAGCCGGCTGGAGACGCCGCCGACGGCGCGCCTCCTCGACGGTCGGCCGCTGCTGGTGATCGGCGCCGTTGCCGACCCGGCGCGCGTCGACGCGCTCGCTGCGCGCGGCGCCGAGGTGCTGCTGCTGCCGAATGCCGACGGCAAGGTCGACCTGGCGGCGGCGCTCGCCGAACTGGCGCGGCGCGGCATCAACGAGGTGCACGCCGAGGCCGGCGCGCGCCTGAACGGTTCGCTGCTGCGGGCCGGTCTGGTCGACGAACTGCTGCTCTACCTCGCGCCGAGCCTGATCGGCGATGCCGCGCGCGGACTGTTCGACCTGCCGGCGCTCGCCGCGCTCGCCGACCGGCGCCGGCTGCAATGGCAGGACGTCCGCCAGGTCGGCGCCGACCTGCGCATCGTCGCCCGGCTGGTGGCGTGATTCCCAAAGGCGCACCGGCGCGCCGTCCCGATCCCGCGTCCTTTTCCCGGTAAGGCGTTTTGCGGCGGGGAGGCGGCTGTTCGTGCCAGCCGCGATACGTCGGGGCCTTCTTCTGCGCCGCAGGCGTCAGGGTTGCCGGCGGGACGAGGAACAGGTGCCGTTCCCTTCGCCTGCCGCCGGTTCGTCGGCGCAGCCCGCGCTGCCGCAAACCGCGCAGCCCGGGTCGCGGCCGAACTTCACGCTGCGCCATTCCATCGCCAGGCCGTCGAGCAGCAGCAGGCGGCCGACGGCCGGCTCGCCGCAGCCGGCGAGGAGTTTCAGCGCCTCGGCCGCCTGCATCGCGCCGACGATGCCGGTGAGCGGCGCGAAGACGCCCATCACCGCGCAGCGCACCTCCTCGACGTCCTCGCCTTCCGGGAACAGGCAGTGGTAGCACGGCGAAGCGTCGCGGCGCGGGTCGAACACCGACAGCTGACCGTCGAAGCGGATCGCCGCGCCGGAAACGAGCGGCTTGCGCCGGCGCACGCAGGCGCGGTTGACGGCGTGCCGGGTGGCGAAGTTGTCGCAGCAGTCGAGCACGACGTCGGCGGCGGCGACCGCGGCGTCGAGCGCGGCGCCGGCGAGGCGTTCGGTGATGGCGTCGACGCGCACCTCCGGGTTGATCTGGCCGAGCGCGGTGCGGCCGGAAACGGCCTTCATCTCGCCGATGCGTTCCTGCGTGTGCAGGATCTGCCGCTGCAGGTTGGTCAGGTCGACGGTGTCGCCGTCGGCCAGCGTGATCCGGCCGACGCCGGCGGAGGCGAGGTAGAGCGCGGCCGGCGAGCCGAGGCCGCCGGCGCCGATCACCAGTGCGTGCGCGGCGACGATGCGTTCCTGGCCTTCGATGCCGATCGGGTCGAGGAGCAGGTGCCGGGAGTAGCGGAGGAGTTGCTGGTCGTTCATCGGGAAAGGTTCGTGTGCGGCGCGGCGGTCGTTGCCGCCGGTGCCGTCATGCGTGCCGGGGCTGGCGCCGGGCGGGGCGGGCGGCTGGCCGGAGTGCGTCCGGTGGTGCGTCCGGACAGCGCCTTACTTGTATTCCCGCCATTCCGGCGGCGTATCGTCGTGGTCGCCGTGCGGATGTTGTTCCCAGGCGCGCACGTAGGCTTCGTCCGAGCGCTTGAGCCTGTACTCCGGTGCATCCAGGTTGTGCAGCTGGGTTTCCTCGACGTAGTGGATGAGTGCCCGCGTCAGCTTGGAGAGCAGCGTGTTGTCGAGGTGGAAACCCTTTTCGACGAGTTCCTCCTCAAGGTCGCCGAGGGTGTATTGCGTCAACTCGTAGCCGACCGCGACAACCCGCTTCTCGATATGCGGTTCGACTTCCAGCGACTCCTTGGCGGCGAGGTGGTCGCTCGCCTCGGGAACCTGCCCCGGCGGAAATTTGGCGAACAGGATGTCCCGCTGCTTGTGGAGCCTGGAGTCCTTCTTCGAGGAACTGTGCGCTGTCATTCTTTCCCCTCCCGGGATCGACGCCCTGCGGTTTCCCGGCCGTCCGGCCGGGCGGCCCGACGCGCCGGGCCACTCCCGCGCGTCAGGGTTTATTCTGCATGATCTGCAAACCCTTGAGAAGGTTGAGCGCCTGGTTCAGCTGGTAGTCGTTCTTCGACGCCAGTTCGGCCGGCATGGCTTCCTTCTCGTCGTCTTCCTTGTCGCCGCCGTTCTTCGGTTTGGTCGTCGCCGGCGCCTTGCCTTGCGGCTTCGGCGCGTCCTTCGCCGGCGTCTCCCGGTCGTTGTCGAGGTGCCGTTCCAGGTCGGCTTCGCGCACGCGCTTGAAGCTGTCGCCGTTGGCGGTTTCCTCGACGACGATGTCCGGCTCGATGCCCTTGGCCTGGATCGAGCGGCCGGACGGCGTGTAGTAGCGCGCCGTCGTCAGCTTGATCGCGGTGTTGCCGGGCAGCGGCAGCACGCTCTGCACCGAGCCCTTGCCGAAGGTCTGCGTGCCCATGATCACCGCCCGCTTGTGGTCCTGCAGCGCGCCGGCGACGATCTCCGAGGCCGAGGCCGAACCGGCGTTGACCAGCACCACCATCGGCACCTTGTAGGCCTGCGCCGGCACGTCCTTGATGTAGTCGTCACGCTTGCCGCCGCGCAGGTAGTCCTCGGTGACTGCGAAATACTTGTGCTTGGCGTCCTCGGTGCGGCCGTCGGTCGAGGTGACCAGCGTCTTCGGCGGCAGGAAGGCGGCGGAGACGCCGACGGCGGCGTTGAGCAGGCCGCCCGGGTCGTTGCGCAGGTCGAGCACGAGGCCGTTCAGCGTGCCGGCCTTGTACAGGTCGTTGAGGTGCTTGACCACCGCGGCACCGGTGTTTTCCTGGAACGAGGTGACGCGGATGTAGCCGTAGCCGGGTTCGACCAGCTTCGACTTGACGCTCTGCACCTTGATCACCTCGCGCGTCAGCGTCAGTTCGAGCGGCTTCGCCTCGCCCTTCCGGAGGATGCCGAGGCGGATCTGCGTCTTCGGCTTGCCGCGCATCTTCTTCACCGCGTCGGAGAGCGTCATGCCCTTCACCGGCGTGTCGTCGAGCTTGTAGATGAGGTCGCCGGCCTTGACGCCGGCGCGGTAGGCGGGGGTGTCCTCGATCGGCGAGATGACCTTGACCAGACCGTCCTCCATGCCGACCTCGATGCCGAGGCCGCCGAATTCGCCCTGCGTGCCGACCTGCAGATCCTTGAAGGCGTCGGCGTCAAGATAGGCGGAGTGCGGGTCGAGGTTGGAGAGCATGCCGCTGATCGCGTGCGTGATCAGCTTCTTGTCCTCGACCGGCTCGACGTAGCCCTGCTTGATGGCGTTGAACACCTCGGCGAAGGTGCGCAATTCCTCGACCGGCAGCCCGCTGCGGACTTCCTTGTCGGCGATCGCCGAGAACTGAAGGCTGATCAGGATGCCGGCGACGAAGCCGGTGCCGATCAATCCCGCCTTTTTCAACTTGCCTGTCATGCTGGAGCTCCTGCCCGAATCACTTGAGAGTGGCCCATTTCAGGGGGTCTACGGGCTGCCCCTGATGCCTGATTTCGAAGTATAGCCCGGATTCCGGGTTGCCACCGCTGTTGCCCACGGTGGCGACCGTGTCGCCGCCGCGTACGGTATCGCCGACGTTTTTCAGCAGCGCGTCGTTGTTGCCGTAGATCGACAGGTAGGCGTCGCCGTGGTCGACGATCAGCAGGTTGCCGAAGCCGCGCATCCATTCGGCGAAGACGACGCGGCCTCCGGCGATGGCCTTGACCTCGCTGCCGCTGGCGCTGCGGATGAACAGCCCCTTCCATGAGCTGCCTTCCTGCCGCGGGCTGCCGAAGCGGTTGCCGACGGTACCCTTGACCGGCAGGCGCAGGCTGCCGCGCAGGCGGGCAAAGCTGCCGGCCGGCGTTGCCTGCGGCAGGCGCTCGTTCTCGATCTCGGCAGCGCCGCTGCGCGGCGGTTTCGCCGGCGCGCGCCGTTCGGCCTCGCGCTGCGCCCGCGCGCGGTCGGCGATCAGCTTGCTCAGCCGGCCGATCAGCTGCGTCATGCGCTTCTCGTCGCGCTGCAGGTTGCCGACCTGCTTGCGCTGGCCGGCGATCTGCGCCGAGATCTTCGACAGCGTCGCCTTCTTCTGGTCGCGCAGCGCGAGCAGCTTCGCGTGCTTCTCCTTCTGCCGCTCCTCGACCGCCGCCAGCGCCGCTGCCCGCTCCTGCGTGCGCGCGGCGAGCGCCTGCTTGCGCTTCAGCGTGGCATCGATCTGCGCCAGCATCTCGCTGCGTGCGCGGGCGATCGAGCCGAGGTAGTAAAGGTCGCGCGCGACGAGGTTCGGATCGTCGCCGTTCAGCAGCAGGCGCAACGAGTCCGGCGCGCCGCGCAGGTACTGGTTGCGCAGCAGGCGTTCAAGCTGCGTCTGCTGCGTCGCCAGTTCGGCTTCCAGCTCGCGCGACTGGCGGCCGAGGTCGCGCAGCGAATCCTGCAGGGAATCCTTTTCCTCGCCGAGCTCGCGCAACTCGCGCTGGACGCCGGAGATCGAGCGCTCGGAATCCTTCAGCTGGTCCGCGACTTCGGAGCGGGAGCCTTCGGCGGCGGAGATTTCCTTGCGCAGATCCTCGATGCGGGCGCGCAACTCCTTCAGGTCGGCCTGCTTTTCGGCGACCTCGCCGGCCGGCGGCGTCCGTTCGGCGGCCGCGGCCGCCCCGGCGGCAAGGGCGAGGATGGCGGCGGCGGCCGCCAGCATCCGTCCGCTGCTGTTACGGCGTGCGGCGGACAAGGGCGCAGGGGGCCGTGGCAGCGGCCCGGTGAGGTTCGGCGGGCCGTCGGCGATGCGCAGCGGGAGAAGCTTTCGTATGCATGGCGGCGGCGGCAAGGGGGGCGTCGGCACGCCGGCGCAGAGGCCGACAACAAATCGCCGGGCGGGCGCGTTCATTGGGTTAAACTGATGAAACATTTTATAATGAATCGACTCACCGCACGAGTTTCAACCATCTTGGATCACACCATCAACCTCATCGAAAAGCAGGAACACATCGAGCAGGCGGCGCGCGCCCTGAAGGCGATCTCGCATCCGCTGCGGCTCAAGATTCTCTGCGTGATCGGCCCGGAAGAGGCCTGCGTGCAGGAAATCGTCGATGCGGTCGGCACGTCCCAGAGCAACATCTCCCAGCATCTCGCCATCCTGCGCGAGAAGGGCGTGCTGCTGACGCGCAAGGACGCCAACCGGGTCTACTACCGCGTCGGCGACCAACGCACGCTGCAGCTGATCGGCATGATGCGCGAGGTCTTTTGCGGCATTCCCCTGAACGCTTGAGGCCGCTGCCGGACGGGCTGCGGCCCCGGGCGCACGGTCTTCACTGATTATCGACGGAGTCCCCCTTGGAGTTCATTCAGCAAAACATCCTGCTCGTCATCCTCGCCGTCACCAGCGGCGCCATGCTCTTCGCCACCGGCTTCGGTGCGGGCGGCGCGCGCGTCTCGACGAGCGAGGCGACCAACCTGATCAACCGCGAGGACGCGCAGGTGATCGACGTCCGCGAGGCCGCCGATTTCGGCGGCGGCCACCTGATCGGCGCGCGCAACATCCCGGCCGCCAAGTTCGCCGAGCGCGCCGCCGACCTGGAGAAAATGAAAGGCAAGCCGGTGATCGTCTGCTGCGAAACCGGCCTCCGCAGCGGCAAGGCGGCGAAGGAACTGCAGAAGCTCGGCTTCGACCGCGTCTTCAACCTCGATGGCGGCATCGCCGCCTCGCGCAAGGCCGGTCTGCCGCTGACCAGCAAGGGGGAACGCAAGTGAGCCAGCCGCGGGTGCTGATGTACAGCACGGCGGTGTGCCCCTACTGCGTGCGCGCCGAGCAGCTGCTCAAGGCGCGCGGCGTCGCCGAGATCGAGAAGGTCCGCGTGGACCTCGACCCGGCGCGGCGCGAGGAAATGATGCAGAAGACCGGCCGCCGCACGGTGCCGCAGATCTACATCGGCGACACCCACGTCGGCGGCTGCGACGACCTGGTCGCCCTCGATCAGGCGGGCGGCCTGCTGCCGCTGCTGGCCGGCGCGCCGAACTGATTTTCCGATTCATCCTTTCAACGAAGAAAGCATTGCCATGAGCGAACAGCAGGAAGCCCCGTCCTTCTCGATCGAAAAACTCTATCTGAAGGACCTCTCCGTCGAGGTGCCGAACGCGCCGGAAATTTTCCTGGAGTCCGATTCGCCGCAGGTTGAGATCCAGCTGCAGACGAACGGCCAGAACCTCGGCAGCGGCGCTTACGAAGTCGTGCTGACGGTCACCGTCACCGCGCGCATCGGCGAGAAGACGGTGTTCCTCGTCGAAGTCGGCCAGGCCGGCATCTTCCGCATCTTCAACGTGCCCGACGAGAATCTGGAGCCGCTGATCGCCATCGCCTGCCCGAACATCCTCTTCCCGTACGCCCGCGAAGTCGTTTCGGATGCCGTCACCCGTGCCGGCTTCTCGCCGGTGGTGCTGCAGCCGGTGAATTTCGAAGGCATGTACATGGCCCGCCAGCAGGAAGCGGCAGCCCAGCAGGCCGCCGCCGGTCCGCACGAAGTTCCCGTCCAGTAAGGAGGTTCCGATGGCGAAGCATGCCTTCCTGATTCCATCGGCGGCGTTCGCGCTGCTGCTCGCATCGGTGCCGGCCTTCGCCATCGAATACCGCTCGGTCGAGACGGCGACGGTGCTCTACGACGCGCCGTCGGTGAAGGGCAAGCCGCTCTTCGTGATCCGCCGGCATACGCCGGTCGAGGCCGTGGTCAATCTCGAAGGCTGGGCCAAGGTGCGCGACGCCGACGGCGGGCTGGCCTGGGTCGAGCGCCGCTTCCTGTCCGAGCAGCGCACCGTGCAGGTGGTCGCCGAGCGCGCGCAGGTGCGCGGCGAGGCGAACGATGCCGCATCGCTTGCCTTCGAGGCCGAGAAGGGTGTCGCCCTCGAACTGATCGAGGCCGGCGTCGCCGGCTGGGCGAAGGTGCGCCACCGCGACGGCCAGACCGGTTTCGTCCGCGGCAGCCAGGTCTGGGGGCTATGAAGCTCTGCGTCGTTTCCGCCGGCGCCTGGGGCACCGCGCTGGCGATCGCTTTCGCCGGCCGCCACCGCGTCACGCTGTGGGCGCGCGAGGCCGAAGTCGTGCAGGAGATGCGCGAGGCGCGTGAAAACCGCCGCTTCCTGCCCGGCCACCGGTTGCCCGACGAGCTCCGTATCGAAGCCGATTTTTCCGCCGCCGTCGCCGACGCCGACCTGCTGGTCGTGGCGACGCCGCTCGCCGGCCTGCGGCCGACGCTGCGGCGCCTCGTTGGCGAAGGGCTGGTGAAACCGCTGGTCTGGGTGTGCAAGGGGCTGGAAGCGGAAACCGGCAAGCTGCCGCACGTCATCGCCGGCGAGGAGCTCGGGGGGGCGGGGCGCTATGGCGCGCTGTCCGGCCCGAGCTTCGCTGAAGAGGTGGCGCGCGGGCTGCCGACGGCGGTGACGCTGGCCGCCAACGACGCCGGTTTTGCCCGCGACACGGCGCTGGCGCTGCACACGCCGCATCTGCGCATCTACGCCAACGACGACCTGCCCGGCGTCGAGGTCGGCGGCGCCGTGAAGAACGTGCTGGCCATCGCCACCGGCATCTCCGACGGCCTCGGCCTCGGGCTGAACGCGCGCGCCGCGCTGATTACCCGCGGCCTGGCCGAGATTGCCCGCCTCGGGTTGGCGCTCGGCGGCAAGCGCGAGACCTTCATGGGGTTGGCCGGCATGGGCGACCTGATCCTGACCTGCACCGGCGATCTGTCGCGCAACCGCCGCGTCGGTCTGGCACTGGCCGCCGGCAAGACGCTGCCGCAGATCCTCGACGAGCTCGGCCACGTCGCCGAGGGCGTCAGCACCGCCCGCGAGGTGGCGCGGCTGGCGCAGCAGCTCGGCATCGAGATGCCGATCACGCAGGCGGTCGACGCCATCCTCCACCACGGCGTCGGTGCCGCCGAGGCCGTCGAGCAACTGCTCGCCCGCGACCCGAAGATCGAGACGGCCTGAGCGGGCCGTCGTCACCTGCCGTTTTCAGATTCCGCCGGCGAAGTCGTGCTGCCGCCAGGCCTCGTAGACCATCACCGCCACCGCATTCGACAGATTGACGCTGCGTCGCTCCGGCAGCATCGGCAGGCGCAGCCGCTGCTCCGGCGCGAAGTCGGCGAGCAGTTCGTCCGGCAGGCCACGGCTTTCCGGGCCGAAAACGAAGACGTCGCCGGGCTGGAAGGCCGGCGCGTCGTGGCGGCGGCTGCCCTTCGTCGTCAGCGCGAACAGCCGCCGGCCGGCCAGCGCCGCCTGGCACGCGGCCCAGTCGGCGTGCCGCTGCACGCGCGTGTATTCGTGGTAATCGAGACCGGCCCGCTTCAGTTCGCGGTCGTCCCAGCGGTAGCCGAGCGGTTCGACCAGATGCAGGTCGGCGCCGGTGTTCGCGCAGAGGCGGATGACGTTGCCCGTGTTGGGCGGAATTTCAGGCTGGAAGAGGACGACGGCAAACACTTGTCAGGCTCGGCAAAGCGGCGTAAAAGGAACGATTGATCGGAAAAGCGGCTGTAAAAACATCCGATTACAGCAAAAAACTAGAAAATACTGGAGCTTGGCATGGCCCGCCCGGAAAAGATTCGCCTAGGGGACCTTCTCATTGCACAAGGGCTGCTCACCGGCGAGCAGCTGAAAATGGCGCTCGACGAGCAGAAGCGCAGCGGGCGCAAGCTCGGCCGTATTTTCGTCGATAGCGGCTATGTCACGGAAGAGGAAATTTCGAAGGCGCTGGCCGGCCAGCTGCGCATCCCCTTCATCGACCTCAAGCAGTTCAACCCGCGCCCGGAGCTGATCAAGCTCTTGCCGGAGGCGCAGGCGCGGCGTTTCCGGGCGCTCGTGCTGGATGAGGCGGAGGGGCGCCTGCGCGTCGGCTTCACCGACCCGACCGACCTCGCCGCCTACGACGAGATCGTCCGCATCGTCCGCCGCGACATCGAGCAGGCGGTGGTCACCGAGAGCCAGTTGCTGGCGACGATCGACCGCGTGTACCGCCGCACCGAGGAAATTTCCGGCCTGGCCAAGGAGCTGACCGCCGAGCTCGGCGACGTTCCGGTCGAATTCGGCGACCTGCTCGGCCTCGCCCCCGGCGCCGAGGACGCGCCGGTGGTCAAGCTGCTGCAGACGGTGTTCGAGGAGGCCCTGCGCACACGCGCCTCCGACATCCACATCGAGCCGCAGGAGCGCGCGCTGCGCATCCGCTTCCGCATCGACGGCGTGCTGCACGTCCAGACCGAGGCCGACGCCAAGATCGCCACCGCCGTCGCGCTGCGCCTCAAATTGATGTCCGGCCTCGACATTTCGGAGAAGCGCCTGCCGCAGGACGGCCGCTTCAACGTCAAGATCCGCAATGCCTCCGTGGACGTGCGGATCTCGACGATGCCGACGCAGTACGGCGAATCGGTGGTCATGCGCCTGCTCAACCAGAACTCCGGGCTGCTCGGCCTCGACCGCATGAACATCCCGCCGCGCGTGCTCGAACGCCTGCGTCATGCCATCCGCCGGCCGTCCGGCATGGTCCTGGTCACCGGCCCGACCGGCTCCGGCAAGACGACGACGCTCTATGCCGCGCTGACCGAACTGAATTCGCCGGAGAAGAAGATCATTACCGTCGAGGACCCGGTCGAATACCGCCTGCCCGGCATCAATCAGGTGCAGGTGCACGAGAAGATCGATCTCTCCTTCGAACGTGTGCTGCGCGCCGCGCTGCGCCAGGACCCGGACGTCGTGCTGGTCGGCGAGATGCGCGACCAGACCACCGCCGAGATCGGCATGCGCGCGTCGATCACCGGCCACATGGTGCTGTCCACGCTGCACACCAACGACGTCATCTCGACGCCGATCCGCCTGCTCGACATGGGCGTGCCGCGCTACATGGTCGCGCTGTCGCTGCAGATGGTGCTGGCGCAGCGGCTGGTGCGCGTGCTCTGCGAGAACTGCGGCGAGCCGCACGCGCCGACGCCGAACGAGCACGAATGGCTGCGCTACGAACTCGCCGACAAGGTCGACGGCTACACCTACCGTCGCGGCCGTGGCTGCGCGCACTGCAACGGCACCGGCTACCAGGGGCGGACCGGCGTCTATGAAATCCTCGAAATGACCAACGAACTGGTCGAGGCGATCAACCACGAGGACACCGGCGTCTTCGTCCAGGCGGCGCGCCGGCAGATGGCCGGGCAGACGCTGCGCCGCGATGCGGTGCGTCTGGTCGTGCAGGGAAAGACGACCATCGACGAAGCGATGCGCATCAGCAACCAGTTCGAGGAGTAAGCGCCGGCGATGGCCCATTTCGCCTACAAGGCCCGCGACACCGGCGGCCGGCTGATCGAGGGCGTGCTCGAAGCCGCCTCGTCCGGTGCCGCAGCCGACGTGCTGATCGGGCAGGGCGCCGTGCCGCTGGAAATCCGCGAACGCGCCGCCGCCGCAAAGTCCGCCGGCAAGGCCGCGCCGGGCCTCGCGCTGTTCAAGCCGAAGGTCGGCCACATCGACCTGCTCCTCTTCAGCCGTCAGCTGCATACGCTGCTCAAGGCCGGCGTGCCGATCCTGCGTGCGCTTGCCGGCCTGCAGGAATCGGCGGTCAATCCGGCGCTCAAGGACGTCATCCAGGACGTGCGCGAGAGCCTGGAGGGTGGGCGTGAACTGTCGGCATCGCTCGCCCGCCACCCGCGGGTGTTCTCGCCGTTCTACCTGTCGATGGTGCGCGTCGGCGAGGCGACCGGCCTGCTCGAGGAAATCTTCCTGCGCCTCTACGAGCACCTCGAATTCGAACGCTTCATGCGCGAACAGGTGAAGTCGGCGCTGCGCTACCCGATGTTCGTCGTGCTGGCGATGGTTGTCGCCATCGTCGTCATCAACCTCTTCGTCATCCCCGCCTTCGCCAAGGTTTTCGCCGGCTTCGGCGCCGACCTGCCGCTGATGACGAAGATCCTGCTGGCGACCTCGCAGTTCTTCCTCGACTGGTGGCCGCACATGCTCGTCGCCGCCGTCGGCGGCGCCTTCGCCTTCCGCGCCTGGGTGAACACGCTGGCCGGCCGCTATCGCTGGGAGGCGATCGCCTTGCGCATCCCGATCGCCGGCAAGATCCTGCACAAGGCGGCGCTCGCCCGCTTCGCGCGCAGCTTCGCGCTCGGCTCGCGCAGCGGCGTGCCGGTGATGCAGGCGCTGGCGAATTCGGCGCAGACCGTGGACAACAGCTACATCGCCCGCCGCATCGACGCCATGCGCGAGAACGTCGAGCGCGGTGAGAGCGTGCTGCGCGCCGCGATCAACACGCGCATCTTCACGCCGGTGGTGCTGCAGATGGTCGCCGTCGGCGAGGAGTCGGGCGCGCTCGACGACATGATGGAAGAGATCGGCCAGATGTATCAGCGCGAGGTCGAATACGAACTGAAGACGCTCGGCCAGCAGATCGAGCCGATCCTCATCGTCGCCCTGGGTGCGATGGTGCTGGTGCTCGCACTGGGC
>JANJTW010000022.1 GCA_024710925.1 Rhodocyclaceae bacterium | reverse complement strand
CCGTCCGTTGCATTGACCGGTTGTCTGCCGGCCAGCTATAATCGACGGGTTTTATGCAGGCGGTCCCGATGCGTCAGAAACTTGTTGTCGGCAACTGGAAGATGCATGGCTGCAGCGCCGATAACCGGCGCCTGCTGCAGGCTCTGGTGTCCGGCTTGCCGGCTGCCGGCAATGCTTCCGTCGCGGTCTGCGTACCCTTCCCGTACCTTGCGCAGGCGCAGTCCCTGCTGGCTGCGACGCCGGTTTCCTGGGGGGCGCAGAGCCTGAGCGAGCATGCGCAGGGGGCTTATACCGGCGAGGTGTCCGCCGCGATGCTGGCGGATTTTGGTTGCCGCTATGCGATCGTCGGGCATTCCGAGCGTCGTGCCATGTACGGCGAAACGGATGCGCGGGTGGCGGCGAAGTTCGTGGCGGCAAAGGTTTCGGGCGTCGTCCCCATCCTCTGTGTCGGCGAAACACTGGCGCAGCGGGAGTCGGACGACACGCTTGCCGTCATTGCGGCGCAGCTCGATGCCGTTCTCGATGTGGCGGGTGTCGCGGCGTTTTCGGGGGCCGTGGTTGCCTACGAGCCGGTGTGGGCGATCGGTACCGGGTTGACGGCAACGCCGGCGCAGGCGCAGGCGGTGCATGCGGCGATCCGGGCGCGCATCGCGGCGAGGGATGTTGTCGTCGCTGCCGGCCTGCAGATCCTGTACGGCGGCAGCGTCAAGGCGAAGAGCGCCGGCGAGATTTTTGCCCAGGCCGACATCGATGGTGGTTTGGTCGGCGGCGCATCGCTGGTGGTGGATGAATTTCTGGCGATTTGCCAGGCGGCAAATCGTTGAGGCTAAAAAATGGATGCAATGTTCTCGGTTGTTCTGGTAATTCATATCCTCGTCGGCATCGCCGTCTGTGGCTTGGTGCTGATGCAGCACGGCAAGGGGGCCGACATGGGGGCGGCTTTCGGCAGCGGTGCGTCGGGTAGTCTTTTCGGTGCCTCGGGTTCGGCCAATTTCCTCAGTCGTACGACGGCCGTGCTCGCCACGGTGTTTTTCGTGACGAGCCTGGCGCTCGCCTATATTGCATCGCATAAGCCAAAAACGACTGGCAGTGTCATGGAGAGTGCGGTACAATCTCAGTCTCTTCAGGCGCCGGTGGTGACGGAAGAAAAAGCGGCCGACAACAAGGCTGCGACGCCCGAGCAAAGCGATTCGAAGGCGAAAGAAATTCCCAGGTAACAGGGGTTAGCAGGCGCGAGATCGGCAGTCATCCTCGATGGTCTCGTGTTCTGTGCAAGCAGTGCCGACGTGGTGAAATTGGTAGACACGCTATCTTGAGGGGGTAGTGGCGCAAGCCGTATGAGTTCGAGTCTCATCGTCGGCACCATGAAGCGGGGGTCATGCGGGAGTATGAGGTATGGCTCCGAATTGAAATGCAGCGATAGCGCGGCGGATCATGCTGGAAAACTACTTCCCGATCTTGGTGTTCATCCTTGTGGGTGTCGCCATTGGTGTTCTTCCCATTCTTCTCGGTTGGCTCGTTGCTCCCAACCGTCCCGATAGCGAAAAGCTTTCTCCTTACGAGTGCGGCTTCGAGGCCTTCGAAGACGCCCGCATGAAATTCGATGTTCGCTACTACTTGATTGCGATCATCTTCATCCTGTTCGATCTCGAAATCGCGTTCCTCTTCCCGTGGGCAACGATCTTCAAGGAGATCGTCGAGACGCCGGCAATCAAGCTTTTCGGTTTCGTCGAGATGATGGTCTTCATCGCGATTCTCGTCGTCGGTTACGTGTATGCCTGGGCCAAGGGCGCCCTGGAGTGGGAATAAGGGGTAGGCGATGAGTATCGAAGGTGTCCTGCAGGAAGGTTTCATCACCACCACGGCCGACAAGCTGATCAACTACGTCCGTACCGGTTCGCTGTGGCCGATGACCTTCGGTCTTGCCTGCTGCGCGGTCGAGATGATCCATGCCGGTTGCTCGCGTTACGACCTTGATCGTTTCGGCATCGTCTTCCGTCCGAGTCCGCGCCAGTCCGACGTAATGATCGTCGCCGGCACGCTGACCAACAAGATGGCGCCGGCGCTGCGCAAGGTGTATGACCAGATGGCCGAGCCGCGCTGGGTGATCTCGATGGGGTCGTGCGCCAACGGCGGCGGCTACTATCACTACTCCTATTCGGTGGTGCGCGGCTGCGACCGCATCGTTCCGGTCGACATCTATGTCCCGGGCTGTCCGCCGACCGCCGAGGCGCTGCTCTACGGGCTGATCCAGCTGCAGAACAAGATCCGCCGCACCAACACCATCGCCCGCTAACTTCACCGAGAGTGCCTCATGTCCGCCAAGCTGGAAACGCTTAGCCAGAATCTGGAAAAACACCTCGGCGAGCGCATCAAGACGAAGAAGCTCGCCCTGGGCGAAATCACCATCGAGGTCGCGGTCGGCGATTACCTTGACGTCATGCAGACGCTGCGCGACGAGGCAGAGCTGCGCTTCGACGAGATCGCCGACCTCTGCGGTGTCGATTACTCGGCCTATGGCAACGGCGAACGGCAGGGTCCGCGTTTTGCCGTCGTCGTGCATCTGCTGTCGGTGGCCAACAACCAGCGCGTGCGCGTGCGTGTCTTTGCCGACAACGACGATTTTCCGTCGGTGCCGTCGATCGTCGGCCTGTGGGCGAGCGCCAACTGGTTCGAGCGCGAGGCCTTCGACCTCTATGGCATCGTCTTCCCGGGTCACAATGACCTGCGCCGAATTCTCACCGACTACGGCTTCATCGGCCACCCGTTCCGCAAGGACTTCCCGATCTCGGGTTATGTCGAGATGCGCTACGACCCGGACCAGCGCCGCGTCATCTACCAGCCGGTGACGATCGAGCCGCGCGAAAATACCCCGCGCATCGTGCGCGAAGAAACCTACGGAGATCTCTGAGATGCCCGAGATCCACAATTACACCCTGAACTTCGGCCCGCAGCACCCGGCAGCGCACGGCGTGCTGCGTCTGGTGCTGGAGCTGGACGGTGAAGTCGTCCAGCGTGCCGACCCGCACATCGGATTGCTCCATCGCGCCACCGAGAAGCTGGCCGAGACGCGCACCTGGATCCAGTCGGTGCCGTACATGGACCGCCTCGACTACTGCTCGATGATGGTCAACGAGCATGCCTACTGTCTGGCCGTCGAGAAGCTGCTGCAGATCGAAGTGCCGCTGCGCGCACAATACATCCGCGTCCTCTTCGACGAAATCACGCGCGTGCTCAACCACCTGCTGTGGGTTGGCTGCCATGGCCTCGACGTCGGCGCCATGACCATGGTGCTGTACGCCTTCCGCGAGCGCGAGGATCTGGTTGATGCCTACGAGGCGGTGTCCGGTGCCCGCATGCATGCCGCCTACTACCGTCCGGGCGGCGTCTATCGCGACCTGCCGGACCGCATGCCGCAATACACCGAGAACAAGTTCAAGAAGCCGGGCGAAGTGAAGGCGCTCAACGAAGCGCGTTCCGGATCGCTGCTCGACTTCCTCGAAGACTTCACCAATCGCTTTCCGAAGCTGCTCGACGAATACGAGACGCTGCTCACCGACAACCGCATCTGGAAGCAGCGCCTGGTCGACGTCGGTATCGTCACGCCGGAGCGTGCGCTGCAACTCGGCTTCTCCGGCGCCATGCTGCGCGGTTCGGGCATCGCCTGGGACTTGCGCAAGAAGCAGCCGTACGAAGTTTATGATCGCCTCGATTTCGACATTCCGGTCGGCACCGCCGGCGACTCGTACAGCCGCTACCTAGTGCGCATGGAAGAGATGCGCCAGTCGAACCGCATCATGAAGCAGTGCATCGACTGGCTGCGTGCCAACCCGGGGCCGGTGATCACCGACAACTACAAGGTTGCGCCGCCGCCGCGCGAGAACATGAAGTCGAACATGGAAGAGCTGATCCACCACTTCAAGCTCTTCTCCGAAGGCATTCACGTGCCGGAAGGCGAAGCCTACGCCGCCGTCGAGCACCCGAAGGGCGAGTTCGGCATCTACTTCATCTCCGATGGCGCCAACAAGCCGTACCGCATGAAGATTCGCGCACCGGGCTACGTGCACCTCTCCGCGATGGACGAGATGGCGCGCGGCCACATGATCGCCGACGTCGTTACGATCATCGGTTCCCAGGATATCGTTTTTGGTGAGATCGACCGCTGATGCTGACTCCCGAATCCCTCAAGAAGATCGACCGCGAACTCGCGAAGTATCCGGCCGACCAGCGCCAGTCGGCGATCATGGCCGGTCTGCAGATTGCCCAGGAAGAGAAGGGCTGGCTGGCGCCGGAAACCATCGAGGAAGTTGCCCGCTACATCGGCATCGAGCCGATCGCCGCCTATGAGGTTGCCAGCTTCTACAACATGTACGACCTGAAGCCGGTCGGCAAGTACAAGCTGACGGTGTGCACCAACCTGCCGTGCATGCTGACCGGCGGCGTCGATGCTGGCGAGTACCTGAAGCAGAAGCTCGGTATCGGCTACGACGAGACGACGGCGGACGGCAAGTTCACGCTGAAGCAGGGCGAGTGCATGGGCGCCTGCGGCGATGCGCCGGTGATGATCGTCAACAACCGCAAGATGTGCTCGTGGATGAATCCGGAGCAGATCGACAAACTGCTGGCGGAGCTCGAATAATGGCGATCCTCGGTGCAATCAACCCGGTCCTGACGGCCGGGCTGGACGGCGACAACGCCTGGCGTCTCGCCGACTACGTCAAGCGCGGCGGCTACAAGGCGCTGAAGCGCATCCTCGAAGAGAAGATCCCGCAGGAACAGGTCATCGCCGAAGTGAAGACCTCGGTGCTGCGTGGCCGCGGTGGTGCCGGCTTTCCGACCGGCCTGAAGTGGTCGTTCATGCCGCGTTCGTTCCCCGGCGACAAGTACGTCGTCTGCAACTCGGACGAAGGTGAGCCGGGTACCTTCAAGGACCGCGACATCCTGCGCTACAACCCGCACTCGGTGATCGAGGGCATGGCCATCGCCGCCTACGCGATGGGCGCCAACCGCGGCTACAACTACATTCACGGCGAAGTCTGGGAAATCTACAAGCGCTTCGAGGAAGCGCTGGACGAAGCCCGTGCCGCCGGTTTCATCGGCCAGAACCTGCTCGGTTCCGGCTTCAATTTTGAGCTCTTCGCGCACCACGGCTACGGCGCCTACATCTGCGGCGAAGAGACCGCGCTGCTCGAATCGATCGAGGGCAAGAAGGGCCAGCCGCGCTTCAAGCCGCCGTTCCCGGCCTCGTTCGGCCTCTACGGCAAGCCGACGACGATCAACAATACCGAGACCTTCGGCTCGATCCCGTTCATCCTGAACATGGGCGGCCAGGCGTTTCTGGAAGCCGGCAAGCCGAACAACGGCGGCACCAAGCTGTTTTCGATCTCGGGCCACGTCAATCGCCCTGGCAACTATGAGATCCCGCTCGGTACGCCGTTCGCGACGCTGCTCGAAATGGCCGGCGGCATGCGTGGTGGTCGCAAGCTCAAGGGCTGCATCCCCGGCGGTTCGTCGGCCCCGATCATCCCGGGCGACATCATGATGGACACGACGATGGACTATGACTCCATCTCGAAGGCCGGCTCGATGCTCGGCTCCGGTGCGGTCATCGTCATGGACGAAACGACCTGCATGGTGAAGGCGCTTGAGCGTCTGTCCTTCTTCTACTACGAGGAATCCTGCGGCCAGTGCACGCCCTGCCGCGAAGGTACCTCGTGGCTGTACAAGATCGTGCATCGCATCGAGAACGGCAAGGGCCGTCCGGAAGACCTGGACATGCTCAACGGCGTCCTCAACAACATCATGGGCCGCACCATCTGCGCGCTCGGCGATGCCGCCTCGCTGCCGGTGCAGAGCTTCACCAAGCACTTCGCCAGCGAATTCGAATACCACATCGAACACAAGAAGTGCCTCGTTCCGGTCGACGTCCAGCGTGCCGGCAGCGGTTTCTTCACGGCCAAGGCGTAAGGTAGGGATATGCTGGAAATCGAAATCGACGGCAAGCAGGTACAGGTTCCGGACGGCAGCACCGTCATGGACGCCGCCCAGCAGGTCGGGGCCTACATCCCGCACTTCTGCTACCACAAGAAGCTCTCCATCTCTGCCAACTGCCGGATGTGCCTGGTGCAGGTCGAGAAGGCACCGAAGCCGCTGCCCGCCTGCGCGACGCCGGTGACCAACGGCATGAAGGTGTTCACGCACTCCGAGCTCGCCGTCAAGGCGCAGAAGGGCGTGATGGAGTTCCTGTTGATCAACCACCCGCTCGACTGTCCGATCTGCGATCAGGGTGGCGAGTGCCAGCTGCAGGATCTGGCCGTCGGCTACGGCGCCGGCGAATCGCGCTACCAGGAAGAGAAGCGCGTCGTCTTCCACAAGAACGTCGGCCCGCTGATCTCGATGGAAGAGATGAGCCGCTGCATCCACTGCACGCGCTGCGTCCGCTTCGGCCAGGAAATCGCCGGCATCATGGAACTCGGCATGGCCAACCGCAACATGCACTCCGAGATCCAGACCTTCGTCGGCCGTTCGGTCGATTCCGAACTGTCGGGCAACATGATCGATCTGTGCCCGGTCGGTGCGCTGACCTCGAAGCCGTTCCGCTACTCCGCCCGTTCGTGGGAGCTGCAGCGGCGCAAGTCGGTCAGCCCGCACGATTCCGTCGGCGCCAACCTGATCGTCCAGGTCAAGAACAACCGCGTCATGCGCGTGCTGCCGCGCGAGAACGAGGCGGTCAACGAGTGCTGGATTTCCGACAAGGACCGCTTCTCGTACGAGGCGCTCAACAGCGACGCCCGCCTGACGAAGCCGATGATCCGCGTCGACGGCCAGTTGCGCGAGGTCGAGTGGAACGTCGCCCTCGACTACGTCGCGCACGGCCTCAACGACATCGTCAAGCAGCATGGTCCGTCCGCGCTCGGCCTGCTGGCATCGCCGCACTCGACGCTGGAAGAGCTGGCGCTGCTGAAGAAGGTCGCCGCCGGCCTCGGCTCGAAGAACGTCGATTTCCGCCTGCGCCGCCGCGACTTCTCGGCTGACGGCAAGCTCGCCGGCCGGCCGTGGCTGGGCCTGAAGCTCGCCGAGATCGCCGATCTCGACGCCGCGCTGGTCATTGGCAGCTTCCTGCGCAAGGAACAGCCGCTGGTCGCCCAGCGCCTGCGCCAGGCCGCCAAGAAGCACACCAAGGTCAGCCTCGTCACCGTCGGTGGCGACGATCAGCTGATCAAGCTGCACCAGAACTTCAACGTTTCGCCGGCCGATCTCGTGCTGGTCGTCGCCGCGATCGTCAAGGCGGCCGCCTACGCCAAGGGCGTGCCGGCGATCGCCGGTTTCGACGGCATCGAACCCTGCGACAAGGCCAAGGCCATCGCGCAGAGCCTGATCGATGGCGACAAACGCCACGTCTTCCTCGGCAACGTCGCCGAGCAGCACCCGCAGGCTGCTACGCTGCACGCGCTGGTGCAGGAGCTGGCCAAGCTCACCGGTGCCGGCTTCGGCTTCCTCGGCGAGGCGGCGAACAGCCTCGGCGGCCACGTCGCCGGCGTGCTGCCGACGGCGAACGGCCTCAACGCCTACGAGATGCTGGCGCAACCGCGCCAGGCCTACGTCGTGCTCGGTGCCGACCTCGACCGTGACGCGCACAACGGCCAGCTCGCCGTCGCTGCGCTCAAGCAGGCGGCGCTGACCGTCGTCCTGACGCCGTTCAAGGACGGTGCGATGGCCGAATGCGCCGACGCGCTGCTGCCGATCGCTCCCTTTACCGAGACCTCGGGCACCTTCGTCAATGGCGAAGGCCGCATCCAGCGCTTCAACGGCGTCGTCCAGCCGCAGGGCGAGGCACGTCCGGGCTGGAAGGTGCTGCGCGTGCTCGGCAACGTGCTCGGGCTTTCCGGCTTCGACTTCACGTCGAGCGAAGCGGTGCGCGATACCGTCGTCTCCGCCAGTGCCGAGTTCGTCTCCGGCCTCGACAACGGCATCAAGGATGTCGCTCCGGCGATGGGCGAGCGGGTCGCCGGACTGCAGCGCATCGGCGACGTGCCGATCCATTTTGCCGACATGCTGGCGCGCCGTGCGCCGGCGCTGCTGCTGACGCGCGACGCGGCCGTGCCGGTCGCGCGCATGAACGCTGCCGCGCTGGCGCAGGCCGGCGTCGCCGACGGTGCGAATGTCGTCGTCAAGCAAGGCAATGGCGCCGCGACGCTGGTCGCGAAACTCGATGAATCGGTGCCGGCCGGCTGCGTACGCGTTGCCGCCGCGCATGCAACGACTGCCGGACTGGGCGACCTGTTCGGT
>JANJTW010000259.1 GCA_024710925.1 Rhodocyclaceae bacterium | reverse complement strand
GAAGAGGCCGGCCAGCCAGGCTTCGAGCCACGAGCGCAGGTCGGCGTCGCCGCCGGACGAAAGCTCGACGAGAACGTGCCACGGGCTCGCCCCGAGCGGCCGCGCGGCGCCCGGGATGTGCCGCAGCACGAGGCCGAGGGCCATCTCCGAAACCAGTTCGCAGGCCGTCAGCAACGGGCCGAACTCATCCTGCAGCGCCGTCAGCAGGACGATCGCCGCCTGCGGCGAATCGACCGCGACCCAGGCCGTGGCCTGCTCGGAAGGATGCGGGAAGAGCTTCATCGTCGCCGCGGTGATGATGCCGAGGGTGCCCTCGGCACCGATGAACAGCTGCTTCAGGTCGTAGCCGGTGTTGTCCTTGCGCAGGCCGCGCAAGCCGTCCCAGAGTTCGCCCGAGGGCAGGACGACCTCCAGGCCGAGCGTCAGGTCGCGGGTATTGCCGTAGCGCAGGACCTGGACGCCGCCGGCATTGGTCGACAGGTTGCCGCCGAGCTGCGCCGAGCCTGCCGAGGCCAGCGACAGCGGGAACAGCCGGCCGGCGCCGGCGGCCGCCGCCTGCAACGCGGCGAGGACGCAGCCGGCCTCGGCGGTCAGCGTATTGTTGTCGGTATCGATGGCGCGGATGCGCTGCATCCGGCCGAGGCAAACGACGACCGCAGCGCCGCCGGCATCCGGCGTCGCTGCGCCGCACAGGCTGGTATTGCCGCCCTGCGGCACGATCGGCGCACCGGCCGCGGCGCAGGCACGGACGACCGCAGCGACTTCGGCGGCATTGCCGGGACGCACGACGCAGCGGGCGGCGCCACGGTAGCGGCCGCGCCAATCGACGAGATGCGGCGCCATCGCCTCGCCGGTGAGGACGTTGTCGTCGCCGACCAGTGCGCGCAACTGCCCGGCCAGCGCGCTCATGTGTTAGCCAGCGCGCGCAGGATGGCCGGCCGCATCACTCGCACGGCCTCCAGGCCCTCCTCGATCGCCTCCGCGCCGCGATGGAAATCGAGCAGCCCGACCTGCGCCAGCCGCGGCGCGACGAGCACGTCGGCCGGCTCGCCGGCGAGCCGGCTGCGGGCGATGCGCACCTGCATGATGTTGATGCTGCCGGAAACGACGTCGAGCAGCGACGGCCCACCGTTGCCGTTGCCATTGCCCACGGCGGCCTCCGCCGGCCGACCGAAGAGCTGGCCGAGACGCTGCCGCCAGGCCGAAGCCGGCGGCGGTGGCGGCACCTCGCGGAAGCGCTGGCTGACGAGGTCCGAACCGAGGTCGACGGCAATCACCACGTCGGCGCCGAGCGCCCGGCACAGCGACACCGGCACCGGATTGACCAGGCCGCCGTCGACCAGCAGGCGTTCGTCGCGCAGCTGCGGCGCGAACAGGCCGGGCAGCGCGATCGACGCGCGCACGGCGGCGGCGACGCTGCCTTCCTTCAGCCAGACCTCGCGGCCGCTGACCAGGTCGGTGGCGACGCAGGCAAAGGGCAGCGGCAGGTCGTGGAAATCGCGGTCGACGAAGTGGCGGGCGAAGAAGGCCATCAGCTTGTCGCCCTTGATCAGCCCCCCGCGCGCGCCGACGTCGAAGAAACCGACCACCTCCTGCCAGGAGAGCGTGCGCACCCAGTCCTCCAGGCTGCCGAGGTCGCCGTCGGCGTGCGCGGCGCCGACGAAGGCGCCGATCGAGGTGCCGCAGACGATGTCGGGCGTCACCTCCATCTCGGCCAGCGCGCGCAGCACGCCGATGTGCGCCCAGCCGCGCGCCGAACCGGAGCCGAGGGCGACGCCGATCTTCATCGCCGTTGCCTCAGACGCGCTCGGCGTAGAGGTCGTGTGCGTCGGTATCGACAACGCGCACGGTGAGGAAATCGCCCGGCTCGACGTCGAAGACGCCGTCGAGGTAGACCAGGCCGTCGATCTCCGGCGCATCGGCCTTGCTGCGGGCAATCGCCCCCTCGTCATCGACCTCGTCGACGAGCACCTCGATCTCGCGGCCGATCTTCGCCGCCATCAGTTCGGCCGAGATGTCCTCCTGCAGTTCCATCAGCTGGCGCTGGCGTTCCTCGCGCACCTCCTGCGGCACGGCCTCGGCCAGCGTGTTGGCGACCGCGCCATCGACCGGCGAATAGGCGAAGCAGCCGACGCGGTCGAGCTTCGCCTCTTCGAGAAAGCCGAGCAGCTCCTCGAACTCGGCCTCGGTCTCGCCGGGGAAGCCGGCGATGAAGGTCGAGCGGATGGTGATCTCCGGGCAGATGCTGCGCCAGGCCTTGATCCGCTCCAGGTTGTTCTCGGCCGAAGCCGGGCGCTTCATTGCCTTCAGCACGCGCGGGCTGGCGTGCTGGAACGGCACGTCGAGGTAGGGCAGGATCTTGCCCTCGGCCATCAGCGGAATCAGGTCGTCGACGCTCGGGTACGGATAGACGTAGTGCAGGCGCACCCAGATGCCGAACTCGGCGAGCGCCTCGCACAGCTCCTTCAGCCGCGTCTTGACCGGCCGGCCGCCCCAGAAGCCCAGGCGGTATTTCAGGTCGACGCCGTAGGCCGAGGTGTCCTGCGAGATCACCAGGATCTCCTTGACGCCGGCCTCGGCGAGGTTCTTCGCCTCCTGCAGCACGTCGCCGATCGGGCGCGACACCAGCGGGCCGCGCATCGACGGGATGATGCAGAAGGTGCAGCTGTGGTTGCAGCCCTCGGAAATCTTGATGTAGGCGTAGTGCTGCGGCGTCAGGCGGATGCCCTGCGGCGGCACCAGGCTGGTGAACGGGTCGTGCGGCTGCGGTAGGTGGATGTGCACGTGGTGCATCACCTCGTCGGTCGCATGCGGGCCGGTGATCGCCAGCACCGACGGATGCACGTTCCTGACCACTTCGTCCTTGGCGCCGAGGCAGCCGGTGACGATGACCTTGCCGTTCTCGTTCAAGGCCTCGCCGATGGCGTCGAGCGATTCCTCGACGGCGGCGTCGATGAAGCCGCAGGTATTCACCACCACCAGGTCGGCGCCGTCGTAGGAACCGGAAATCAGGTAGCCCTCGGCGCGCAGCCGGGTCAGGATCTGTTCGGCGTCGCTGGTCGCCTTCGGGCAGCCGAGGCTGACGAAGCCGACGGTCGGCACCTTCTCTTGCACTTTCAAATCGCTCAATTCGCGCAACTCTATTCAAAACGTCAATCGAAAAAATCCGCGGGAAAACAAGGCGCTTCGCCTTTATCCCGGGGCAACAGGCGGAAGTATATTTCAGGCGCCCGCCGCCGACGCAGGAATCGCAGCCCGAAACGCAGCGAAGCGGCCGCCCGAGTGCTATAAATGAACGAGGTTCCCACCGGGCGGGGGACCGGTTTTCGCCGCCAAGCCCCCCTTCCCCGGCGGGAAGGAGCACCGCATGGCCATTTCCGCCATTTCGGGATTCAGTCCCGCACTCTCGCTGATCGGTTCGCTCAGTCCGCTTGGTCGGGTATCGCCGCTACAGTCGACCACCGGCCTGGGCGGGCTGTTTGCGATCGCCTCGACGCAGACGAGCATCTCCAGCGTCGGCCGCCTGCTCAACCAGATCGAAACCCTGCAGGCGGCAGCCACGGCGCTGAGCGCGCCCGGCGCGCTCGTCGCGCGCACGGTTGCCATCGCCGACACGACGACGCCGCCGTTGACGGCGACGGCCAGCGCCGCCACGCCGACCGGCAGCTTCACGCTGCGCATCGACCAGCTGGCGCAAGCGCAGACCTTGACCACGGCGGCTCGCGCCGGTTCGCTGACGACGATCGGCAGCGGCACGCCGAGCGTACTGACCTTCCAGTTCGCTGCCGGCGGCAGCCGCAGCGTCACCCTCGGCTCGACCGATAACACGCTTGCCGGCATCGCGGCAGCGATCAACGACGCCGCTATCGGCATCGATGCCGAACTAGTCGCTTCGGCGAGTGGCGTGCGGCTGGCGCTGAGCGGCCAGAGCGGTGCCGGCAACGCCTTCACCGTCGGCGTTGCCGGCGACGCTGCCATTGCCGATCTGCTCGCCTACCCCGGCGGCAGTGGCGGCCCGGCGCTGACCGCCGCTGCGCGCGATGCGCAAGGCAGCGTCGGCGGCATCGCCTTCAATGCCAGCACGAACAGCGTCAACACCGCCATCCCCGGGCTCATCCTGAACCTGCAGGCAACCGGCACGGCAACGCTGACGGTCGCGGCCAACGGCGAGGCAGCCGCCGCAGCGGTGCGCGGCTTCGTCGACGCCTTCAACGAAGTGCAGCGGGGCTTCGCCGGGCTGGGCGGCAGCAATCCGGCACTGGCGCTGAGCGCCTCGCTGTTCTCCTCGCAACTGTCGGCGACGTTCTCCGCTGCCGGCGGCGACCGGGCAGGAACGCTGGCGCTGGCCGGCATCGCCAGGAATTTCGACGGCACGCTGAATTTCAACGAAACGCGTTTCCGGAGTGCACTCGAAGCCGACCAGGAAGGCGTCGGCCGCCTTTTCCGCAACGACGGCCTCGGCATCGCCGAGCAGGCCGCCGCCCAGGCCGCCGGCCCACTCTCGCCGGAGCGCCTGCTGCCCGCGCTGACGCCCGCCCTGAGTCTCGCCGGAACGTTCGGCGCGGCGGCGCCCGGCGGTCTGCCGTTCTTCGGTCAGGCCGCGACGGCGACGGGCAACCTCGCGTCGTCGCTCGCCAACCAGCTGCTGCTCGCCAACCTGCTCGGCACCAGCCAACCGAACGGCACGCTGGCGAGCCGTTCGCTGGTCGACCTGATGCTCGCCGAAGTCCTGTTCGCCAACCCGTCCTGACGGGCCGGCAGCCGAACGGCATGAAAAAACCGGCCGCCCCAGGGGGGCCGGCCGGTTTTTCGGAAGCGCCGAAGAATGGCGACGCGGTTATTTCGGTCCGCCGCCCTCGGGGGGCTTCTTCCCATCGGCGGCGCCCGGATACTGGAAGCCGACGAACATGTTGCGCGTCTGGCTCTGCAGCTGCTCCTGCATCTGCTGCACCATCTTCTTCGACTGGTCCATGTAGGCAGCCATCATCTGCTGCATCGCCGGTCCCTGGAAGTTCAGGAACTGCGTCCACATGTCGTTCTGCATCTGGCTGTTCTCGCCGCCGTAGAGCGAGCGCGACTGTTCCTGCATCTTGCCCTGGATATCGACGAAGGCCTTGATGTTGTTCTCCAGGTACTTGCCGAGCATGCCCTGCATGGCGTGGCCGTAGAAGCGGATCATCTGCGCCAGCAGCTCGGTCGAGAACAGGGGCATGCCGCCGGTTTCCTCTTCGAGGATGATCTGCAGCAGGATGCTGCGGGTCAGGTCCTCGCCGCTCTTGGCATCGACCACCTTGAAGTTCTCGAAGGCGAGAACGAGGTCCTTGACGTCGTTGAGCGTGATGTAGGCGCTGGTCTTCGTGTCGTAAAGACGGCGGTTCGGGTACTTCTTGATCAGTCGCGACTGCTCCGACATGAAGGCATTTCCTCCGAATGAGTGGTTCCGGTTCCGGGCGCTCTGCGGCACCTCGGAATGCTGCACAGCAAAAAAATTATACCGCAGACAGGCAGGACGGCCCCTTGCGGGGCCGCCCCTGTATCGCCGACGATTACTGGTAGTACAGGCCGCCGTTGATGTTCAGCGTGGCGCCGGTCATGAAGCCGGCGTTCTCGGAGGCGAGATAGACGCAGGCAGCGCCCATCTCTTCCGGCTTGCCCAGGCGCTTCATCGGCACGGAATCAACGATGCCCTTGAGGATGTCCTCGCGGATCGCCATCACCATCTTGGTCGCGATGTAGCCCGGGGCGATCGCATTGACCGTCACGTTCTTCGCCGCCAGCTCCGCCGCCAGTGCCTTGGTGAAGCCGATCACGCCGGCCTTCGCCGCCGAGTAGTTCGACTGCCCGGCCTGGCCCTTGACGCCATTGACC
>JANJTW010000232.1 GCA_024710925.1 Rhodocyclaceae bacterium | reverse complement strand
CCAGCGTCATCGACTTCTCGCCGTGGTAGAAGTCGCCGCCGTGCATGTGCGAGACGTGCGTCTGCGACCACTGCTTCCATTCGCCCATCGAATGCGGATGCTTCTTGGCGAAGTTCTTGACCGCCATCGGCGCGCGGCGGTCGGAGTTGCCCTCGCGCAGCACCGGGTTCACGGCGCTGCCGATGCACTTGCCGTAGCGGGCGCGGATCGCCTTCTCTTCGTCGGTCTTCGGATCTTCCGGGAAATCCGGAATGGCGTAGCCCTTTTCCTGAAGCTCCTTGATGCAGGCCTTCAGCTGCGCGACCGAGGCGCTGATGTTCGGCAGCTTGATGATGTTGGTTTCCGGCAGCAGGCACTTCTTGCCCAGCTCGGCGAGCGTGTTCGGCACCTTCTGCGCGTCGCTCAGGCAGTCCGGGAACTCGGCGAGGACGCGGGCGGCGACGGAGATGTCGGCTTCCTCGACCTCGATGCCGGCCGGTTCGGTAAAGGTGCGGATGATCGGCAGGAACGCGCAGGTCGCCAGGAACGGCGCCTCGTCGGTGAGCGTGTAGATGATCTTGGATTTGCCTGCAGCCATGCGACCCCCTTGAACGGTGAAATAAGATTGAGCATTGTGAAACGAAGTCCGCGATTTTAACCCGAACCCCTTGCGTGATGCTTACAGTGCGTGCTGCGACGCAGCAACCGGGTGCTAGAATTTTCGCCGACGCCACCTCCGAAAGCGCCGCCATGGATACCCCGACCGCCCAGAACCCGCTCGCCCAGCGCGTCGCCGAGGCCATGATCGAGGGTTTCAACCGCCACTACCGGAAGATGCGCACCTACGGCCGGCAGGCGAAGGTGCTGTTCGAGAACGCGCAGTGGCTGGAGGTGCAGCGGGCGGTGCGCGAGCGCATCCGCTCCTACGACGAGCGCGTCGACGACAACGTGGCGCGGCTGCGCGCCGAATTCGACGCCGACAATATCGACGACCACACCTGGCAGCAGATCAAGCTCTGCTACATCGGCCTGCTGGTGAACCACAAGCAGCCGGAGCTGGCCGAGACCTTCTTCAACTCGGTGACGACCAAGATCCTGCACCGCAGCTACTTCCACAACGATTTCATCTTCGCCCGGCCGGCGGTATCCACCGAATACATCGAATCCTGGCCGCCGGTCTATTCGAGCTACTACCCGTCGGCGCACGGCGGCCTGCGCGCGACGATCCGGCGCATCGTCCGGGACTTCGACTGGCAGCGCCCGTTCGCCGACCTCGACCGCGACGTCGACTGCCTCATGCGCAGCGCCGAAAAACACCTCGGCGGCACCTGGCCGCAGCCCGAGGCGAACTTCCAGATCCAGGTGCTGTACTCGGCGTTCTACCGCAACAAGGGCGCCTACATCATCGGCAAGGCGATCAACGGCCACCTCGAACTGCCCTTCGCGATACCCGTTCTGCACGACGCCGGCGGCCACCTCTTCCTCGACACCATCCTGCTCGACGCCTGGCGCATCTCGCTGCTCTTCTCGCTGTCGCGCGCCTACTTCATGGTCGATATGGAGGTGCCGTCGGGCTACGTGCAGTACCTGCGCACGATCATGCCGAACAAGCCGCGCTCCGAGCTCTATACGATGATCGGGCTCGGCAAGCAGGGGAAGACGATGTTCTACCGCGACTTCTACCAGCACCTGAAGCACTCGGAGGACCAGTTCATCATCGCCCCCGGCATCAGGGGCATGGTCATGCTGGTGTTCACGCTGCCGTCCTACCCCTACGTCTTCAAGATCATCAAGGACGTCTTCGGCAGCGCCAAGGAAGTCGACCGCGCCACCGTCGAGCGCAAGTACCAGCTGGTCAAGCAGGTCGACCGCGTCGGCCGCATGGCCGACTCGCTCGAGTTCTCGCAAGTGGCGCTGCCGCGCGCGCGCTTCTCCGGGGAACTGATGGAGGAATTGCGCACGCTCGCCCCGTCGATGTTCGAGGAGGAAGGCGAGAACGTGGTCATCAGGCACCTCTACATCGAGCGGCGGATGGTGCCGCTCAACCTCTACCTCGACCGCGCCGACGAGGCGAAGACCGAGCACGCCGTGCGCGAATACGGCAACGCCATCCGCGAGCTGGCACTGGCCAACATCTTCCCCGGCGACATGCTGTGGAAGAACTTCGGCGTCACCCGCTACAACCGCGTCGTCTTCTACGACTACGACGAGATCGAGTACATGACCGACATGAACTTCCGCGAAATTCCGCCGGCGCCGGATTTCGAGACGGAAATGTCCGGCGAGGTCTGGTACGCGGTGGCACGGAACGACGTCTTTCCGGAAGAATTCGGCACCTTCCTGCTCGGCTCGCCGAAGGTCCGGCAGGCCTTCCTCAGGCACCACGGCGACCTGCTCACCGCCGAGTTCTGGCGGACGACCCAGGAACAGATCCTCGCCGGCAAGGTGCCCGACTTCTACCCGTACCCCGAGGAACTTCGCTTCTGCAACGCGTTTCCGGGGACTTGGCCGGCGCCAAATAACGCACAGGAATAAGCTCGTGCCAATTCATTATTTTTGGCATCTAGCAGCACGCGCTAGACTCGGTTGAAGACTGCGCGGCCGGACGGCCCGCACCCATCCTGAAAACGCACACCGGAGAAAAACATGAACAGGCTGACCTCCGCCGCCTGCCTGGCCGCCCTGGCACTCGCCACCGGCCCGGCCGCGGCGCAAGACCCGAACCTCGGGCGCAACCTCGCCGCCACCTGCGCCAACTGCCACGGCACCGACGGCCGCGCCGTTCCCGCCGCCGGCATGCCGCCGCTCGCCGGCCAGCCGAAGGAGAGCATCGTCCAGCGCTTCCGCGAGTACCGCGCCGGCACCCGCCCGGCAACCGTGATGCACCAGATCGCGAAGGGCTACACCGACGCGCAGCTCGAACTCATCGCCGCCCACCTGGCCGCACAGAAATAAGGAGAAGGCCATGTTCGTTCGTCGCGATTTCCTGAAGGCCGCCGGCGCCGCCGCCGGCATCGTCACCCTCGGCGGCTGCGCCGGTGCCGGCAGCAAGGCCCGCGGCCACGTCGTCGTCGTCGGCGGCGGCTACGGCGGCGCCACCGCCGCCAAGTACCTGCGCATGTGGAGCAACGGCAGCGTCGACGTGACGCTGGTCGAGCGCAACCCGCAGTTCATTTCCTGCCCGATCTCCAACCTTGTGATTGCCGGCGAGAAGACGCTCGCCGACCTTACCGTCAGCTACGACGGCCTGCGGAAATGGGGCGTGCGCGTGATCCACGACGAGGTCGTCGGCATCGACGCCGGCAAGCGCCGCCTCAAGCTCGCCACGCACGGCGAACTGGCCTACGACCGCGCCGTGCTGTCGCCCGGCATCGAGTTCATGTGGGAGCAGGTGCCGGCGCTGAACAACGCCGACGCGCAGACGAAGATCCTGCACGCGTGGAAGGCCGGCCCGCAGACGGTGGCACTCCGTAAGCAACTCGAAGAGATGAAGGACGGCGGCGTCTACGCGCTGACCGTGCCGAAGGCGCCCTACCGCTGCCCGCCCGGACCGTACGAGCGCGCCTCGGTGATCGCCCACTACTTCAAGCAGCACAAGCCGAAGTCGAAGGTGCTGATCCTCGACGCCAACGAGGACGTGACCTCGAAGAAGGGCCTGTTCACGAAGGCCTGGAACGAGCTGTACAAGGGCATCGTCGAGTACCGCCCGAACAGCGAGCTGCGCGACGTCGACGTCGCCGGCAGGACGGCGATCCTCGAATTCGACAAGGTCAAGGCCGACGTCCTCAACGTCGTGCCGCCGCAGCGCGCCGGCAAGCTCGTCGCCCAGTCCGGCGCCAGGCTCGCCAACAACCGCTGGGCCGAGGTCGACTGGTTGAGCATGGAATCGGCGAATGCCAAGGGCATCCACATCCTCGGCGACTCGACACTATCGGCGCCGCTGATGCCGAAATCCGGCTTCATGGCCAACCAGCACGGCAAGGTCGCCGCCGCCGCGATCATCAACCTGCTCGCCGGCGAGGCGCCGAACGCCGAGCCGATGATGGCCAACACCTGCTACAGCTTCGTCGATGCCAGCCACGTCATCCACGTCGCCTCGGTGCACAAGTACGACGCCGAGAAGAAGACGATGCTCGTCGTCCCCGGCGCCAGCGGCGTCTCCGCCGAGCGCAGCGAACTCGAAGGCGCCTACGCGGTGGGCTGGGCGAAGAACATCTGGGCCGACATGCTCGCCTGAGCGCAGCGATTCCACAGGCCGCACACGCGAAGGCCGGCAGCGATGCCGGCCTTTTTCATTGTTGCCCCCGAGGCCTCTCCTTCAGGGCAAAGGGCGCTTGAAGATCCAGTTGCGGTTGGCGACGAGATCGGGGGCCTGGATCAGTTCCCAGCCTTCGGCACCGAGCTTGTTCAGCTCGGTCACGACGACTTGCGTGTAGGCATGCAGGCGTTCGCGCTCCCGACCGCCAAAGCTGCGGGCGACATCCTCCGCAGCCTCGTGGAAATCGCTGCGGATGATGTATTCGAAACGCTGCATGGAAGGCCCTTCTGCTTGCTGAACAAACGGTGAAATGAGGCGGAATCCGGCCCATCATAGGCCGATGGCCGGCAATGTCACGACAAATCGGCAAGCACGAGGCCGGAAAACAAAAAACCCGCCGGAGCGAAACTCGGGCGGGTTTTCTCGGAGCGGGGCCGAATTACTTCAGCTTCACTTCCTTGTAGGCGACGTGCTTGCGGGCCTTGGGATCGTACTTCTTGATCTCCATCTTTTCCGGCATCGTCTTCTTGTTCTTGGTCGTCGTGTAGAAGTGGCCGGTACCGGCGGTCGACTCGAGCTTGATTTTTTCACGCATGGTTCGGGTTCCTCTCTATCAGACTTCGCCGCGGGCGCGCAGGTCGGCCAGCACCACGTCGATGCCCTTCTTGTCGATGACGCGCAGGCCGGCGTTCGACACGCGCAGACGGATGAAGCGGTTCTCGCTTTCGACCCAGAAGCGGCGGTACTGCAGGTTCGGCAGGAAGCGACGCTTCGTTTTGTTGTTTGCGTGGGAAACGTGGTTCCCAACCATCGGGGCTTTGCCCGTCACTTGGCAGACTCGCGCCATGGTTGTTGCTCCGTTAGTAATCTTGGAAGAGGAAAGCCGGCGATTCTAATCCAACTTCCCGAAAAATATCAAGCTCTTTTCGCGCCGCCCG
>JANJTW010000176.1 GCA_024710925.1 Rhodocyclaceae bacterium | reverse complement strand
GCCGGTGGCGCCGGCCTGCGGATGGTAGATGCGCGCGGAAAGTCCGATGCGCAAGGGGCGTCTGCTCATTATTCACTCCTGTGGCGGATCGCGGCGGGGCGCGAGGTCACGGATGGGCGGCGGCAGCCGCTGCGGGGGCCGCCGACACGACGAACTTGCACTTGAGAGGGCCACCAATATAATGGATCGCCCTTTTGCAGCAAATCCGTGATGCCCGTATTCCCCCCCTCGCCGGACACCCCGGTAATCTCTCCGACCGCGACCGCCGCCCCCGGGTTCCGACCACTTCGCCGGCCGGCAATGCTGGCGCTGCTCGCCGCACTGGCCGCCTGCGGCGGCCAGCCGCCGAAAGCGGACTCGACGACGGCACCGACGCCGGTTCCTGCAACCGCCGCGCCGGCCGCCGCACCGATGGTCGCCGCACCGATGGTCGCCGCACCGGCGCCAGCCGCCGCGGAAAGCACACCGCCGGCGGCAACGCCGGCGCCGCCGCCGCGCGCCGACGCCGACAGCATCTTTTTCGCCCTCGGCGCCTCGGCCGTCGACGAGGCGGGCCGGCACAAGCTGCGCGCGCACGCCGAGCGGCTGAAGGAGAACCGCCGGCTCAGCGTCACGCTGGTCGGCCACACCGACCATCTCGGCAGCCGCTCCTACAATCTGGCGATCGCCGAACGGCGCGCGGCGGCGGTCGCCGAGGCGCTCGTCGCGCTCGGCGTATACCGTTCGCAGATCCGCCGCTACGGCGTCGGCAACGAGAAGGGCGGCGCGCCGTACCGGAACGGCGAATGCCGGCGCCAGAAGCGGCGCGTCGACCTCGTGTACCCCGACTGAGGGCGGCCCGGCCGCCCCTCAGATCACCCGCAGCAGTTCGCTGCGCAGTTCCTCGGCGCGCCGCCGGCCATGGCGCGTTTCGACGATGGCGTGGTACCAGGTGGCGAACACCTCGCGGATTTCGGCATGCGTCTTCGCCGCGAAGGCGGCCTCGACGATGCTCAGATGCGTCATCGGCCCGCAGAAGGTCTTCAGGGTGTTCATGATGAAGTGTCGGGCCATCTCCAGTTCCTTCGGATCGGGATTTTCCGGCAGGTCGCGGAAGGCGGTGATCGACGGCAGCGCGCCGTCGGCGCCGACCGGCGCCGCCTCGGCGGCGTGGGCGACGGCGATGTAGCCCTCTTCTTCGAGCAGGCCCAGGGTATGCGTCAGGTCGTCGGCGAGCGCCATCGACCGCAGGTCGTCGACGGTACGCTTGCCGTCGACCATGATCAGGATGCGCCGCACGCGCGGCGTCAGTCCGCCGCCGCGGGTTTCCATTTCCGAAACCCCTTTCGGCGTCTTCGCGAAAATCACACTCACTGCTGCCTCCTCCATCGCTGGGCACCGGCTCGCCGCCGGCCCGGGTTACGAAAGCGATCCTCTGCGGGATCTTCTCCGTTTACTGCACCTCGTCTTTCACGTCCGTCCGCCGGCCGTTCCGGCGGCCACCTTCATTTTGCCGCGCCGGCTTCCTTCGCCGACTTGTCCTTCGTCGCCCAGATCGGCCGCGCCTGGCGGCTGACGATGAAGTCGGCGAAGAATTTCATCCAGATCGTCGACCCGGCGATCGCCGTCCACGTCTCGTAGGGAACGCCGCCGACAAGGACCATCAGGATCACCGTCACGGCGATGGCGCCGGCGATCAGGTTGATCGCGGCGGTATAGGGCGCGTACTTGGCCGCGTTCGGCGGCGGCTCGCCGCCCTTCAGCGCGACTTCCGAATAGTCGCGCCGGAAAACGATGCGCCAGACCCGCCGCAGCCAGAAGAAGGCCATCGGGAAGAGCGCCAGGAACAACAGCCAGGTCATGGCGACATGAACATCGAATTGCATCCGCTACTCCTGCGGCTCCGCGACGGAGCCGAAATACGCATTGAAACGAACGCCGGGAAAAAAAACCCCGCCTCGACTGCCGGCGGGGTTTTCCTGGCCGCTGCCGCCGGCGTGGCGGCAGCGGTCACTATACGCCGCTCAGCGTTTAGTGTGCACCATCGACAGCCTTGGCGCCACGCGGGATGCGGACGTTTTCGACCATGTGCTGGATGTGCTCCGGCGGCTCCTTGGTCATCTTGTCGACGATGAAGGCGACGGCGAAGTTCACACAGGCGCCGATCGCACCGAAGGCTTCCGGCGTGATGCCGAAGAACGGGTTCGGACCGCCGATCAGGCCGAGGAACTCGGTGCCCTTGATGAAGAAGATGCCCTTGTGCGCGAACACGTAGAACAGGGTGATGAAGAGGCCGGCCAGCATGCCGGCGATGGCGCCTTCCTTGTTCATCTTCTTCGAGAAGATGCCCATCATGATCACCGGGAACAGCGAGGACGCCGCGATACCGAAGGCGAGCGCCACGGTACCGGCCGCGAATCCCGGAGGATTCAGGCCGAGCCAGCCGGAGATGACGATGGCCACGGCCATGGCGATCTTGCCGGCGAGCAGCTCGTTCTTCTCGCTGATGTTCGGCGCGAAGACGCCCTTCACCAGGTCATGCGAGACGGCGGACGAAATCGCCATCAGCAGACCGGCGGCGGTCGACAGCGCGGCGGCCAGGCCACCGGCAGCAACCAGCGCGATCACCCAGTTCGGCAAGAGCGCGATTTCCGGGTTGGCAAGCACGATGATGTCGGCGTTGACCGTCAGCTCGTTGCCCTTCCAGCCGGCGGCTTCGGCCTTGGCCTTGGCGTCCGGGTTCTTGGTCGCGTCGTTGTAGTACTGGATGCGGCCGTCGCCGTTCTTGTCGGTGAACTTCAGCAGGCCGGTCTTTTCCCAGCGCTTCATCCAGTCCGGACGCTGCTCGGCAACGATGCTGTTTTCCGCGGCGTACAGGTCCCCGCCCTTGGCGACGGCGGTGTTCACCGTGGCGTGCAGGTTGTACTTGGCCATCGCGGCAACGGCCGGGGCGGTCGTGTACAGCAGGGCGATGAAGACCAGCGCCCAGCCGGCGGAGGAGCGCGCGTCGGCGACCTTCGGCACGGTGAAGAAGCGCATGATGACGTGCGGCAGACCGGCGGTACCGATCATCAGCGACATCGTATACACGAACATGTTCAGCGTGCTGCCGGCCGTCGTCGTCGTGTACTTGCCGAAGCCGAGCTCGGTCACCACCTGGTCGAGGCGGGCGAGCAGGGCCATGTCGGAACCCGACATGGTCGAGCCGAGGCCCAGCTGCGGCAGCGGGTTGCCGGTCAGTTGCAGCGAGATGAACACGGCCGGGATGATGTAGGCGCAGATCAGCACGATGTACTGGGCGACCTGGGTGTAGGTGATGCCCTTCATGCCGCCGAACACGGCGTAGAGGAAGACGATCGCCTGGCCGATGTAGATGCCGGTGTCGGACGACACGTTCAGGAAGCGCGAGAAGGCGACGCCGACGCCGGTCATCTGGCCGATGATGTAGGTCAGCGACGCGGTCAGCAGGCAGATCACCGCCACCGTCGACGCCGACTTCGAGTAGAAGCGGTCGCCGATGAACTGCGGCACGGTGAACTTGCCGAACTTCCGCAGGTACGGCGCCAGCAGCATGGCAAGAAGCACGTAGCCGCCGGTCCAGCCCATCAGGAAGAGGCCGCCGCCGTAGCCCATGTTGGCGATCAGGCCGGCCATCGAGATGAACGAGGCCGCCGACATCCAGTCGGCTGCCGTCGCCATGCCGTTCATGACCGGGTGCACCTGGCCGCCGGCTGCGTAGAATTCGCTGGTCGAACCAGCGCGTGCCCAGATGGCGATGCCGATGTACAGCGCGAAGCTGGCACCGACCACCAGGTAGGTTGTAGTTTGCAGATCCATTCGGTCGGCTCCCTTAGTCTTCGTGAACGTCGAACTTGCGGTCGAGCTCGCCCATCGCCTTCGCGTAATAGAAGATCAACGCGATGAAGATGTAGATCGAACCCTGATGCGCGAACCAGAAGCCGAGCGGGTAGCCGCCGAGCTTGATGCCGTTCAGTGCGTCCGCGAACAGGATGCCCGCGCCGAATGAACAGATGAACCAGATGGCCAGAATCTTGCCCAGCAACCCGAGGGTCGCTGACCAGTAGGCCTTGCCTTGGTCGTTCATGTTGCCTCCTCTTTGTATGTGGATTTAGCGCTCCTCCCGAGACGACCGGGAGAACCACGAAGGCGATTATTCTGACCAAGGCTTACCGGAAACTGACAGCCGGCTGACGTCGCGGATTTTTTTGGCGGCACCGGCAAACGCGGCGCCGAAAACGGCGCGGGGCGCCCGAGCGCCCCGCGATGGTCTGCCGGCCGAGCGGCGAAAGGCGGCGGCTACCTGACGACGGTGACCGGAATGTCGGTGCAGCGGAGCACTTCCTGCGTCACCGAACCGATCAGGATCTCCTCCAGCAGCGACTCGCCGCGCGCACCCATGACGATCTTGTCGCAGCCGGCCGCATGCGCCTTGGCGACGATCGTCTCGGCGATCGGCCCGTGCAGCACGCAACGTTCGTAGGCGATGCCGGCGGCGTCGAGCAGCGCGCCGGCGGCGTCGAGCGCATCGTTGCCCTTGCCGTCCTGCAGCGCGGCGACTTCCGAATCCTTCAGGAAGCTCTGCACCTCCCACGAATCGGGCGGCACCTGGACGTTGACCAGCAGCACGGCCATCGGCTCGCGCCCCTGGATCAGCTTGACGATGTGCTCGACGGCGCGCAGCGACGTACGCGAACCATCTACGGGCACGAGGGCTTTCAGCATTCCTTGCTCCTTGAAATTGAAGGGGGTCGCAGACGATGCGAAAACCCATCGCCGTGTAACCAACTTGCTCATTATGCAATAAAAAAATACTATCACAGCCGCTCTGGTCAGATCGTCTGACAAGGGCAATGCCTACGTAATCAACTTACGGATTCCGCAAATGACACTTTCCCACCTGATGCGTGGCGGTCTGGCTTTCGCCGTCGCCGCCTCGCTGCCGACGCTGGCGCTCGCCGCCGACGGCCCCGCCGTCGCCGGCATTCCCGTCGACTTCATCCTGTTCGGCCTGACCCTGCTCGGCGTCGCGCTGTTCCATCACTACGTGCTACAAGTGGCGCTCGGTGGCCTCGCCGTGATCACGGTGTACAAGCTGGCCTTCACCGGCTTCAAGACCGGCGCCGGCTTCGCCGGGCTGGCCGCGCACATGGGCCACGAGTGGGTGCTGATCGCCAACCTGTTCTGCCTGCTCGTCGGCTTCGCGCTGCTCGCCCGCCACTTCGAGGACAGCGGCGTGCCGGAACTGCTGCCGAAGCTGCTGCCGGAAGGCTGGCTCGGTCCCTTCGTGCTGCTCATCCTCATCTTCCTGCTCTCCGGCATCCTCGACAACATCGCCGCCGCGCTGATCGGCGCCACCGTCGCCGCCTCCGTCTTCAAGCGCAAGGTGCATATCGGCTATCTCGCCGCCATCGTCACCGCGTCGAACGCCGGCGGCGCCGGCAGCGTCGTCGGCGACACGACGACGACGATGATCTGGATTTCCGGCGTCAATCCGCTCTACGTGATCGAGGCCTACCTCGGCGCCGCCGTCGCGCTGCTCGTCTTCGGCATCCCGGCGGCGCTGGCGCAGAACCGCTACGCGCAGATCGTGCGCAGCGAGGGGCACGCCCACCCGATCGACATGGTCCGCGTCGGCATCGTCGTCTTCATCCTGATCGCGGCGATCGTCACCAACGTCACCATCAACAGCAAGTTCCCGGCCGCCGCCGACCACTTCCCCTTCCTCGGCGTCGCCGTCGTCCTCGCCATCCTCGTCATGACGCCGCTCAGGAAGCCGGAATGGAGCCTGCTGCCGGGCGCCGCCAAGGGGTCGGTGTTCCTGCTGGCGCTGGTCACCTGCGCCTCGATGATGCCGGTGGACAAGCTGCCGCCGGCATCCGTGATCACGACGATGGGACTGGGCTTCATCTCGTCGATGTTCGACAACATCCCGCTGACCGCGCTGGCGATCAAGCAGGGCGGCTACGACTGGGGCTTCCTCGCCTA
>JANJTW010000152.1 GCA_024710925.1 Rhodocyclaceae bacterium | reverse complement strand
TCGCCTGCAGATTCGAGATCTTGCTCTTGATCAGTTCGCTAATTTCGGATGGATTCAACTGCATGGAAATCTCCTAGTTTTTCAGCGCCACGGCCATCGCCGCGAGCTTGCCGCGCACGGAGGCGTCGAGCGTCTGGTCGCCGACGGTCACCACGATGCCGCCGATCAGGGTCTCGTCGACCGTGACCGTCAGGTTGAGCTTGCACTTGAAGTGCTTCTCGAGCTCGGGGGTGGCGTCGCGAACCTGCGCATCGGACATCGGGAAGGCGGAGACGATCTCGCCATCGCGGGTGCCTTCTTCGGCGCGCTTCATGGTCTCGTAGAGACCGGCAATCTCGGGGAGAACAGTCAGCCGGTCGTTCTGGGCCAACAGCTTGAGCAGGTTGGTCAGACCGTCATCTGCCTTGCCGCATGCCGCGGAGAACAGCTCGACGAGCTGCTCCTGGCGCACATTCGGGTTGTCGATGACAGCGGCCACCTCGGCGTTGCCGGCGAACTGCGCCAGCGCCTCGAGACGGTCGGACCACTGCGCCAGCGCGCCTTTTTCGCGCGCCAGCGAGAACACCGCTTCGGCGTACGGCCGGGCAATGGTGACGGTTTCAGCCATATGCGTTACAGACCTTGCTTGAGCGAACCGAGGATGTCGGCGTGCGCGGCGGCGTTGATTTCCTTCTTCAGGATCTTCTCGGCACCGGCGACGGCCAGCTCGGCAACCCGCTCACGCAGCTGCTGCTTGGCCCGTTCGACTTCCTGGTCGATCTCGGCTTTGCCGCTGGCGAGGACCTTATCGGCCTCGACCTTGGCTTGACCCTTGGCTTCTTCGACGATCTGCTGCGCGCGCTTTTCGGCGGCGGCGATCACTTCGGAGGCCTTTTCCTTGGCGTCGCGCAGGGCATCGGCGGAACGCTTGGCGGCGATCTCCTGCTCCTGCTTGCCGCGCTCGGCGGCGGCGAGGCCGTCGGCAATCTGCTTCTGGCGGTCGGCCATCGCCTTTTGCAGCGGCGGCCAGACGTACTTCATCGTGATCCAGATGAAGATCGCGAACCAGATCGCCTGACCAATCAGAGTAGCGTTAATGCTCACGCCAGACTCCTTTCTGTTAGGGACCGGGCGATTACTTGATCAGGGCCAGGAACGGGTTGGCGAAGAGGAGGAACAGGGCGATACCGACACCGATCATGGTGACGGCGTCGAGCAGACCGGCGACGATGAACATCTTGACCTGCAGCGTCGGGATCATTTCCGGCTGACGGGCAGCGCCTTCCAGGAAACGGCCACCGAGGATGCCGAAGCCGATGGCGGTGCCGAGGGCGCCGGCGCCGATCAGGATGGCCACAGCGATAGCGGTGTTGGAGAGGACGGTTGCGAGTTCCATGTTGACTCCTAAGTTTGAAAAGTAGCGGTTAATCGAAAAGCAGTTTGTGAAACGAAATCTGTGTTTAGTGAGACTCGGCGGCCATCGACATGTAGACAATGGTCAGCATCATGAACACGAACGCCTGCAGCGTGATGATCAGGATGTGGAACAGCGCCCAGGGCAAGGCCAGCGGCAGCTGGTAGAGGCCGAGCAGGGCGATCAGGATGAACACCATTTCGCCGGCGTACATGTTGCCGAAGAGTCGCAGTGCCAGCGAGATCGGCTTGGCGATGTCCTCGACGATGCGGAAGATGAAGTTGACCGGAGCCAGCTTGGCACCGAACGGCGCCGTGAAGATTTCGTGCATGTAGCCGCCGAAACCCTTCACCTTCAGGTTCATCCAGATCATGATGAAGAACACCGTGATCGACATGGCGAAGGTGAGGTTCGGGTCGGTGGTCGGCACGACCTTCAGGTAGTTGATGCCGACGGCGCTGGCGGCGACCGGCAGGAAATCGACCGGAATCAGGTCCATGGCGTTCATCAGGAACACCCAGACGAAGATGGTGATGGCCAGCGGCGTGACCAGCGCGCTCTTGCCGTGGAAGGTGTCGCGCACCTGCTGGTCGACCATGCCGATGACCATTTCGACGAAGTTCTGCCAGCCGGCAGGCACGCCGGCGGTCGCCCGGCTCGCCAGCTTGGCCATCAGGCCGAAGGCGACAAGGCCGAGGACGCCGGAAACGACGAGCGTATCGAGGTGCAGCGTCCAGAATCCGTGACAATGACCGGTGGCATCCTTGGCGGCGTCAGCACAGACGGCCAGGTTGGTCAGGTGGTGTTGAATGTAACCTGTTGTGGTCAGACCGCCTTCAGCGCTCATGATGATCCCTCAATCCCCTAGAACCGTTGCAGGTCAGCGCCGTCTAACCAGCGCCAGCCAGTAAATTACGAAGGTCGATGCATACCCGACGAACAGCGGGATCGGTGCCACGCTCTTGTAGCTGACGAACACGAGAGCGAACCCGCCGAGCGTCGCCGCGAACTTGTACGCTTCCCCCGCCGCCTGGCCGCGATAGGCGCGCATCAGGTCCGGCTTGCCGGTCGCATCGACCGACAGGCGCATGGCTCGCCATACGTAAAGCAGATTGGCCACCACCCCGATGCTGCCTCCGGCCATTGCCGACAGCGCAGCGTTCGCGCCCCCCCACACCGCGGCAACGCTCGCCACCAACAGCGTCAGCGCCACCTGCCAGCCAATGATCCAGCGGACTTGCGGATGCAAGGAATGCTCCGACTAAAACCGCAGCAGTCTATCCGACTCTTCTACAAGAGTCAAATTTTGCTGCGGTGCACATACTGCATAACCGCCTATCGTAGACGGTTCAGCAGGCCTTCTAACTGATCCAGATCAGAAAATTCGATGGTCACCCTGCCGGCCCCCTTGCGGTTGGTCTTGATGGCGACGCTGGCGCCGAGCGAATCGGACAACTCCTCCTGCAGACGCAGCAGATCGCGATCCGGCTTCGCCGGCAGCTTGGCCGACGGCGGCGCCATTTCGCGCTGCACCAGACGCTCCGCCTCGCGTACCGACAAGCCCTTCTGCGCGATGCGCTGCGCCAGTTGCACCTGCAGCGCGCTGGCCAGCGGCAGCAGCGCGCGCGCGTGGCCCATGTCGATGCCGCCGGCCATCAGCATGTCCTGCACCGGCTGTGCCAGCTGCAGCAGGCGCAGCAGGTTGGAGGCCGCCGGCCGCGAACGGCCGACCGCATCGGCCGCCTGCTGATGCGTCAGCGCGACTTCGGCGACCAGCCGCTGCAGGCCGAGCGCCTCTTCCAGCGGATTCAGGATCTCGCGCGGGATGTTCTCGATCAGCGCCATGGCCAGCGCCGCGTCGTCCGGAATCTCGCGGATCAGCGTCGGCACCTCGGTGAGCCCGGCCAGTTGCGCGGCGCGCCAGCGGCGTTCGCCGGCGATGATCTCGTAGCGATCCGGCGCCACCGGCCGCACCAGGATCGGCTGCATCAGCCCCTGTGCGCGGATCGACGCCGCCAGCTCGTCGAGCGAAGCCGGGTCCATCTGCGTCCGCGGCTGGTACTTGCCCGGTTGCAGCGCACTCACCGGCAGCGAGCGTTGCACTTCCTTCTTCGCCGATTCGTCGCCGGCGAGCAAGGCGTCGAGGCCGCGGCCGAGTCCCTTCAGTTTCATGCCAGAGCTCCCTGTTCCGTCGGTGCGATCCGGCCGTCGCGCCGGTCGAGCATTTCCTGCGCCAGTTGCAGGTAGGCCTGCGCGCCCCGCGACTGGCGGTCGAAGGCGATCACCGGCTTGCCGTACGACGGCGCCTCGGCCAGCCGGACGTTGCGCGGAATGATGCTGCGATAGACCTTGTCGCCGAAGTGGCTCTCCAGCTCGCCCGACACCTGCTGCGTCAGCGTCGAGCGCGGGTCGTACATGGTGCGCAGCAGACCTTCGATCTGCAGCACCGGATTGAGGTTGGCGCGCACCTTCCTGAGCGTCGTCACCAGGTCGGTCAAGCCTTCCAGCGCATAGTACTCGCACTGCATCGGAATCATCACCGATTCGGCGGCGACCAGGCCGTTGACAGTCAGCATGTTCAGTGCCGGCGGGCAGTCCATGAGAACGAAATCGTACGCGTCGCCGGCCGCGGCGAGCGCGTCGCGCAGCCTGAACTCGCGGTTCGGCAGTTCGATCAGCTCGACCTCGGCACCGGCCAGCTCGCGGTTGGCCGGCAGCACGTCGAAGCCGAACTCGGTGCGGATGCGCGATTGATCGAGCGTCGAGCGCCCGATCAGGATCTGGTAGACGGTCGGCAGCGCCTCGCGCTTCATGACGCCGCAGCCGGTCGTCGCGTTGCCCTGTGGATCGAGGTCGATCATCAGCACGCGCTGCCCCAGCGCGGCGAGGCTCGCCGACAGATTGACGGCGGTCGTGGTCTTGCCTACGCCGCCCTTCTGGTTGGTTACCGCCAGTACCTTGGCCACGTCATCGCTCCCTGATTACGACCAGATGGCGCTCGCCATCGACGCCCGGCACGGCCAGACGATGCACTTCCGCCACCGTCGCGCGCCCCGGCAAGTCTCGCAGTTTATTCATTTCCGCTTCCGGGCGAACCCCCTTCATCGCCAGCCACTCGCCGCCGGGGGCCAGCAGGTGCCGCGTCAGCGCGACGAAGTCGGCCAGTTCGGCGAAGGCGCGCGAGGTGATCGCGGCGAACGGCGCCGGCGGCCGGAAAGCCTCGACGCGGGCAGTGACCACCTGGACGTTCTTCAGGCCCAGCTCGATCGCCGCCTGCTGCAGGAAAGCGGTCTTCTTGCCGTTGCTGTCCACCAGCGTCACCGCCAGTTCCGGCCGCACGATGGCCAGCGGGATACCCGGCTGGCCGCCGCCGCTGCCGACGTCGAGCAAATTCGCCGCCGTCACGTAGGGCAGGATCGCCAGCGAATCGAGCAGGTGATGGCTGACCGCCAGCGCCGGATCGCGCAGCGCGGTCAGGCTGTAGGTGCGGTTCCATTTTTCGAGGAAGGCGGCGTAGGCCAGCAGCCTTTCCTGCGCCGCCGCCGGCAGGTCGATGCCGAGGGCCTGCAGGCCGGCCGCCAGCTGCTGCTCGCGGCTCATGCGCGCGACTTCTCGGCGGCGCCCGCCTTGGGCCCGATCCGCTTCAGGTGCACCAGCAAGAGCGAGATCGCCGCCGGCGTCACGCCCTGGATGCGCGACGCCTGGCCGATCGTCTGCGGCTTGTGCTGCACGAGCTTCTGCTGCACTTCCTTCGACAGCCCCGGCACCGTTGCGTAGTCGAGACCGTCCGGCAGCGGCGTTTCCTCCTGCGTCAGGTTCTTCGCCACCTCTTCCTGCTGGCGCTCGATATAGCCCTGGTACTTGGCCTGGATCTCGACCTGCTCGATCGCCTGCGGGTCGGTCAGCGGCACCTCGCCGGCGGCGCCGGGCAGCGTCAGCAGCGCCGCGTAACTGACGTCGGGCCGGCGCAACAGGTCGAACAGCGTGTACTCGCGTTCGATGCCCTTGCCGAGCACGCGCTCGGCGTCGGCCGCCGGCAGCGTCTGCGGCCGCACCCAGGTCGCCTTCAGGCGCTCCTGCTCGGCGGCGATGGCATCGCGCTTGCGGTTGAAGGCCTCCCAGCGCGCGTCGTCGACCAGGCCGAGCGCCCTGCCCTGCTCGGTCAGGCGCAGGTCGGCGTTGTCCTCGCGCAGGCTCAGCCGGTATTCGGCGCGGCTGGTGAACATCCGGTACGGTTCGGAAACGCCACGCGTGATCAGGTCGTCGACCAGCACGCCGAGGTAGGCCTCGTCGCGGCGCGGACTCCACGCCTCGCGTTCCTGCGCGTA
>JANJTW010000107.1 GCA_024710925.1 Rhodocyclaceae bacterium | reverse complement strand
AAGCTGGACATCACCGACAAGGTCATCAAGGCCCTCTCGGAAGGCAAGTAAGCATTCCGCATCAATTCGGTGAACGTGTGCCAGGAGGTCTGCGGCTCGACGAAATCGTCGCCCGTCTCGGCGGAGAGCTGAGGGGCGACGGTTCCGTCGTCGTTTCGCAAGTCGGCACGCTGGCCGGCGCCGGCGCGGGGCAGATCGCCTTCCTCGCCAATCCCAAGTACCGCAAGCAGCTGGCGACGACCGCCGCGTCGGCGGTGATCGTGCCGCCGGCGGCCGCCGACGACACCGCGCTGCCGCGCATCGTCCATCCGAATTCCTACGCCTACTACGCGCGCGTCGTCGCCTTGCTCAATCCGCCGGCGCAGCGCCCGCGCGGCGCCCATCCGAGCGCGGTGGTGCATTCGCCGCTGCCGGCCTCGGCCTGTGTCGGCGAGAACGTCGTCGTCGGCGAGCGGGTGACGCTCGGCGAGAACGTCACGCTCCATCCGGGCGTCGTCGTCGGCGACGGCGTCAGCATCGGCGACGATTCGGTGCTCTATCCGAACGTCGTCGTCCGGCACGACTGCGTGATCGGTGCGCGGGCGGTGATCCAGCCGGGCGCGGTGATCGGTTCCGACGGCTTCGGCTTTGCGAAGGAGGGCGACCGCTGGCTGAAGATTCCGCAGATCGGCCGCGTCGTCATCGGCGACGACGTCGAGATCGGTGCCAACACCTCGATCGACCGCGGTGCGCTCGACGACACGGTGATCGGCAACGGGGTGAAGCTCGACAACCAGATCCAGATCGCGCACAACGTGCGCATCGGCGACAACGCGGCGATGGCCGGCTGCGTCGGCGTCGCCGGCAGCACGACGATCGGCGCCCGGTGCACGGTCGGCGGCGCCGGCATGATCATCGGCCACCTCGAACTGGCCGACGACGTGCACGTCTCGGCCGGCACGATGGTGACCAAGAGCCTGGCGAAGCCGGGCCAGTACACCAGCATCTTCCCGCTTGAGGCGCATGAAGACTGGCTGCACAACGCGGCCCAGATCAAGCGCCTGGCGAAGCTCGCACAGCGCGTCGCCGAGCTTGAGAAAAAACTTGAAGAAATGGAGAAAACAAATTGAATAATATGGATATTCACGAAATTCTCGAACACCTGCCGCACCGCTACCCGTTCCTGCTGGTAGACCGCGTTGTCGAACTCGAAGCGGGCAAATCGATCCACGCCTACAAGAACGTCACGATCAACGAGCCGTTCTTTGTCGGCCACTTTCCGCATCACCCGGTGATGCCCGGCGTGCTGATCATGGAAGCGCTGGCGCAGGCCGCCGGCATCCTGTCGTTCAAGACGATGGACAGCAAGCCGGACGCCAACTCGGTGTTCTACTTCGTCGGCATCGACGGCGCCCGCTTCAAGAAGCCGGTGATGCCCGGCGATCAGCTGCACCTGCACGTCGAGATCCAGCGCCAGATGCGCGGCATCTGGAAATACAAGGCGGAAGCGCGCGTCGACGGCCAGGTCGTCGCCGAGGCCGAGCTGATGTGCGCCAAGCGGGACATCGCCGAATGATCCACCCGACTGCCATCGTCCACCCGAACGCGAAGATCGGCGCCCACGTCGAAATCGGCCCGTATTCGATCGTCGGCGAGCACGTCGAGATCGGCGACAACACCTGGATCGGACCGCACGTCGTCATCAACGGCCACACCACGATCGGCCGCGACAACCGCATCTTCCAGTTCGCCTCGCTCGGCGAGGTGCCGCAGGACAAGAAATACGCCAACGAGCCGACCCGGCTGGAAATCGGCGACCGCAACACGATCCGCGAGTTCTGCACCTTCAATCTCGGTACCGCGCAGGACGTCGGCGTCACCCGCATCGGCAACGACAACTGGATCATGGCCTACGTGCACATCGCGCACGACTGCCAGGTCGGCAACAACACCACCTTCGCCAACAACTCGCAGCTGGCCGGCCACGTCCATATCGACGACTGGGCGATCCTCGGCGGCTTCACCGGCGTGCACCAGTTCTGCCGCGTCGGCGCGCATGTGATGACCGCCGTCGGCACCGTCATCCTGCAGGACGTGCCGCCCTACGTGATGGCCGCCGGCAATACCGCGTCGCCCTACGGGCTGAACGCCGAAGGCCTCAAGCGCCGCGGTTTCTCGCCGGAAGCGCTGCAGGCGCTGAAGCGCGCCTACCGCACGCTGTACAAGTCCGGCCTGATGCTCGAAGAAGCCCGCACCAAGCTGGAAGAAGAGGCGCGCCTGCACCCCGAGGTGCAGCGCTTTGTCGACTTCCTCGCCGTTTCCAAGCGCGGCATCATCCGATGAGCGCCGCCGCCCGGCAGTCCGAAGGGGGCGCTCTTCCTCCCTTGGGGAGGACGTCGCGCAGCGACAGGAGGGTCGTTCAGTGACCATTCGCGTCGCCATGGTGGCGGGCGAGACCTCCGGAGACCTGCTCGCCAGCCACCTCATCGCCGCGCTCAAGGCGCGCGTCCCGGACGCCGTGTTCTACGGCATCGGCGGGCCGAAGATGGAAGGGCAGGGCTTCGACGCCTGGTGGCCGGCGGAGACGCTGGCGGTGATGGGCTTTTCCGATGCGCTGAAGCGCTACCGGGAACTCTCGGGCATCCGCAGCGAGCTGAAGAAGCGCCTGCTCGCCGAGCCGCCCGACGTCTTCATCGGCATCGACGCCCCCGACTTCAACCTCGACCTGGAAGCGGCGCTGAAGGCGCGCGGCATCCCGGCCGTGCACTACGTTGGCCCGTCGATCTGGGCCTGGCGCGGCGGCCGCATCAAGAAGATCCGCCGGGCCGTGTCGCGCATCCTGGCGCTCTTCCCGTTCGAGCCGGACATCTACGAAAAGGCCGGCGTGCCGGTCAGCTACGTCGGCCACCCGCTCGCCGACCTGCTGCCGATGGACCCGGACCGTGCGGCGACGCGCGAGCTGCTCGGCATCCCCGCTTCGGCGCCGGTGTTCGCGCTGTTGCCGGGCAGCCGCCAGGGCGAGCTGCGCTTCCTCGCCGACACCTTCATCAACGCCGCCCGGCTGGTGCACGAGAAGCTGCCGGAGGCCCGCTTCCTGGTACCGCTCGCCACGCGCGAGACGCGGCTGATGTTCGAGCAGGCGCTGTACCGCTGCCAGGCGCAGAACCTGCCGATCCGCATGCTCTTCGGCCACGCGCACGACGCGATGACCGCCGCCGACGGCGTCCTCGTCGCCAGCGGCACGGCGACGCTGGAGGCGGCGCTGCTCAAGCGGCCGATGGTCATCGCCTACAGGCTGGCGCCGTTCTCGCACTTCCTGATGAAGCGCATGGGCTACCTGCCGTACGTCGGCCTGCCGAACATTCTCGCCGGCCGCTTCGTCGTCCCCGAGTTCATCCAGCACGAGGCGACGCCGGAAAAGCTGGCCGAGGCGCTGGTCGCGCAGTACGCGGACAAGGACGGGCAGGCGGAGATCGTCGCCGAGTTCGAGCGCATCCACCACGCGCTGCGGCAGAACACCGCCGAGCGCGCCGCCGAAGCGGTGCTTTCGTGCCTGCGCCGGCAACCGAGCGGCGATGGCCTTGCTGTGGCCTGAGGCCGGCGCGGCGCCGGTCGCCGGCATCGACGAGGCCGGCCGCGGCCCGCTCGCCGGCCCGGTCGTCGCCGCCGCGGTGATCCTCGACCCGGCGCGGCCGATCGCCGGCCTCAACGACTCCAAGAAGTTGTCCGAAGCGGCGCGCGAGCGCCTCGCCATCGAGATCCGCGACAAGGCGCTGGCCTGGGCGGTGGCCGAAGCCAGCGCCGTCGAGATCGACCGCGTGAACATCCTGCAGGCGACCTTCCTCGCCATGCGGCGCGCCGTCGAAACGCTGGCTGTGGCACCGGCCTTTGCACAGATCGACGGCAACAAGGTGCCGCCGGGGCTGCCGTGCGCCGGCGAGGCGGTGGTCAAGGGCGACGGCAAGATCGCCGCCATCGCCGCCGCGTCGATCCTCGCCAAGACCCACCGCGACGCACTGATGCGCGAGCTGGCGCTGGCGCATCCGGAGTACGGTTTCGAACGCCACATGGGCTACCCGACGCCGGCGCACTTCGCCGCGCTGCAGGCGCACGGGCCGTGCCCGGCGCACCGCCGCAGCTTCGCGCCGGTGGCGCAGCTCGCGCTGTTCTAGGCGGCAGGCGTCGTCACCGGTCGCCGCCCGGCAGAGACAATCCCGCTTCGAAAACCCCTTGCCTTTATAACCCCTTGAAAACCATTTCCTCCCGCGACAACCCGCGCTTCAAGCGCCTGCGCAAGTGGGCGACGCAGCATCGCGCACGGCGCGCGGACGGTGTGATCCTGCTCGACGGCCTGCACCTGATCGACGCGTTGCTCGCCGCCGGCGGCACCCTCGACGAAGTCGCCGTCTCCCACGGCGGTGTGCAGCGGCCGGAGATCGCCGGCTGGCTGGCCGGCCGGCCGGGCCTCGACGTGCTGCAGTTCCCGGATGCGCTGTTCGCCGAATTCGCCGCCACCGAGACGCCCTCCGGCATCCTCGCCGTCGCGCGCAAGCCGGCCGCCGCCGGGGCGCCGGCGGGCGACGCCGACTGCGTGCTGCTCGACGGTGTGCAGGACCCGGGCAACGTCGGCACGCTGCTGCGCACGGCGGCGGCGGCCGGCATCCGGCAGATCCTGCTGGCGCCGGGCTGCGCCGACCCGTGGGCAGCGAAGACGCTGCGCGCCGGGCAGGGTGCGCAGTTCCTGCTCGACATCCGCGAAGGGGTCGATCTGGCCGCCTTCCTCGAAGGCTACGCCGGGCAGGGCGTCGTCACCCGGCTGGACGCACCGGCGACGCTCTGGGAAACGCCGCTCGGCGGGCCGCTGGCCTGGGTCTTCGGTGCCGAGGGGCAGGGCGTCAGCGCGCCGGTCGCGGCAGCGGCGAGGCTGGCGGTGAAGATTCCGATGCCGGGCGGTACCGAATCGCTGAATGTCGCCGCGGCGGCGGCGATCTGCCTGTTCGAGAAGGTCCGGCGCGCGCAGACGGCGCGCTGAGGAAACGTCCGGCAAGTTGTCGCAGCCTGCCGCTGCGGGTTTGCCCGGCGAGCGCCGCTTCTTGCGCCACGCCCCGGGGCCTGCCGGCGCCGTTCAGAACACCCGGTTGTCCAGCCGCACTTCCTGCATGACGGTGGTCGAGATCTCCTCGATCGACTTGGTCGACGAGTCGAGCCAGCGGATGCCCTCGCGCTTCATCATCCGTTCGGCTTCCCTGACCTCGTTGCGGCAGTTTTCGAGCGACGCGTAGCGGCTGTTCGGCCGGCGCTCTTCGCGGATCTGCGCCAGCCGCTCGGGCTGGATGGTCAGGCCGAACAGCTTGCCACGGTGCTTCTCCAGCGTGCCGGGCAGGCGGCCGCGGTCGAAGTCTTCCGGGATCAGCGGGAAGTTGGCGGCCTTCAGGCCGAACTGCATGGCCAGGTAGAGCGAGGTCGGCGTCTTGCCGCAGCGCGAGACGCCGACCAGGATCACGTCGGCGGTCTCCAGGTCGCGGTCGGTGACGCCGTCGTCGTGCGCCAGCGTGTAGTTGATCGCCTCGATGCGGTTCTTGTAGTCGGAGGTATCGATCGAACCGTGCGAGCGGCCGACGGTATGCGTGGATTTCACGCCAAGCTCGGCCTCCATCGGCGCGACGAAGGTCTCGATGAACGACAGGCACAGCGCGTTCGCCGCGTGCACCATCTGCGCCAGCTCCGGATTGACCAGCGTCGTGAACACGATCGGCCGGGCGCCGTCGGCACGGCCGGCGTCCTCGATGCGCCGGATCACCGCGTGCGCCTTTTCCGGCGTGTCGACGAAGGGAATCCGCGCCTGCTTGAAGCGCACCCCCTCGAACTGCGTCAGCAGGCTGTGGCCAAGGGTTTCGGCAGTGATGCCGGTGCCGTCGGAAATGTAGAAGACGGAGCGGACTGCGGCTTGCGGTTCCATGCGTGTCCCGGATGTCGGTCGAAAGCCGCGATTCTAGCCGCTGTTGCGCAAGCCTGCCGCGATGCCGTTGATCGACAAGTGGATGCCGCGGCGCACGCGCTCGTCGTGCTCGTCGTTCTGCTGCGTCGACTCGCCGGCGCGGTGCCGGCGCAGCAGCTCGACCTGCAGGTGGTTGAGCGGGTCCATGTACGGGAAGCGGTTGCGGATCGAACGGGCGAGCGAGGGATTGTCGGCGAGCAGTTCGTCCTGCTCCTCGATCGCCAGCAGGTGCTTCTTCGTCCGCTCCCATTCGGCGCGGATGCGGCCGAAGACCGCGTCGCGCAGCGCCGGGTCGGTCACCAGCTCGGCGTAGCGCGAGGCGATGCCGAGGTCGGTATTGGCCAGCACCATGTCCATGTTCGACAGCAGCGTGCGGAAGAAAGGCCAGTGCCGGTACATCCGGCGCAGCAGGTCGAGGCCGCCGGGGTTGGTCGACAGCCAGGTGTCGACGGCGGTGCCGAAGCCGTACCAGCCCGGCAGCATCAGCCGGCATTGCGCCCAGCTGAATACCCACGGGATCGCGCGCAGGTCCTCGATGCGGTCGGAGGCCTTGCGCGAGGCCGGGCGGCTGCCGATGTTCAACTGCGAGATTTCCGAAACGACGGTCGATTCGCGGAAATAGGTGCGGAAGCCCTCGGTCTCATAGACCAGCCCGCGGTAGGCGCGGAAGGCGAGGTCGGAGAGGGTATCCATGACGCCACGGAAGGCCGCCGGCTCGGTTTCGTTTTCCAGGTTGAGCAGCGTCGCCTCCAGCGTCGCCGATGCCAGGATTTCCAGGTTGCGGCGGCCGACCTCGGGGTTCGAGTATTTGGAGGCGATGACCTCGCCCTGTTCGGTGATGCGGATCTGGCCGGAAACGGCGCCGTCCGGCTGCGCCAGGATCGCCTGGTAGCTCGGGCCACCGCCGCGGCCGACCGAACCGCCGCGGCCGTGAAAGAGGCGCAGGCGGACATCGTGGCGGCGGAAGACTTCGATCAGCGCGATCTCGGCCTTGTAGAGTTCCCAGCCCGACGTGAGGAAGCCGCCGTCCTTGTTCGAATCCGAATAGCCGAGCATGACCTCCTGCGTGCGGTCGCGTGAGGGAAGGAGGCGCTTCCACGTCGGCAGCGACAGCAGGCGGTCCATGACCGGGCCGCTCGCCTGCAGGTCGGCGATGGTCTCGAAGAGCGGGATCACGTTCACCGCGAGGGTGTTGCTGCGCGGATCGAGCAGGCCGGCCTCCTTCAGCAGCACGGCGAGTTCGAGCATGTCGGACACGCCGTCCGTCTTCGAGATGATCGCGTTCGGCACCGCAGCGGGGCCGTAGCGGCGGTGCGCCTCGCGCGCCATGCGGAAGATCGCGAGTTCAGAGGTGGTCTCGTCCGAGTAGGTGTAGTGCGGCGAGTGCAGCGGCCGTGCGCTGGCGAGCTCGGCCACCAGCAGCGAGATGCGTTGTTCCTCGTTGAGTCTGGCGTAGCGGGTGCCGGGCTGGGCGACTTCCAGCAGTTCGGCGACGACGCGCTCGTGCACGTCGGAATTCTGGCGCAGGTCGATCGGCGCGAGGTGGAAGCCGAACACGGACACCGCGCGGCGGATGTGGCGCAGGCGGCCGCGCGCGAGCTCGGCCGAGCCGTTGGCCATGAGCGAGCGGTGCACGATGCCGAGGTCGGCGGCGAGCGCCTCGGGATTCGGGTAGGCGTCGACCTGTGCGGCAGGGGCCTGCCCGCCGAGCAGGGCGTGGCGGGTGACGGCGAGGCGCGCGCGGATGCCGACGACGGCGCGACGATAGGGCTCGTCGCTGCGATGCGGCGAGCGGTCGGGCGAGGCGTCGGCGAGCGCCGCCAGTTCGTCCGAAGCGGGGACGAGGAGCGATGCGAGCGAGAGCTGCGAGGCGAGGATCTCGAGTTCGTCGAGGTAGTAGTCGAGCACGCGCGCGCAGTGCATCGCCAGCGCCTGTTCGAGCATCGGCGCGGTGACGAAGGGGTTGCCGTCGCGGTCGCCGCCGATCCAGCTGCCGACCTGCAGGAAGGCGGGCAGCTCCTGCCCGGCGAGACCCTCGTCGCGCTCGGTCAGGTGATCTGCGAGCTGGTCCTCGATGTTCGCGTAGAGACGCGGCACTTCGCGCAGGAAGGTGGTCTCGTGGTAACTCAAGCCGTTGTTGACCTCGTCGACGACGGAGAGCTTCGCGGGGCGCAGCATGCGCGTCTGCCACAGCGTCAACACGCCGCGACGCAGCGCGTCGTCGTTCTCGCGGCGCTCCTCGGGCGTGAGCCTCATGCGGTCGCGCTGGTCGAGCAGGCGCGCGATCGCGGTCTGGCAGTTGAGGATGCTCTTGCGCTGCACTTCGGTCGGGTGCGCGGTCAGTACGGGCACGACCTGCGCGGTGGCGAAGAAGCCCGACAGCGCGGCAGCGTCGAGGCCGGCGTCGAAGGCGCGGTTCATCGCGTGTGCGAGGCTGCCTTCGCGGGGCGCCGAGCCGGCGATCAGGTGCGCGCGCGAGCGGCGGATGTGGTGCTGGTCCTCGGCGAGGTTCGCGAGGTGGGAGAAGTAGCTGAAGGCGCGCACGACATGCAGGGTGTCGTCGCGCGATAGCGCATCGAGGGCCGCTTCGAGTTCGCAGCGCGCGCCGTGGTCGGCGTCGCGGCGGAAGCGGATCGAGTCGCGGCGGATGCGTTCGATGAGCTCGTACACGGCCTCGCCCTCGCGGGCGCGCACGGTGTCGCCGAGCAGCCGGCCGAGCAGCCGGACGTCGTCGCGCAGGGCCTGGTCCTTGTCCGGATGCAGGTCAGAGGGGAGGGCAGCGTTCACGGCGGAGCTCCGCAAGGCGCACGGCCCGCCGCTCGGCGGGGCCGTATGGAATAAAAAGGACCGGCATCACCGCCAGGGAGTGAGCGTTAATGCGATGCCGGTTGGAGAGCAATCGTTGTGTTTCTGCGCGACGTGCAACGTGAGGTTCAGCGCGCGCCGAACGCCTTCGAGCCGGCGAAGCGCGCGTCGGCGCCCAGCTCGCGTTCGATCGCGAGCAGGCGGTTGTACTTCTCGACGCGGTCCGAGCGGCTGGCCGAACCGGTCTTGATCTGGCCGCAGGCAGTCGCCACCGCCAGGTCCGCGATCGTCGTGTCGCCGGTCTCGCCCGAGCGGTGCGACGCGATGGACGCGTAGCCGGCGCGGCGCGCCATCTCCATCGCGGCGAGCGTCTCGCTCAGCGTGCCGATCTGGTTCGGTTTGATCAGGATCGCGTTGGCGATGCCCTTCTCGATGCCTTTCGCGAGGATCTCGGTGTTGGTGACGAAGAGGTCGTCGCCGACGAGCTGCACGCGGCGGCCGAGGCGGTCGGTCAGCACGCCCCACCCGGCCCAGTCGTCCTCGGCCATGCCGTCCTCGATGCTGACGATCGGGTAGTCGCCGACGAGGTCCGCGAGGTAGCCGCAGAACTCGGCGCGCGAGAAACGCTTGCCTTCGCCTTCGAGGTGATAAGACTCGTCATGATGGAATTCGGATGCGGCGCAGTCGAGTGCGAGCGCGATCTGCGAGCCCGGCTTGTAGCCGGCGCGTTCGATCGCTTCGAGGATCAGGTCGAGCGCCTCGCGTGTGCCGCTGACGTTCGGCGCGAAGCCGCCTTCGTCGCCGACCGAGGTCGGGAAGCCCCGCTTGTCGAGCAGCGTGCGCAGCGCATGGAACACGCCGACGCCGGCGCGCAGCGCGTCGCCGAAGCGAGAAAAGCCGTGCGGCACGATCATGCATTCCTGGATGTCGAGGCTGTTGTTCGCGTGCGCGCCGCCGTTCATGACGTTCATCAGCGGCACCGGCAGCTCG
>JANJTW010000164.1 GCA_024710925.1 Rhodocyclaceae bacterium | reverse complement strand
CCGACCGGCGGCTGCGGCATCGGCATCGACCGGCTGGTCATGCTGCTGACCGACAGCCCGAACATCCGCGACGTCATCCTCTTCCCGCAGATGCGCCATGAGTAATGCGCGGTTAGCGCATTGCTCATTAGTCCCTTGGGGCGTCATGAGTGATGCACGCCAGTGCATCACGAATAAGTCCCCTTGCGGGACGCCATGAGTGATGCGCGGCAGCGCATTACTCGCACGCCCCCACCGGGACGCCATGGATAGCGCACGCAAGGCGTGCGCCGGGAACCCATGACCGGCAGCACCGCCAGGCACGCCATCGTCCTCGGTGCCGAAAATGACAAGCGCGCCATCGTCCTCGGTGCCGGCCTCGCCGGCAGCACGACCGCCAACCGGCTCGCCGCCCGCGGCTACGCGATCACGCTGATCGACGCCGCCGGCGGCCCCGGCGAAGGCGCCTCCGGCAATCGCGCCGGCGTGCTGCGGCCGCTGCCGGCGCGCGACGACAACCTGCTCGCCCAGGTCACCCGCGCCGGCTTCCTCGCCACCTCCCGCCACCTGCAGGCGCTCGACAACGCCGGCCTTGCCGCCGGCTTCGCGGCGAACGGCGGCCTGTGGGGAAAGACCGGCGTGCTGCACCTGGCGCGCGACGCGGTGCACGAGGCGACGCAGCGGCGCATCGTCGCCGACCAGCAGCCGCCCGCCGACTACCTGCGCTTCGTCGAGCGTGACGAGGCAGCGGCGCTGTGCGGCTGGCCGGTGGATGCCGGCGGCTGGTGGTTCCCCGGCGGCGCCTGGGTGTCGCCGGCCAACTACTGCCGCGCCAACCTGCTGCAGCATGCGGCGAACATCTCTACGCACTACACCACCCGCGTCGAGCGCATCGCGCACGACCACGGACTCTGGCGCGCCTTCGCCGCCGACGGCGGCTGCCTCGCCGAAGCCCCGCATCTGGTCGTCGCCAACGCCGCCGACGCCCGCCGCCTGCTCGGCGACTGGCTGCCGGTCTTCCCGGCGCGCGGCCAGGTCACGCACCTGCCGGCCGCCGCCGGCTCGCCGCCGCGCTGCGTCGTCTGCCGCCTCGGCTACGTGACGCCGGAAATCGCCGGCCAGCGCTACGCCGGCGCCACCTTCCTGATGAAGGACAACGACCCGGCCGTGCGCGCCACCGACCACGCCGAGAACCTCGCCAAGCTCGACTTCATCCTCCCCGGCTTCAGCGCCGGCATCGACCCCGCCGCCATCGCCACGCTCCCGGGCCGCACCGGCTTCCGCCCGGCCTCGCCGGACCGCCTGCCGATCGTCGGCGCCGTGCCGAAGCTCGGCGACGCCCCGGCGCCGCCCGGCCTGTGGCTGGTCAACGGCTTTGGCGCGCGCGGCATCGTCTGGTCGGCGCTGGCCGGCGAACTGATCGCCGATGCCATCGACGGCAGCCGGCCCGGCCTCGACCGCGGCCTCGCCGAGGCGCTGGCGCCGGCGCGTTTTCTCGACCGCCCGCGGCGACGGGCGAACAAGGCGCCCTAGCTCGCCGTCGCCCGGCCATGCGATCCGGGTTTCCATGCTGCATATCCCGACTAGAATGATTTGGGGTTCCATCCGGAATTTCCGCTCTTTCGAGGAGAACTGTCATGGCTGAATCGGATTTTTCCCGCTATCAGGACCTGATCGTGACGACGGCCACCGACGTCGGCCTGAAGATTCTCGCCGCGCTCGCCTTCTGGGTGATCGGCCGCTGGCTGATCGGCGTCGCGGTCAATCTGGTGCGCGCCTCGCTGGAACGCCAGAAGGTCGATCCGACGGTGCTGCGCTACCTCGGCTCGGTGATCACCGTCACCCTCAACGTGCTGCTGGTGGTCGGCATCCTCGGCTACTTCGGCATCCAGACGACGACCTTCGCCGCCCTGATCGCCGCCGCCGGCGTCGCCATCGGCATGGCCTGGTCCGGGCTGCTCGCGCACTTCGCCGCCGGCGCCTTCCTCGTCGTGCTGCGGCCGATGAAGGTCGGCGACTTCGTGACCATCGGCGGCGTCACCGGCACGGTGACCGAGCTCGGCCTGTTCACCACCACCGTGAACACGCCGGACAACGTGCAGACCATCATCGGCAACAACAAGGTCTTCGCCGACACCATCCAGAACTACACCGTCAATCCGTTCCGCCGCGTCGACCTGAAGTGCCAGCTGGCCGGCGGCGCCGACCACCGCGCGGCGATGGCCTTGCTGCGCGAGAAGGTCGCGGCGATTCCGAACGTCATTTCCGAGCCGAAGGTCGATGTCGAGATCCTCGACTTCACGCTGGTCGGGCCGGTGCTGGCGGTGCGGCCGTACTGCCACAACGACCACTACTGGCAGGTCTATTTCGACACCAACCGGACGATCCGCGAGGCGCTGGGCGAAGCCGGCTTCCCGGCGCCGATGCCGGCGCAGAGCGTGATCGTCACGCAGGCCGCCTGACGCCGCCGCGCACGAACGGCATCACAGCGGCTGCCGTTCGTCGTCGCTGAAATAGCTCAGCCGGTAGGGCCGCCAGCCGACGGCCTCGCCGGCGCGGCAGACGCCCTGGCGGAAGGTCGGCAGGCGGCCGGGAAAGCGGTAGCGCAAGTCCTGGAACCAGACGCAATCCTCTCCATCGCGGCGGTCGACGCGGTACAGCGCCGGCAGCTGCGCGAAGCGGCGGAACGGCGCCAGTACCGGCTGCGCCCAGGCCTCGCGCACCAGCGCCGACGCCTCGCCTTCGGGATGCGCCACCGCCTGCCAGACCGGCGGCACCGTGCCGGGGAAGGTCCACTGCGCGAGGCGGTAGCGCCCGTCGGCGATGCCGACCAGTTGCCATGCGAACGGCGAGAACGGCTGTGGCAAGGCCAGCGCCTCCTCCCCGCCGCCCGCATCGACCGCCGCCAGCGCCTGCTGGCGCAACGCGCCCTGAGCGGCGAGGACGAGCACGGCGGCGGCCAGCGCGGTCGCCGCCGCCCGCCGCGGCTGCCGGCCACAGGTCGCCAGACAGCCGAGCCCGACCAGCGCGGCGAGCCACGGGTTGAAGTCGAAACTGATGCCGAGCGCGAAGGGATGCGCCGACAGCGGGTAGAACAGCTGCGTGCCGTAGACGGTGACCAGATCGCCGGCGAGGTGCATCGCCAGCCCGAGGGCACAGGGGCCGACGCAGTCGCGCCAGCGCACGGCGAGCAGGCGCGCCGCCGGCAGCGCCAGCAGCGCCGCCCACAGCGGTAGCAGCAACAGCGAATGGGTAGGGCCGCGGTGCAGGTTGAGGAAGTCGGCCGGCACCAGCACGAACAGCGCATAGTCGATGTCGGGGAAAGCGGCGGCGGCGCCGACGAGCAGCGCCCGGCGCCGCGGCGGCAGTGCGGCGACGGCGCGTTCGCCGGCGCGAGCGGCAAGGAGGCCGCTCAGCGCATGCGTCAGCGTGTCCATCGCGACGCCTCCGGCGCGGCCCCGGGCGTCCCGAAGGGGACTTGAGTCAGCGGGCGCTTCGCTTCGTGTTGTGCTTCAGGCATCGGTCAGGCGTCTCCCCGGGAGTAGCTCTCTTCGACGCGTCCTGTGCAACGCTCGGGCGCCCCCGGGAGCGCTTCCTCGCAACGAGCGGGGCGCATCGCTCAGGTTCGCCCCGAGCACTTCCTCGCGAGGTGCGGGGTACATCACTCAGGCGCACCCCAAGCGTACTTCTTCGTGATGTGCGAGGCGCATCACTCAGGCGCACCCCGAGAGTACTTCTTCGTGATGTGCGAGGCACATCACTCAGGCTAACCCGGGCAAGGCCTTCGCTGCGCGCTCGGCGAACGCCAGCTGGCGGTCGAGGAAACGGCGCGTGCGTTCGCCGTCGTCGCTGTCGTCGCCGAGCCAGCAGGCGAAGGTGGCCAGCCAGATCGCGGTCAGCGCGCTTTCGGCAAGCGCGCGGCGCAGGCCGTGGTCGTCGAGCAACGCCGCCTCGCGCAGCCACTGCACGGTGCGGCTGACGCGCAGCAGCGCCGGCAACTGGATGTGCAGGTGCCCCGGTTCGAGCTTGTTCAGGATCATCTCGCGCGTCACCCGCTTGTGCGCGGCGAGCGCGTCGAGCCAGGCCAGCGTCAGCCGCCGCAGGCGCTCGCGCGGCGGCAGCGCCGGCATCCAGTCGGCGGCGGCGAGCGCCAGCATCGCCGCGTCGGCGCGGTCGAACCAGGCGTCGATCAACTCGTCCTTCTCGCGGAAATGGCGGCCGATTTCGGCCAGCCCGACGTTTAGGCGGTCCGCCACCTGGTGCAGGCGGACCGCCTCCCAGGACGACGCCTCGGCGAGCGCGACCGCGGCATCGACGATGCGCGCCGCCAGATCGGCCTCGTTGCCGACGCCGTCGGCCATGACCGGCTCAGGCCTCGCTCCGCTGGCACTGCCACAGCGCCAGCGTTGCCCCGGCCGGATCGACGAAGACGCTCATCCAGCCGAAGTCGCCAACCTTGACGCAGTCGACGCTGATCGTCGCGCCGAGCTCGCGCGCCCGCGCCGTCGCCGCAACGATGTCGTCGACGCCGACGTAGGCCAGCCAGCACGGCGGCGCCTGCGGATCGGGGTGGCTGTAGATGCCGCCGCCGGTGCCGTCGCCGACGTCGATCATCGTGTAGGTACCGTGCCCGCTCGGCATCGGCTCGTCCTTCAAGGTCCAGCCGAACAGCCGGCCGTAGAAGTCCTTGGCGGCGGCGGGGTCGTGGGTCTGCAGTTCCACGTGCACGAAGGGATTGGCCATGGCGGACTCCTTTCCGGAAGGCATGCGACGACGCCGACACGGCGGGCCGCCGGCGGCGCGACGGGAAGGCGCGGCGCGTACGGCGCCGCGCATGCAGGGAAATTGCTCTACCAGCTTAGATGAGGAACACGGAACCGGCCAGCAAGGGGAGCAACCGGCGCCAAACCTCCGCCCCAGCGAAGCGGCCGGGCGCGCGGAGCAACGACGGACACCACGCGCCTTCGGTTAACGCCAGTCCCTCGGCCCAGCGGAACAGAGAAGCGGCGGACGCTCAGGGCGCCATCAAGCTCAGCGCATAGCGCCGCTTCTCGGCCGGACTCAGGCGCTTGATCCGGTACTCGGCCTTCGACGCCGCCGAGCGGTCGGCGTGCGCCTCGTAGCCGAGCAGGCGCACCGGCGGGTGCGAGCGCGTGTAGCGCGCGCCGGTGCCGTTGCAGTGGGCGGCGTAGCGTGCCGCGACATCGACGGCGATGCCGGTGTAGATGCTGCCGTCGGCGCATTCGATCAGGTAGAGGTACCAGGGGCGGGCAGCGGTCATCAGGCGCAGGCGGCGGTTGTGGCGGCGGTTGTGGCGACGGTTACGGCGACGGGATCAGCGACGGTTACGGCGACGGGATCAGCGGCGGGATCAGCGGCGGGCGGCGGCGGCGACGGCCTCGCCGAGGGTCGCCAGCGCCGCCAGCGCCGGCCCGTTGCGCAGCCGCACCATGCCGGTCGGCACGCGGCCGATCTCCGCCGGCACCGCCTCGACGACGAGTTCGGCGGCATGCGGCGACTGCTCGACGACGCGGCGCGGCATCAGCGTCCAGCCGAGCCCGACGGCGACGCAGCCGAGGATGCCTTCGAGCGTGCCGAACTCCATCGCGTCGGCCATCGCGTGGCCGATCGCGCGCTGCCAGGCGAGTGCCCGGCTGCGGTAGGCGCAGCCCTCGCGGAAGAGGATCAGCGGCTGCCGCACCGGGTCGGCGCCGCGCGCATGCACCTGCACCAGCTCCTCGACGACCAGTTCGTCGAAATCCAGTTCGGGATGGATCACCGGCCCGGCGACAAAGGCGCAGTCGAGCTTGTGCGCCAGCACGCGCTCGATCAGCCGGGCGCTGGTATCGGTGAATACGCGCAGCTCGACGCGCGGGTGCGTCGCGCACACCGTCTTCAGCGCGTTCGGCAGGTGCAGCGCGGCGAAGGTCTCCATGGCGCCGATGCGCAGTTCGCCGGCGGCCTCGCCGGCCTGCTTCACCGCCGCGCTGGTCTCGCGTTCGAGCGCCAGCAGGCGCCGCGCGTAATCGAGCAGCACGCGCCCGGACGGCGCCAGTTCGAGGCCGCGCCCCTTGCGGATGAACAGCTCGGCGCCGAGCTCCTCCTCCAGCCGGCGGATGCGACTGGTGACGTTGGACTGCACGGTGTTCAGCTTGCGCGAGGCGGCGAGAACACCGCCCTCCTCGACCACCGCCTGGAAAGTACGGAGTGCGACCAGTTCCATCCGGCACCTCTCTTCTATCTCAAATAAAGAACGTTTTGTTCTCAACAATTCATTTGCCGAGATAGTTTAGCCGGGTTATCGTTGGCCGACAAAAACGATACGGACGACCCGGCAGATGAGCGGAATCAACGGACCCGGAGACACGACGGCTTCCCGACAAGAGGGATACCTTGCGCACGGAGCACACGATGGGCACGACGGCGCGGCGCGCCTGGCCCGTCTGAAGGTGCTCGGCGCCGGCATCTTCAGCCTGCTGCTGGTGCTCGGCGTCGCCCGCTTCGCCTACACGCCGCTGCTACCGCTGATGCAGCAGCAGGCCGGACTCGGCGTCGCCGAAGCCGGCTGGCTGGCGGCGATCAACTACGCCGGCTACCTGGCCGGCGCGCTGATCGCCTCGCTGATCTCCGACCTCGTGCTGAAAGACCGCCTGTACCGCATCGGCATGCTGCTGGCGGTGGCCAGCACCGTCGTCATGGGGCTGTCCGACCATGTTGCGGTGTGGGCGCTGTCGCGCTTTGTCGCCGGGCTGGCGAGCGCCGCCGGCATGCTGCTCGGCACCGGACTGATCCTCAACTGGCTGATCCGCCACCACCACCGCAGCGAACTCGGCATCCACTTCGCCGGCATCGGGCTCGGCATCGCCGGCTGCGCCGTCGCCGTCGCCGTCATGAGCCAGTGGCTCGACTGGCGCGAACAGTGGTTCGCCTTCACCGCCATCGCCTGCCTGCTGCTCGTTCCCGCGCTGCGCTGGCTGCCGCCGCCGGACACCAGCGCCGTCACCCGCAGCGGCCAGCCGATGGTGGACAACCCGCCGACGCCGCTCTTCCTGCGCCTCTTCCTCGCCGCCTACTTCTGCTGCGGCATCGGCTACGTCGTCAGCGCCACCTTCCTCGTCGCCATCGTCGACCGCCTGCCCGGGCTGGCCGGCCACGGCACGCTGGCCTTCGTC
>JANJTW010000076.1 GCA_024710925.1 Rhodocyclaceae bacterium | reverse complement strand
GATGCTCGACGGCTACCGGCTGTGCGCCGAGTTCATGGGCATGGCCTGGCAGGGCGCGCTGTGGGGCAAGGGCGGCGCGCCGGCGGCGGTACTCGCCGACGGCGAGGCGCTGGCGGCCGCCGAGGACTTCTTCACCGCCGCCTGAGCGATGCGCCTCGCGCATCGCGAAGAAGTACTCCCGGGGTGCGCCTGAGCGATGCACCTCGCGAAGGCGTGCCCCCGGGGCGCGCCCGCGTAGCCGGTCGCGCCTAGTCGACGCGGATCTCGATCTTGCGCGGCTGGGCGTGCGCCGCCTTCGGGATGCGCAGCCGGAGCACGCCCTTGTCGAACTCGGCGGCGATCTGCTGCGTGTCGAGCTCCTTCGACAGCGTGAACACGCGCCGGTAGCGCGGCACGTTCACCTCGACGTGCGACGATTCCATGCCTTCCGGCATCGCCAGCCGGATTTCGCCGGCGATGGTCAGCGTATCCGCCTCCACCTGCAGCACCAGCTGGTCCTTCGGCACGCCCGGCAGTTCGGCGTAGAGGGTGATGCCGCCGCCGTCCTCGACGACGTCGACCGGCGGCAGCAGCGCCGCTTCGGCGGCGGACGGCTTGTCGGTCTTGTTCGCGTTGTCGCTCATGGTTCCTTCCTCCGTTACTGGATGACGATGCGGCGCGGCTGCGCGGCGGCGGCGCGCGCGATGCTGACATGCAGGACGCCGTCGCGGTAGCGGGCGTGCACCGCGTTCGGGTCGATGTCGTCGGGCAGCGTGACGACGCGGCGGAAGCGGCCGGCGAAGCGTTCGTCGATGTGCACGGTCGTCTTCTCGTCGTTGCGCGGATATTCGATGCGCCGTTCGCCGGCGATGGTCAGTACGCCTTTTTCCAGCTGCACCTCGATCGCCGCCGGGTCGATGCCGGGCAGGAAGGCGTAGATCTCGACCGAGTTCGGCGTGCCGCCGACGTTCATCGCCGGGTAGCCGCCGCGGCTGCCGCCGCGGATGTTCGGGGAGACGTCGCCGCCCTGTTGCAGCGCGCGCTGCAGCCGGTCCAGCTCGGCGAAGAGGTCTCGCGGATACAGGTTGCGGTAAAGCATGGTTTCCTCCTTTTCAGCCGGCGGGTCCGCCGCCGTGTTGCCCATGCCGCCGATATAGGAGCGGTCGCCGCGATTTCAAGTCCTTGATGCGCCGCGCCGCCGCCCCCATCTGTCGGCCGGGCTAGGCCGCGCGGCAAGGTGCGCCCGGCGCGGCGCCGTTACGGTACGCTGGGCGGCGGGGCGGAAGCCGAAGATGGCTTCCGGCGTCAGCGACGGCAAGGGGAGCGACCGGCCATGAAACAGCACATCGATGAATTGCTGCTCCGCATCCAGGAACTGCAGGAGGAACTGGAGGAGGAATACCGGCAGAAACGCCAGGATTTCGAACGGAGGCGGGCCGAACTGGCCGACGAGTTCCTGCGCCAGCAGCGGCGCTACAAGGTCGGCCTGTTCCGCTTCCTGCGCCGCACGCGCTTCCTCGTCGCGCTCACCGCGCCGGTGATCTACCTCGGCTGGATTCCGTTCCTGCTGATGGATCTCTTCGTCAGCCTCTATCAGGCGGTCTGCTTTCCGGTCTACCGCATCCCGAAGGTGAAGCGTTCCGACTACATCGTCTTCGACCGCGAGGACCTGCCCTACCTGAATGCCATCGAGAAGTTCAACTGCTTCTACTGCTCGTACGGCAACGGCGTCGCCGCCTACACGCGCGAGGTCGCCGCGCGCACCGAGCAGTACTGGTGCCCGATCAAGCACGCGCGCCGGATCAGGGCGGCGCACGAGCGCTATCCGAAGTTCTTCGACTACGGCGACGCCGAGGCCTTCCGCCAGGGCTTGTCGCGGCTGCGGCGGCAGTACGGGGAGGACGAGGGAAAGTAGGCGCGGCGCGCTACGCGGCGCGCCGTTCGGCGTCGCCGCCGCACCAGCGCAGCGTCGCGGTGAAGCCGCCGCCCTCGGCGTTGGCCACTTCCAGGCGGGCGCGGTGGAGTTCGGCGATGCGGCGGACGATGGCCAGGCCCAGCCCGCTGCCCTCGGCCGTGTTGTCGCGTCCCCGGTAGAAGCGTTCGACGAGGCGGGGCAGTTCTTCCGCCGGCACGCCGGGGCCGTTGTCGCTGACCGCCAGGCAGGGTTCGCCGTGCGCGACGGCGGCACGCACGCGCACCTCGCCGCCGTCGGCGGAATAGCGCAGCGCGTTGTCGACCAGGTTGCGGATGGCGGCGGTGAGCAGGTCGCGGTCGCCGCGGACGGCGACCGGGCCGTCGGCCGCTTCGCAAATCAGCCGCTGCCGGCGCACGGCGGCGGCCGGCGACGCCTCGTCGCAGACGGCGGCGGCGAGCTCAGCGAGGTCGAGCGGCTGCGGGTCGGGCAGCGACAGCAGCGGGTCGAGGCGCGCCAGCCGCAGCAGCTGCTCGACCAGCCGCGTCGCCCGGTCGGCGCCGGCGATGACCTTGGCGACGGCCTGCCGGCACTGCGCCGGCTCGTTCGTCGCCAGCGCCACCTGCGCGTGGATCTTCAGCGCCGCCAGCGGCGTGCGCAGCTCGTGCGCGGCGTCGGCGGTGAAGCGCCGCTCGTTGTCGAGGGTCGTCGCCAGCCGGTCGAGCAGCTGGTTTACGGCGCGCACCAGCGGCTGCGTTTCCTGCATCTCGGCCGCCGGGCGGAGCGGCGTCAGGTTCTCCGGCGTGCGCGTCGATACCTCGCCGGCCAGGTCGTCGAGCGGCTTCAGACCGCGGCGGACGGAGTAATAGATCAGCGCGATCAGCAGCGGCAGCAGCACGCCGAGCGGCAGCACCGTCTTCGTCGCGATTTCCAGCGCTTCCCGGTCGCGCTCGACGATCGACTGGGCGACGAGGACGCGGTAGCGGTCGTCCCCGCTCGCCAGCGTCAGGCTGCGCCAGGGCTGGCCGCGATGCGCGATGGTGGCAAAACCGAGCGCCCCGTCGACGGCGACGTCGGGCGCCTGCGCCGAGCGCGACAGCACGCCGCCGTCGCTGCGCGCGAGGACGAATTCGAGCGCCAGTTCGCTGCGCCGGCTGCGGGCGCCGCGCACCGCCAGCATGCCCTCGGCCAGACCCGCCAGCTGCGCCGACTCGCCGGGCGCCTGCGCCAGCAGCAGGCGGGCGGTCTTCGCCATCTGGCCGTCCATCAGTTCCTGCACCTCGTGGCGCGCCTGGCGGTAGGTGAGGGCGGCGGCGAGGACGTAGATCAGCAGGGTGGCGAGCGACACCCAGAGCAGCAGCCGCCGGCGCAGCGAGCGCGGCCGGGCGGCGCGCAGCGGGCCGGTCTGCAGCGGGCCGGGGGCGCCGCTCACCGGCCGCGCTCCGCGGCTTCGCCGAGCCGGTAGCCGAAGCCGCGCACGGTGTCGATGAAGTCGGCGCCGAGCTTCTTGCGCAGGTGGTGGATATAGACCTCGACGGTGTTGCTCTCCTTTTCCTCGCCCCAGGCGTAGAGGCTTTCCTCCAGCTGGGCGCGGGTGCGGATCTGGCTCTTGTGCGTCAGCAGGTCGTGCAGCAGCGCGTATTCGCGCGCCGACAGCGCGACCGGCGCGCCGTCGAGCGTGACGCGCTTGCCGGCCGGGTCGAGGACGACGCCGCCGTGCTGCAGCGTCGGCGCCGCGGCGCCGGCGGCGCGGCGCAGCAGCGCGCGCAGCCGCGCCTGCAGTTCGCCGAGGTCGAAGGGCTTGGTCAGGTAGTCGTCGGCGCCGGCATCCAGCCCGGCGATCTTGTCGGCGGCGGTATCGCGCGCGGTGAGGATGAGTACCGGGATGGCGCTGCCGCGCCCGCGCAGGTCCTTGAGCACGGCCAGCCCGTCCTTCTTCGGCAGGCCGAGGTCGAGCACGCAGGCGTCGTAGTCGTGGTCGGCGAGCGCGTGCCGCGCCGACTCGCCGTTGCGCACCCAGTCGACGGCGTAGTCGGCGAGCTTGAGCCCGGCGCGGATGCCGTCGCCGAGCAGGGCGTCGTCTTCAACGAGCAGGACCCGCAATTATTTCGCTTCCTTGTTCAGTTTCGCCAGCAGCGTCTGGATTTCCTGGCGGCGGCCGCTGTCGGCCAGTTCGCGGCCCGGTCGCGGCGGCGCCTTCAGGGCTGCTTCGAGGTGGCTGCGCGCTTCGGCGATGCGCTCGCGTTCGGCCAGATACTCGCCGTAAAAGAAATTGGGGTCAATGCCGTTCGGATTGATCGCCAGCGACTTCCGGAAGTACTCTTCGGCGCGCTCCTTGTCGCCGAAGCCGAGCGGCCAGCCCGGCACCTTCGCGTAGAGCGTGGCGAGGCTGGTGTAGGCCGAGCCGGCGAGCGCCTTGTCGTTGAGCTTCAGCGCCTCGTCGAGGCGCTGCTTCGCCTCCTTGGCCAGGCCGAGCGCGCCGAGGCCGCCCTTGGCGCCGGCCTCGCTGGACAGCACGATGCCTTCCCAGATCAGCGCCTCGGCGACGCCGGGGTTGGCCTCGACGACTTTCTTTGCCTGCGCGGCGAGCTTGTTGTAGGCCTCGGCCTGCTGCTTCTCCGGCTGCTTGTACTTGATCTCGGCCCATTGTTCCTGGATCGGGCGGATCAGCTCGTCGGGCGTCGCGGCGGCGGCCGGCGCGCCGACGGCGAGGCCGAGCACCAGGGCGAAAATCGGGGCGAGGCTGCGGGGAAATTTCATGTTCATGTCGGGGACTCCTGTCGTTTTCTATCGGGTGGGGGCGTGCTGCTTGATGACGTCGAGCTTGCCGGCGAGGCCGCGGTCGATCAGCGCCGGTGCGACGCCGTTCAGCCAGGCGAAGAAGCGCTCGGGGAAGCCGAAGTGGCGTTCGCCGTCGCCGCGCGCGAGCGCCGCGACGACCTGGCGGGCGACCGCCTCGGCGCTGTCGCTGCGGTTGTTCAGTGCGCGGTTCAGCGCGTTCACGGCGTCGCTGTTGAGCGCCGTGTCGATGGCGCGGGGCGCCAGGTGGATCACCGCCACCTGCGTGTCGGCCAGCTCGCGGCGCAGCGCCTGCGAGAAGCCGCGCAGGCCGGCCTTGGCCGCCGAGTAGGCGGCGAAGCCGGCGAACGGCAGGCTGCCGAAGGTCGAGCCGATGTTG
>JANJTW010000256.1 GCA_024710925.1 Rhodocyclaceae bacterium | reverse complement strand
GCGGGATCCCGGACGAACAGCGCGATCGACTCGACGTGTGCCGTGTGCGGGAACATGTTGACCACGCCGGCGGCGGCGAGCGCGTAGCCGCGGTCGTGCACGAGCACCGCGGCGTCGCGCGCCAACGTCGCCGGGTTGCAGCTCACGTAGACGATCCTGCGCGGCGCCTCCTCGTCGACGGCCGGCGGCAGCGCCTTCGCGAGTGCGACGGCGCCCTCGCGCGGCGGGTCGATCAGCACCTTGTCCAGCGGCAAGAGCGGCGCGATCGACTCGGGCGTCGCCGCGAACAGGTTCGCGACCTCGAAGCGCGTACGTGACGCGAGGCCGTTGTGCGCGGCGTTCTCGCGCGCCCGCCTCGCCAGCGGCTCGCTGCCCTCGATCCCGGTCACCGTCGCGCCCCGGCGCGCGATCGGCAGCGTGAAGTTGCCCAGCCCGCAGAACATGTCGGCGATGCGCTCGCCCGGCTGCGGGTCGAGCAGTGCCATTGCGCGACGGAGCAGCACCTGGTTGATCGCAGGATTCACCTGCGTGAATTCGGTCGGCGAGAAGAACAGTTCGAGGCCGAATTCCGGCAGACGGTAGCTCAGCGGCGCGGCTTCCTGCGGATGAAAGCGGACGACGGTGTCCGGTCCCTTCGGCTGCAGCCAGATCTGTACGTCGTGGCGGTCGCCGAAGTCGCGCAGCAGCGCCTCGTCGTTGCCGTTGAGCGGTTCCAGGATGCGGAAGACGAGCACCGTGCAGCGATCGCCGACGGCGACCTCGATCTGCGGCATGCGGTCGCAGATCGACAGGGCGCCGGTCAGCTCGCGCAGCGGCACGAGCAGGTCGGAGACGTGGCGCGGCAGGTTGCGGCATTCACGCATGTCGGCGATGTAGCTGCTCCGCTTCTCGTGGAAGCCGACCAGCATGCCGCCCTTCTTCGGCACCAGGCGGACGCTGACGCGGGCGCGGTGGCGGTAACCCCACTGCTGGCCGTAGATCGGCGAGTAGAACTGCTCCGGCTTGATGCGACCGATGTGCCACAGGTTGTCTTCGAGCACGCGTTGCTTGGCGGCGATCTGCGCCGGATGGTCGGCGTGCTGCATGCTACAGCCGCCGCAGACGCCGAAGTGCGGGCAGGCTGGCTCGACGCGGTTGCCGGAGGCACGGATCACGCGCGTCACCTGCGCCAGTTCGTAGCTCGGCTTCCTGCGGTAGCTGGAATACTCGACTTCCTCCAGCGGCAGCGCGCCCTCGACGAAGACGGTCTTGCCTTCGAGGCGGGTGATCCCGCGCCCCTCGTGGTCCAGCGATTCGATGATTCCGACAGGCATGTCTGCGATCCCTGAAAAGCAAAAAGCCGATTTCTTTCGAAATCGGCTTTTTTAAATTTGGCGCGCCCGGAGAGATTCGAACTCCCTACCCCTTGGTTCGTAGCCAAGTACTCTATCCAGATGAGCTACGGGCGCAGCAAAGAAACGAGATTATACAAACCGTTTCTTTTTTTGCCAAGTTCCTTGTTGAAAAAACTTGGCGGAGACGGAGGGATTCGAACCCTCGATACGAGTTTTAGCCCGTATGCTCCCTTAGCAGGGGAGTGCCTTCGACCTCTCGGCCACGTCTCCGGAAGGGCGCGATGATAGCCGTTTCACCCCGCCCGGTCAAACCGGAAGCCGCCCTGGCGTGCGGCTTCGCCAAGCTCAGGCCTGATCGAGGCCGAAGGTCTTGTGCAGCACGCGTACCGCGAGCTCCAGATACTTCTCGTCGACGACGACGGAGATCTTGATCTCGGAAGTCGAGATCATCTGCAGGTTGATGCCTTCCTCGGCCAGCGCGCGGAACATCTGGCTGGCGACGCCCGGGTGCGAGCGCATGCCGACGCCGACGGCGGAGACCTTGCAGATCTTGTTGTCGCCGACGATCTCGCGGGCGCCGATGTGGCTCTTGACGCTTTCCAGCACGCCCAGCGCCTTGTTGTACTCGCTGCGGTTCACCGTGAACGAAAAATCGGTCGTGCCATCGTGGCCGACGTTCTGGATGATCATGTCGACGTCGATGTTGGCGTCGGCGATCGGGCCGAGGATCTGGTAGGCGATGCCCGGGCGATCGGGCACGCCGAGGACGGTGAGCTTGGCCTCGTCGCGGTTGAAGGCGATGCCGGAGATGATCGGTTGTTCCATGGACTTTTCTTCCTCAACAGTGATCAGCGTGCCGTCCCCCTCGTCGGTGAAGCTGGAGAGCACGCGCAGTTTTACCTTGTACTTGCCGGCGAATTCGACCGAGCGGATCTGCAGCACCTTGGAGCCGAGGCTGGCCATTTCCAGCATTTCCTCGAAGGTGATGGTGTCGAGCTTCTTCGCTTCCGGCACGATGCGCGGATCGGTGGTGTAGACACCATCGACGTCGGTGTAGATCTGGCACTCGTCGGCTTTCAGCGCCGCGGCGAGCGCGACGGCGGAGGTGTCCGAACCGCCGCGGCCGAGCGTCGTGATGTTGCCGTTCTCGTCGGCGCCCTGGAAGCCGGCGACGACGACGACGTTGCCTTCGGCGAGGTCCTTGCGGATCTTCTCGTCATCGATCTGCAGGATGCGCGCCTTGGTGAAGGTGCTGTCGGTCAGCACGCGCACCTGCGGGCCGGTGTAGCTTTTCGCCTTGCAGCCTTCCTGCATGATGGCCATCGCCAGCAGGCCGATGGTGACCTGCTCGCCGGTGGCGGCGATGACGTCCAGCTCGCGCGCATCCGGGGTCGGCATGATTTCCTTGGCCAGGGCGATCAGGCGGTTGGTTTCGCCCGACATGGCCGACGGCACGACGACGACGTCGTGCCCCATGGCTTTCCAGCGCGCCACGCGCTTGGCGACATTCTTGATGCGGTCGGGCGAGCCGACCGACGTGCCGCCGTATTTCTGAACTATCAGCGCCATTGGTGATCCAAAGTTCCGGTGAAAAGCCGCGATTCTAGCGCATGACGCGCTTGAAAAGTAAGGTGTTTTGGCTCGCGGAGGGTGCCGGCTGGCGGCGCCGGAATGACGCCAGGGTGATGCTGCTTGCAAATATATGTATTTGGTCTATACTGCGCTCTGTATTACTAAAGTCATATGCGCAAGGTCATATGGCAAACGGGGTTTCCCCCCAGTCAATCCCTGGTTAGCGAAAGGACAGCCATGAGCAACGTCAAAGCCATCGAAAAGATCGAACCCCGTGAAATCCGCCGCAAGCTGGGCCTCAACCAGCAGCAGTTCTGGTCGAAGATCGGCGTCACGCAGAGCGGCGGCTCCCGCTACGAGAGCGGTCGCAACATGCCGAAGCCGGTGCGCGAACTGCTGCGTCTGGTGCATGTCGAGCAGGTCGACATCCAGCGCGTCAAGCGCGAGGACATCGAAGTCATCGATTACCTGAAGAGCCAGGAGCCGGAACTGCTGAAGACGCTGCGCAAGGCGGCGAAGGCGAAGGCCAAGAAGGCGGCCTGACCGGGGCTGCGGCCGCTCAGGGGTTGATGCTGACTGCAACCCCGAGCGCCGCGATGAGGGCGGCGAAATCCGCCATCCGGTCCGCCGGAATCCGGCTGAGGCGGGGGGCCTCCGGCTGGAGCGAGGGGCGTGCGAGTCCGTACAGGTGCACGCCCCTTATCTTTTGGCGGACCGCGCCGACGAAGGCGATATAGGCGGCTTCCTCCGCCACCGATGGCGCAGCGCCATCGAATGCGAACCAGCAGGTCTGGATCCAGGTCGGCGCCAGTCCGGCGCAGGCTTCGAGATTGCCGCGCATCCTGTCCGGGTCGAGCGGCACCTTGTTGATTGCCGCGATGCCTTCGCCGGTCGCACGGTCGACCTTGAACCACACCTCGCCGTCGCACGCGCCGATTCGCCGGATGCCGTCGCGGACGGCTTCGCGGTGCAGCAGGCTACCGTTGGTGATGAGCCGCAGCTTGACGTCGCCGGGCAATTGCAGGCGCCGCATCACGGCGGTCGCGCGGGCGACCGCCTCCGGGAATTCCGCCGCGCTGGTCGGTTCGCCGTTGCCGGAAAACGCCACGTCCATCAGCCGCCGGGCCTCCGCCGGTACTTCCCGCGCCATGAGATCGCCTGTCACGATGTCCGTCAGCAGCGCCGCCAGTTCCTCTTCCAGCTGGTCGAGGTCGATCGGCGGCGGCCCGCCGCGCGTCAGGTCTGGCACCTGGCAATAGACGCAGGCCCAGTTGCAGGCGTTGTTCGGATTGAGGTTGATGCCGACCGAGACGCCGCCGGCGCGGCGCGAGACGACCGGATAGACGTAGCGGAAGCCGGAATGGTCGCGGTTGTGGTCGGTGACGGTGAGCATGGTTCGGGCGGCTGCGGCGGGGAGGGGGACTCAGCCCCGATGATATAATCCTTCCCCGCTTTCCACACGGCTTTCGCCATGCTCATCACCCGCCGCCTCGAATTCGACGCCGGTCACCGCATCCCCGACCACAAGAGCCAGTGCCGGCACCTGCACGGCCACCGCTACGCGATCGAGATCACGCTCTCCGGCGACATCATCCGCCAGGACGGCGACGCGGCGAACGGCATGGTGATGGATTTCTCCGAAGTGAAGGCGCTGGCGAAGCGGCACGTCGTCGACGTCTGGGACCACGCCTTCCTCGTCTACGCCGGCGACACGCTGGTGCTCGACTTCCTGCGCAGCCTGCCCGACCACCGCACGGTCGTCCTCGACTGCGTGCCGACCGCCGAGAATCTTGCCGAGGCGGCCTTCCGCATCCTCGACCCGGTCTATCGCGACACCTACGGCAACCGCCTGCGTCTGCAGCAGGTGCGCCTCTACGAAACCCCCAACTGCTGGGCCGACGCGGTCCGCGCCTAAAGCACGGCGCGCAGCGCCAGCGCGACGATCAGCAGCAACAGCAGGGCATAATACCCCGCCAGCGCGTAATCCGAGCGCAGCGGCGGCTCGCGCGGCGCCTGCGGATCGACGAAGTCCTTCGGGAACGGCCGCGGGCCGACCGGGACGATCTGCCGCTGCGCCGGATTCTTCGGCACCCGCCGGTGGTATTCGCGACTGTCGACCACCGGGTAGTCGCCCCAGGCGCGGCTCGACGGCAGCTGCGGGATGCGCACCAGCAGCAGCGCGTCGAGGTCGCCGGCGAGCGTTTCCTCGAAAGCGGAGAGCGACCGTCCGGCCGTGCCGCCGGCGAGGCGCAGCAGGTCGGCGCCGATCTCCTCGAAGGCGACCGCCGGGTAGAGACGGGTACGGTCTTCGGTGAGGTAGTCGAAGCTCGCCTTGCCCTGGCGCAGGCTGCCGTTGGCCAGGGCCACCGCCGGCAGCGCGGCGATCGCCCGCAGCCAGCTTTCCGGGCCGCGCGCCGGAATCCGCCAGCCGAGCGCGCGCAGCGCCGAGACGCTGATGCCGGCGCAGTTGGCGCGCGCGTGCTGGTAGGAGAACTGGTGGCGGTAGAACTGGTTGTAGACGCGGCCCAGCGCCGACTGCACGTGCGCCGCGGCGCGCGCGTCGCGCAGCACGGCGACCAGCAGATACGACGGCCGGTACCAGGCCTGGCCGGCATTCACGTCGGCGAGGTAGTTGTCGAGCGGCACCGGCGCCGCGACGATCCCCTTTTCGCTTTCCGCATCGAGCGTGTAGTAGTTCGCCGCCAGCCAGTCGTGGATCGCACCGTCG
>JANJTW010000154.1 GCA_024710925.1 Rhodocyclaceae bacterium | reverse complement strand
GCACGCCCCCGGCCCCCGATGTTCCCCGACCTGATCTTCCGCCAGCTCTTCGATGCCGCGTCGTCGACCTACACCTACCTGCTCGGCGATCCGGCCAGCCGGCAGGCGCTGATCGTCGACACGGTGTTCGAGCAGCATCTGCGCGACCGGGCGCTGGTCGACGAGCTGGGGCTGACGCTGGTCGCCGCGCTCGACACGCACTGCCACGCCGACCACGTCACCGGCGCCTGGCTGATGCAGCGGGCGACCGGCTGCCGCATCGGCATCTCGCGGCGCTACGGCGAGGCGCTGGCGGGCGCCGACCTGCGCCTCGACGACGGCGACCGCGTGCACTTCGGCGCGCGCCATCTGGCGGTGCGGGCGACGCCGGGGCATACCGACGGCTGCCTCACCTACGTCGCCGACGATTGCCGCTTCGCGCTCACCGGCGACAGCCTGCTGATCCGCAGCGCCGGCCGCTGCGATTTCCAGCGCGGCGACGCGCACGTGCTGTTCCGCTCGATCAGCGAACAGCTGTTCACGCTGCCCGACGACTGCCTGATCTTCCCCGGCCACGACTACGCCGGCCGCACGGTTTCCTCGGTCGGCGAGGAGCGCGCGTACAACCCGCGCATCGGCGGCGGCGCCGACGAGCGCGATTTCGTCGGCTTCATGGAGAACCTGAGCCTGCCGCATCCGCGCCGCATCGACGAGGCGCTGCCGGCCAACCTGCGCTCGGGCCGGCCGGCGGACGGCTGCGTGCCGACGCCGGCCGACTGGGGACCGGTGCGGCAGACCTACGCCGGCGTGCTGGAGATCGAGCCGGAATGGGTCGCCGAGCACCTCGGCGAAGTGTGCGTGCTCGACGTTCGCCATGCCGACGAGCTGGACCGTCGCCTCGGGGACGCACACCTCGGCCGCATCGCCGGCGCGTGCTGCATCCCGCTCGACGAACTGGCCGCGCGCGCCGGCGAGCTGCCCGGCGACCGGCCGCTGCTCGCCGTCTGCCATGCCGGCGCGCGCTCGGCGCAGGCGACGACGATCCTGCGCGCGGCCGGTTTCGCGCGTGTCGCCAACATGCACGGCGGCATGCTGCGCTGGCGGCAGCTCGGGCTGCCGGTGGCGGGTTAGTCGGGCCGGCGGGCGACGATGCGGAAGCGCAGGTCGAGCCGGTCGGCGACGCTCAGTGCGCCGTTCAGCGCGGTCAGCGGCACGATGCCGAAGTCGCTCTGGCGGAAGTCGAGGCGGCCGGACACGGCGATGCCGTCGGCCAGCGTTTCGCTCGTCACCGGCACGACGAATTCGCGTGTTTCTCCCTGCAGCGTGATCGCCGCGCGCACGCTCGCCGCGCCCGGCAAATCCGACGCTTCGCGGCGGACGGCGACGCTGACGAAGGGGAAGCGGCCGGCATCGAGCACGCGCGTCAGCATGTTGCGCCGCGTGCCGGCGATGGCCCGCTCGTCGGGCGGATCGGCAAGGCCGGCCGCGGCGCGCTGCGCGGCGTCGTCGACGATGAGGCGCGCCGGCGCCAGGTAGAAGTCGGCGCGGCCGGCGTCGAGGTCGACGAAGCCGGCGAGGTCGTGCGCGGCGACGATGTGGTCGTGGCCGAGGCGGGCGAGCGGCCCGTCGCGGCGCACCTCGACGACGATGCGTGACTGCGCCGGGTCGATGCGCAGCACGCGCTGGCCGGCCGCCGCCGCGCGCCGGTAGTCGGCGGCCGGGAAGCCGGCCGGCGGCCCGGTCGGGGCGACGAAGGCGGCCTCTTCCGGAGGCAGGACCGGCGCGCACCCGGCGAGTAGCGCGACCAGCGCACCGGCGCAGGCGGCGTCGCGCAGCCGGCGCCAGCCGTCGGCGGTGTCCGCGGTCGGGCGCGGGCTCCGCTGGCGTTTCGGGGTGTCCGCCGGCATCGTCATGCGCTAGCCCTCGCCGTTGTCGCGCGCTGCCGCCAGTCCGCGCAGCAGCGCCGCGACCTGACGGACGCCGGCCGGCGTGTCGAGCATTTCCAGCGGCGCGGCGCCGCCGAATTCGCGCCGCGGCCGGCGCAGCCAGCGCAACGCGCGCTCGCGGTTGCCGAAGGCGGCGACCGCCAGTTCGAGCAGCGCCGCCTCCTGCGCCTCGTCCGTGTCCGGCGGGGCGGGGACGATGGGGAGGGTGCGCGGCATGGTTGGCCGGTGCTCAGTCTGCGGCCCACGGCAGCGGCGGTGCCGTCAGCGCTTCGCCGTCGTCGCCGGGCACCGCGCCGAAGCGCGCGCTGCCGGTTTCCCAGTCGCGCTGCGCCGCTGCGATCGCGGCCTTGTCGGCGGCGACGAAATTCCACCAGATGACGATCGGCTCGCGCCGCGGTGCGCCGCCGAGCAGCAGCAGGCGCGTGCCGGCGGCGAGGTCGAGGGCGAGCGCCTCGCGACCGCCGCCGAGGTAGGCCAGTTCGTCAGCGACGAAGCGCTCGCCGCCGACATGCACCTCGCCGGCGAGCGGCAGCAGGCCGTATTCGAAGGCCGGGTCGAGCGGCAGGCCGACCGCCTCGGCCTGCGGGGCGTGCAGTTCGAGGCCGAGCAGCGGCGAGTGCACGCGCGTCGGCGCCACCTGGCCGCCGAAGCTACCGGCGAGCAGCGTCACGCGGCAGCCGCCGAGGCGCAGTTGCGGCAGCGCCGGGTGGTGCTCGAAGGCCGGTTCGCAGCCGGCCACCTCCGGCGGCAGTGCGATCCACAGCTGCGCCGCGTGCAGGCGACCGGCGCCGGGCAGCGAGGCTTCGGTATGCGCGATGCCGCGGCCGGCGGTCATCAGGTTCACCTGGCCGGGGCGGACGACCTGCGCGTTGCCGAGGCTGTCGCGGTGCAGCACCTCGCCCTCGATCATCCAGGTGAAGGTCTGCAGGCCGATGTGCGGGTGCGCGCCGACGCGCATGCCGCCGCCGTCGGCGAAGCCGGCCGGCCCGGCGTGGTCGAGGAAGCACCAGGCGCCGATGGTGCGCCGCTCGCGCACCGGCAGCACGCGCCGGACCGGGATGCCGCCGCCGATGGCGGCAGTGCGCGCGGCGATGCGCTGGAGGACGGGCGGGGCTGGCGGCATGGCGATTCTCCGGTCGGTCGATGGCGGTTCGACAACGCGCGCCGCCGGCGATTCCGTGGCGGCGAACGGCTGGGCGGCCGGCCGCCCCGCGGCGTGCTCCGCGGCGTGTTTCCCGGCGTGCTCTGCGCGGCCCGACGCCGGCCGTCCGGCAATTTCCCGCTCGGCACTCATGCCGCGTCCTGCCGCCGCTCCGCCGCCGGTGCCCGCCGTCCGTGCAGCGGCACCGGCCGGCCGTGGCGGTCGGTGAGGATCAGCGGCACGCAGCGCTTGCGGTCGTCGTGGATGGCGACGCAGTCGAGGCACTGGAAGCAGTCGTGGTAACGGATTTCGCCGCTCGCCTCGATGGCGTTGTAGGCGCAGGCGTGGCGGCAGCGCTGACAGGGCTGGCCGCATTCGGCGCGGCGCGGCAGCCAGTCCCAGCGGCGCGTGCGGGCAAGCGTGGCGAGCGCGGCGCCGAGCGGGCACAGCCAGCGGCAGTAGCCCTTGTAGACGAAGGCGCCGAGCGCCAGCGTCGCCAGCGCGTACCAGAAGGCCGGGCCGCTGCGCTCGAAGCCGAGCGTGATCGCCGTCTTGAACGGCTCGGCCTCGACCAGCCGGTTGGCGAGCGCCGGCGCGAATGCGGCGGCGGCGAGGATGGCCGCGGCGAGCGCGTACTTGATCCGGCCGAGCGCGTGGTCGATGCGCTCCGGCACCTGCCACTGCGGCACGCGCAGCGCCTGCGCCGCCTTGCCGACGAATTCCTGCAGCGCGCCGAACGGGCACAGCCAGCCGCAGAAGACGCCGCGCCCCCAGACGGCGAGCGTGAGCACGGTGAAGCCGGCGACGGCCAGCGTCACCGGGTCGTAGAGCACGAAGCCGAGGTCGCGCCCCTGCGCCAGCGCGGCGAGCGGGCCGGAGAGGTTGACGATGGAGAGCTGCCCCTGCGCGTGCCAGCCGACGAAGACTAGCGTGATTGCCAGCACCGCCCAGCGGAAGGCGGCGAGCCGCGCCGGCCGCGCCACCAGCCGGCGCTGCGCGACGAGCGCCGCGGCGAGCACGGCGAACAGCGCGGCGAGCGCCGCGAGGTCGGCCGTGCGGCTCTGCCAGGCCGCCTTCCAGGCGCGCGTCTCGGCGCTTTCCGGAATGGCGAAGAAGCGTTCGGGCAGGCGGTAGTCGACGAGCAGTTCGCGGCTGACGCGTTCCGGGAAGACGATGCCCTTCTCGCGCTCGATCTTCTGCACCAGCTGCCAGGGCTGCGCCGGATCGAAGCCGGACTGCGCGGTGACGCGGAAGACGGCGAGCTCTGAGAATTCAGCGAAGTCCGGCGCGCCGGCGAGCCGCAGGTCGACATCCATATCGCGCAGCTCGACCGGCAGCTCGTTCTGGCGGATCGCCAGCCGCGCCGGCACGCCGCCGCGGACGAAATCGGCGTCGACGAAGCCGAGGCGCCCGGACGAGGCGACCAGGATCGCCTGCTGGCCGGGTTCGAGGCGCGCCATCAGCCGCCGCCACGCCTCCTCGCCGAGCAGGTTGCGGCCGACCGTCGGCACGTTCAGGTGGGCCACCCACAGCTCGCTGGCGGTCGCCTCCGGCTGCTCGCGCGCCGTCGCGTCGACGCCCTCGCCGGCAGTGCCGGCGAACAGGCGCTCGACCTCGGCGTTGGCGGTGCGGAAATGCGCGACGTGGCCGCGTTCGACCAGCGCCTTCCAGTCCAGTGCCTCGAAGACCTCGGCGCGCACCGTCGCCACCTCGCGCAGCGCGCCGCCCGGCGCGAAGCCGAGCTTCTCGCGCGCCACCTGCAGCGCCGCCGAGAGCAGCGATTCGTTGAGGATGCGCACCGAGGCGGTGGCCTTGGTGATGCCGTCGAGTTCCTCGCCGCCGGCGCGGCGCGCGCCGTGCGCGATGCGGATCGGCTGGCGCAGGTCGCGGCCGCGGTACTGCTCGACGAAGCGGTGCAGCGGCTCCGGGCCGAGGCCGTCGACGAACACCGGCTCGTGCTGCGAGAGCACGCGCACGTCGAGGAACAGCCCGTCGCGGTCGAGCGCGACGAGCAGGTTGATCGGGCTGCCGGCGAAGCCGGGAATCGGCGCCAGGTCGACCGACTCGAAGGCGTAAGCGACGACCTTCTCGGTCGGCCCGTCGAGCTTGACGATCGGCCACACCGGCAACTTCTCGTCCTTGGCCTCGATGCGGATCGCGTCGGGGAAGAAGCGCTGCAGGTCGGCCTGCGTCAGCACGCCGGCGGCGGCCGGCAGCGCGAGCAGCAGCGCGGCGAACGCCGCCAGCCCATGCAGCAGATTCGTTGCGCCGCGGCGAATGAAGGTTCGCGCTATCGAATGGTCCCGCATCGTCGGCCGTCTCCCCGGCAAGCGTGATCGGGGGATCGCGCAAGAGGCATGCCATCGTCTTTCGTGGCGCCGTCTGGGTAGAGCCGGTTCGCGCGGAGGCCGTGGCGACGCGGCTTGCGGCGGGGCAGGGCGATGGGCAAGGGGAGAGGGCTGGCGACCTGCTGCGCCATTTTTGAGCAGCGGGCTGTGCCGAACGGGAGCGGAGCGGTGGCGACGGCTCCGCGCGCCGCCGCCGCAATGAGACAATCCGCGGCATGGCCTCCACTCCCTACCGTCCGCCGCCGCACCGGGGGCTTTCCATCCTCCATCTCTCGGCGCAGCTGATCGTCGTCGACAAGCCCAGCGGCTTGCTGAGCGTGCCGGGGCGCGACGCCGGCAAGGAGGACTGCCTGTCGCGCCGCGTGCAGGCCGAGTTCCCCGACGCCCTGATCGTCCATCGCCTGGACATGGGCACCTCGGGCATTGTCGTCATGGGGCGCGGCGCCAGGGCGCAGCGCGAGCTCAGCATCTCGTTCCAGGAGCGCCGGGTGAAGAAGCGCTACCAGGCGCTGGTCGACGGCCTCTGGACGGCCGCCGCCACCGGCGAGATCGCGCTACCCATCGGCGTCGACGGGCCGCGGCACCCGAAGCAGAAAGTCGATCACACCACCGGCCGGCCGTGCCTGACCCGCTACCGCGTACTCGACACCGACGCCGCGTGCGCCGTGTCGCGCATCGAACTCGAACCCGTGACCGGGCGCTCGCACCAGCTGCGGGTGCACATGGAAGCGATGGGCCATCCCATCCTCGGCGACGATTTCTACGGCACGCCGGCCTCCTTCGCCAAGGCCGGGCGCCTGACGCTGCATGCCTGCCGGATTGAATTTGTCGATCCGGAGACGGGGGGGCTGCTGCGCATCGACTGCCCGCCGCCGTTTTGAGCGGGGTGGCGTGAATGCCCAGGGCTTGGGCTGTCGGAGATGAAGGGAACAGCTTCATTTGAACTTCTGGGAAGTGGGTCTGTCCGAATTTTTGTGTAAACGGGGTGAATCGCCCCAGCTTCAGTAGACGCTCTGCTGCCGGTTGAAATACTGCTTTTCGAACTCTACCGGAGAAAGTCCGTTCGCATAGCTGTGACGGCGTTTCGGGTTGTAGAAGAGCTCGATGTAATTGAACACGTCGCGTCG
>JANJTW010000193.1 GCA_024710925.1 Rhodocyclaceae bacterium | reverse complement strand
ATCCACGAGATCAAGGAGATCATGAAGAAGTCGCGCGAACTGGGCATGCAGACCTTCGACCAGGCGCTGTTCGACCTCTACGAGGCGGGCAAGATCACCTACGAGGATGCGCTGAGGAATGCCGATTCGGTGAACGACCTGCGGCTGCAGATCAAGCTGCACGGCAAGGATTCGAAGGATCGCGACCTCACCACCGGCATCGGCCACCTCGACATCGTTTGAGTGGGTTGCTCGCCAGCACTTCGTTGGCTGCGCGCTGCGGCTCCTCGCCGTAGCGCAGCTACTGTCTCGTCGCCTTAGCGCTTGCCGCCTCGTTCTGGCTTCGCCTTGAGGTGAGCGGGATGGCGCAGGTTACTCGGTTCCGGATTTTTCCGAAGGCGCTGCGGCGCCTTTCCGGTTGCTCCCCGCCACCATCCTGATCTCGAACAGCCGGCATTCCAGCGCGCCGTTGTAGAGCGGCGTCTTCCTGCTCGGCGTCAGGCGCATCAGTTTCGGCATGCGCAGGTCGGCGGTGAAGAAATGGCAGGTCCAGCCGGCGAAATTCTTCTTCAGCACGGTCGCCAGCTGCGGGTAGAAGGCGGCGAGCGATTCCTGCTCTTCCAGCCGTACGCCGTACGGCGGGTTGCAGACGAGGATGCCGTGGTCGGCCGGTGCGGCGATTTCGAGGAAGTCGGACTGGATCAGCTCGACGGCGTCGAGCAGGCCGGCGCGGTCGAGGTTGGCGGTGGCGGCGCGCACCGCCTGCGCGGAAATGTCGGCACCGTAGAGTTGCGCCCAGGCGACCGGCTTCTCGGCGGCGAGCGCGGCTTCGCGCATCTGGCGCCAGGTCTCGGCGGCAAATCCCTTGAGGCGCTCGAAGGCAAAGCTGCGGCGGCTGCCCGGGGCGATGCCGTGGGCGATCTGCGCCGCTTCGAGCAGGAAGGTGCCGCTGCCGCACATCGGGTCGAACAGCGGCGTTCCCGGTTGCCAGCCGGTCAGGCGCAGGATGCCGGCGGCGAGGTTCTCCTTCAGCGGCGCCTCCACCGTCTTCTGGCGTAGCCCGCGCTGCCACAGCGGGTCGCCCGAGGTATCGACGTACAGCGTGCAGTCGCTCTCGGTGAGGAAGGCCTGCACGCGCACGTCGGGCTGGCGCGTGTCGATGCTCGGACGGACGTCGTCGCAGTCGCGGCGGAAGCGGTCGCAGATGCCGTCCTTGACCCTCAGGGTGGCGAAGTCGAGGCTCTTCAGCGGCGACTTGATCGCGGTGATGTCGACGCGCAGCGTTTGCGTCGGCTTGAACATCCCGGGCCAGTCGGTGTCGAGCGCCAGCCGGTAGATGTCGTCCTCCTTGGCGTAGCCGCGCGCGGCTACGCGCCACAGGACGCGCGTCGCCAGTCGCGAATGCAGGTTGACGGCGTAGCACACCGGCCAGTCGCCGGCGAACATGACGCCGCCGCCGATCGGTTTCACATGCTGGCCGCCGAGGGCGGCAACATCGTCGGCGAGCAGCGCTTCGAGGCCGCGCGGGCAGGGGGCGAAATAGTTGTTCATCTCAGAAGGGCTTCAGCACGACGAGGAAGACGACAGCGAACAGCACCAGCACCGGCAGTTCGTTGAACCAGCGGAACCAGACGTGGCTCTTCGTGCAGGTGCCGGCGACGAAGGCGCGCAGCAGCTGGCCGCAGTACAGGTGGTAGAAGATGAGCACGATGACCAGCGTCGTCTTCGCATGCAGCCAGCCGCCGGTGAAGCCGAAGCCGAACCACAGCCAGAAGCCGAGGCCGACGGCGAGGATGCCGAGCGGCGTCATGAAGCGGTAGAGCTTGCCGGCCATCAGCAGCAGGCGGGCGCGCTCGGCGGCGCTGTCGGCCGGCACCATCGCCAGGTTCACGAAGAGGCGCGGCAGGTAGAAGAGGCCGGCGAACCAGGCGACGACCAGCGAGATGTGCAGGGCTTTCACGACGAGCATGCGGATTTCCTTTCGTGTTCTTCGCGCGCGGCGGCGATGCCGTCGGCGACGGTGGGATAGGCGAGCGCCAGCCGGAGTTCCTCGCGCAGGCGGCGGTTCGACAGCCGCCGCGACTCGCGCATGAACGACAGTTGCAGCGGCGACAGCTGCCGTGCCGCCTCCGCCCGCGTCAGCCGCGGCGGGCGCGGCAGCGCGAAGGCGTCGGCGACGCGGTCGAAGTACTCGCCCATCTTCCAGTGCGAATCGTCGCAGGCGTTGTAGGCGCGGTTCGGCCGCGCGCGGACGAGCGCCGCGCAACAGGCGGCGGCGAGGTCGTCGGCGTGGATGTGGTTGGTGAATACGTCGTCGGCGTCGGCCAGCGCCGGCGTGCCTTTGGCCAGGCGCTCCAGCGGCAGGCGGTCGGCGGCGTAGATGCCGGGGGCGCGCAGGATGGCGACGGCGACGCCGGTTGCCCGGCCGAAGGCGCGCAGCGTTCGCTCGGCGTCGAGCCGGCGCAGCGCGCGCGCAGTGGCCGGATGCGGCGCCCGCGTCTCGTCGACGACGGCGCCGGCGCAGTCGCCATAGATGCCGCTGGTACTAATGTAGATCAGGCGCTGTGGTAGACTTTTTCCCCGTCCGAGCGCCGCCAGCAGGTGGCGCGTGCGCGTGTCGCGGTCGCCGCGGTCGGGCGGCGGCGCGAGGTGCAGCACGGCGTCGGCGAGGCCGCCGCAGCGGCCGAGGCCGGCCCGGTCGTCGAGGTCGCCGGCGAGCGGCACGGCGCCGGCGGCACGCCAGCGCGCATGCTCGTCGGCATCGCGCAGCAGCGCGTAGACGCGGTAGCGCCGGACGAGCCGGGGCAGCGCCCGCCAGGCGACATCACCACAACCGACGATCAGTAGTTTTTGCACCGCGGCATTGTACCAACCCGCTCCCGCTGCCGGGATGGCCGGTGTGGAAACGAACAAGGGGAACCATGAGCTTTTCGGTCAGCATCCAGCCCTCCGGCCACGCCTTCGTCGCCGAGGGCGACGAAACCATTCTCGAAGCGGCGCTGCGCCACGGCCTGACCCTCCCCTACGGGTGTCGCGACGGCGCCTGCGGTGCCTGCAAGGGCAAGGTGCTGGCGGGCGACGTCGACCACGGCAAGGCGCAGGCGCAGGCACTCTCCGACGCCGAGCGCGCCGCCGGCCAGGCGCTGTTCTGCTGCGCGAAGCCGCAATCGGACCTGGTCATCGAGTCGCGCGAGGTCAGGAAGGCCGGCGACATTCCGGTGAAGACGCTGCCGGCGCGCGTGCAGCAACTGACGAAGGCGGCGCCGGACGTGATGATCGTCCGGCTCAAGCTGCCGGCGAACGAGCGCCTGCAGTTCCTTGCCGGCCAGTACATCGACATTCTGCTGAAGGACGGCAAGCGGCGCAGTTTCTCGCTGGCCAATGCGCCGCATGACGACGAACTGCTCGAACTGCATATCCGCCACGTTCCCGGCGGCCAGTTCACCGAGCACGTGTTCGCGACGATGAAGGAGAAGGACATCCTGCGCTTCAACGGTCCGCACGGCACTTTCTTCCTGCGCGAGGAATCGCCGAAGCCGATGCTCATGGTCGCCGGCGGTACCGGCTTCGCGCCGATCAAGTCGGTGGTCGAGCATGCCATCGCCGAGGGCTCTGCGCGGCCGATCATCGTCTATTGGGGGGGGCGTTCCGTCGTCGACCTGTATCAACGCGAGGTGGCCGAGCGCTGGGCGGCCGAACACGGCATCCGCTTCGTGCCGGTGCTTTCGGCGCCGACCGCCGACGACGGCTGGCCGGGGCGTACCGGCTTCGTGCACGCGGCGGTGATGGCCGACTATCCCGACCTCTCCGGCCACCAGGTGTATGCCTGCGGTTCGCCGGCGATGATTGCCGCCGCCAAGCGGGATTTCTGCGGGGAGTGTAAGCTTCCGCCGGAAGAATTCTTCGCCGACGCCTTCGATTTCGCCAACGACAAGGGATAGCCGGCGCCACCGGGGCAGCGATGCCAGCGCGCCGTTTCGAGAACAAAAGGAATTCCGATGAGCCTGTTTTTGACCCGCCAGCCGGTGATCAACCGCCAGGGCAAGATCATCGCCACCCGGCTCTGCGTGCACGGTGGCGGCGGGCATCCGGCGGCGGTCGACGCCCTCAACGACCTGACCGACGCCTGGCCGCAGGGCGAGCGCGGACTCTTCGTGCATTTCGATGTGCTGCCCGACGGCCTGGCGCTGTTCGACTGGGTGGCCCCGGCCAACGTCACCATCGAATTGCCGGGGGCGCCGTTTGCCGGCGAACAGGCGGAGGCTTTCGTCGCGGCACTGAAGGAATCCGGATTGTCGCTGTGCTACACCTTCGACGCGGGCGCCGCGCAGGTGCTGGGCGGTGGCGGCAACCGCTTCCGCTTCGTCGGCTTCGACACCGCCGCCTTTTCCGCGGCGCAACTCAAGGTGCTGGCAGCGAAGACCGAATCCTTCGGCATTCCGGTGGCCTTCAACGTCGAAGCGCAGGAGGCGTTCAAGGCCTGCCTCGATGCCGGCATGAGCGCCGCCGCCGGCTGGTTCGTCAAGCAGCCGGCAAGCGCGCCGGCGAAGCAGCTCAACGCCAGCCAGGCGCACATCGTGCGCGTCCTCAATCTGGTGCGCAAGAATGCCGACGTCGGCGAGATCGAGACGGCGCTGAAGCAGGACGTCGCGCTCTCGTACAAGCTGCTGCGCTACATCAATTCCGCCGGCTTCGGCCTGTCCTGCGAGGTGCAGTCGTTCCGGCACGCGGTGACCATCCTCGGCTACGACAAGCTGAACAAATGGCTGTCGCTGCTGCTGGTGACGGCGAGCAAGGACCCGATGGCGCCGACGCTGATGCATACGGCGCTGACGCGCGGGCGGATGATGGAGCAGCTCGGCCACGGGCTGGTCGACCCGTCGGAGTACGACAACCTGTTCATCACCGGCGCTTTTTCGCTGCTCGACTTGCTGCTCGGGGTGGGGATGGAGCAGGCGCTCGACGCGATGTATCTGCCGGAGCCGATCACCGATGCGCTGCTCGGCAATGGCGGGCTCTACGCGCCCTTCCTCGAACTGGCGCGGGCCTGCGAAAGCGGCGACGGCGCGCCGCTGGCGGCGCAGGCCGAATTGCTCGGGCTGAGCGCCGCGCAGGTCAACCGGGCGCAGCTGGCCGCCCTCGCCTTCGCCGATACGATGGAATACTGAACGGTCCGGCGCACCGTGCGCGCCGGGTCATTCGCCGAGATAAGCCTCGCGCACCTTCGGGTCGTGCAGCAGCACCGCCGCCTCGTCGGTCAGCGTGATCTCGCCGCTTTCCATGACATAGCCGCGCTGGGCGGTTTCCAGTGCGAGCTTGGCGTTCTGTTCGATGAGCAGGATGGTCATGCCCTGTGCCGCCACCGTGCGCACCACCTCGAAGATCTTCGGCACCATGATCGGCGCCAGCCCCATCGACGGTTCGTCGAGCAGCAGCAGCTTCGGCCGGCACATCAGCGCGCGGCCGATCGCCAGCATCTGCTGCTCGCCGCCGGACAGCGTGCCGGCGAGCTGCTTCTCGCGCTCCTTGAGGCGCGGAAAGAGGCCGTAGACGTGCTCCATGTCGCCGGCGATCGCCGCCTTGTCGTTGCGGCAGAAGGCGCCCATCGCCAGGTTCTCGGCGATGGTCAGGCGCGGGAAGACGCCGCGCCCTTCCGGCACCAGCGCGATGCCTTCGCGCACCAGCCGATGCGGTGGCAGCGTCGACAGCTCCTTGCCCTGGTAGCGGATGCTGCCGCCGGCGAGGTCGAGCATGCGTGCCAGCGCGCGCAGCGTGCTCGTCTTGCCGGCGCCGTTGGCGCCGATCAGCGCCACCGTCTCGCCTTCGTTGACGTGGAAGGTGATGCCGCGCACCGCCTGGATGCCGCCGTAGGAAACGCGCAGGCCCTCGGCGATGAGCAACGGGGGCGTGCCGTTGCCGTTGCTGTTGCCGTTCTTCATGCCGCCACTCCGATATAGGCTTCGATCACGCGCGGATCGTGCTGGACCACCGCCGGCACGTCCTCGATCACCAGCGCGCCGTAGTCGAGCACGGCGACGCGGTCGCACAGGCCCATCACCAGCTTGACGTCGTGCTCGATGAGCAGGATGGTGGTGCCGTCGGCACGGATACCCTCGATCAGCACGCGCAGCTCCTCGGTTTCGGTGCCGTTCATGCCGGCCGCCGGTTCGTCGAGGCACAGCAGCTTCGGCTCGGTGGCCAGCGCGCGGGCGATTTCCAGCCGGCGCTGGTCGCCGTAGGACAGGTTCTTGGCGAGGTCGTCGGCACGGTCGTCGATGCCGACGTAGTGCAGCAGTTCCTCGGCGCGGCGGCGGATCGCCGCTTCCTCGTCGCGCGTGGCGCCGTTGCGCAGGATGGCGCCGAAGACGCCGGCGCGCGTGCGCACGTGGCGGCCGACCATGACGTTCTCCAGCGCCGTCATGTTGCCGAACAGGCGGATGTTCTGGAAGGTGCGGGCGATGCCGCGCTCGGCGGCGCGGTGCGGCGCGTCGGCGACGAGCGGCGCGCCGGCGAAGACGAAGCCGCCGCCGTCCGGCACGTAGAGGCCGGTCATGCAGTTGAAGAAGGTGGTCTTGCCGGCGCCGTTCGGGCCGATCAGGCCGTAGACCTCGCCCTGGCGGATGGTCAGCGAGACGTCGCGCAGCGCCTTGACGCCGCCGAAATGCTTGGCGACGGCGCGGGCTTCAAGCAGAACGGGCAGGTCGCTCATCGTACTTTCTCCGCCAGTTCGCGGCGCCGTTCCGGCGACGGCCACAGGCCGGCCGGCCGGAAGCGCATGACCAGCACCAGCGCCAGGCCGAAGACCAGCATGCGCAGGCTTTCCGGATCGGCCAGCACCTCGCCGAAGAGCGCCTTCTGCACCGGCACGACGGCGTAGCGCAGCGCTTCCGGCAGGATGGTGAGGAGCACCGCGCCGAGGATGACGCCGGGGATGTGGCCCATGCCGCCGAGGACGACCATCGCCAGGATCATGATCGACTCGATCAGCGAGAAGCTTTCCGGCGAGACGAAGCCCTGCATCGCCGCGAAGATGCCGCCGGCGATGCCGCCGAACGAGGCGCCCATGGCGAAGGCGAGCAGCTTGACGTTGCGCGTGTTGATGCCGATCGCCTTGGCCGCGATCTCGTCCTCGCGGATCGCCTGCCAGGCGCGGCCGATGCGCGAGTGCTGCAGCCGGTAGTTGACCAGGATGACGCCGAGCGCGAGCAGCACCAGCAGGTAGTAGTACTTCTGCGGGCCGCTGACGGTGATGCCGAAGATCGTCGAGGTGGCGCTGAACTTGAACTGGCCGATGATCACCGGATCGATCAGCGTGATTCCCTGCGCGCCGTTGGTGATGTTCACCGGCGCGTTCAGGTTGTTCATGAAGATGCGCACGATCTCGCCGAAGCCGAGGGTGACGATGGCCAGATAGTCGCCGCGGAGCTTCAGCGTCGGCGCGCCGAGGAGCGCGCCGGCGGCGCAGGCGAGGACGGCGCCGATCGGCAGGATCGCCCAGAACGGCAGGTGCAGGCCGAAGTGCGGGCTGGCCAGCAGCGCCCAGGTGTAGGCGCCGACCGCGTAGAAGGCGATGTAGCCGAGGTCGAGCAGGCCGGCGAAGCCGACGACGATGTTCAGCCCGAGCGCGAGGAAGGCGTAGAGGATGGCGAAGTTGAGGATGCGCACCCAGGCCTGGCCGCCCATGCCGGCGATGAAGGGGAGCGCGATCAGCGCGGCGGCGACGAGCACCAGGCCGAGCGACGAGCGCGGAGTGAGCCACTTGTTCATGCGCGGTCTCCCGTCTTTTCGCCGAACAGTCCGGAGGGCCGGAACATCAGCACGATGATGAGTACGGCGAAGGCAAAGATGTCCTGGTAATGGCTGCCGAGGAAGCCGCCGGTGAGGTCGCCGATGTAGCCGGCGCCGAGCGCCTCGATCAGCCCGAGCAGCACGCCGCCGGCCATCGCCCCGGCGAGGTTGCCGATGCCGCCGAGGACGGCGGCGGTGAAGGCCTTCAGGCCGAGCATGAAGCCCATCTGGTAGTGGGCGATCTCGTAGTAGGTGCCGACCATGACGCCGGCGACGGCGCCGAGCGCCGAGCCGACGACAAAGGCCGAGGAGATGACGCGGTTGGCGTTCACCCCCATCAGGCCGGCGACGGCCGGGTTCTGCGCGGTGGCGCGCATGGCCATGCCGAGCTTGGTGCGATAGACGAGGAAGAGCAGGCCGCTCATCGACAGCGCGGCGACGGTGACGATCATCACCTGGACGCTGGTGAACGAGGCGCCGGCGAATTCGAACTGCGTTTTCTCGATCAGCGGCGGGAAGGTCATGTAGTTCCGCCCCCAGATCATCATCGCCAGGTTCTGCAGCACGATCGAGCAGCCGATCGCGGTGATCAGCGGCGCCAGTCGCTGGGCCTGACGCAGCGGCCGGTAGGCAACGCGCTCCAGGCTCCAGCCGAGCGCCATGCAGACCAGCGCGGCGCCGGCGACGCCGAAGGCGCCGGCCAGCGCCGGCGGCATGCCGCTCTGCACGAGCAGGGTGACGATGCTGATGGCGACCAGGGTGCCGATCATCACCACTTCGCCGTGCGCGAAGTTGATCAGGCCCATGATCCCGTAGACCATCGTGTAACCGAGGGCGACCATCGCGTAGATGGAGCCCTGCACGAGGCCGTTGATGATTTGCTGGAGTAGGATGTCCATGCCGTTCGGGTCGTTGGGTGGATGCGGAAACGGCGCCTTGCGGCGCCGTTTCCAAGTTGTCGGACAGGATTATACCGGTCTGGTTACTTCTTCTCCACCGCCGCCTTGGTCGCTTCGGCGGCGTCCTTCACCGCGCCGGCCGCATCCTTCACGGCGTCCTTGGCGGCTTCGGTGGCGGCGCCGGCGACAGCCTTGGCCGCATCGCCGGTCGCCGTCGCCGCTTCCTTGACCGCTTCGGCGACGCCGGCGCCGCCGAGCGTTTCGACGTAGGCCAGCTGGCCGCCCTGATACTGGTAGATCGAAATCGCGCCGCCCTTCAGGTCGCCCTTCTCGTCGAACTCGATCCTGGCGGTGACGCCCTCGTAACTGGTCTTGCCGACCTCCGGCAGGTACTTCGCCGGCTCGACCGAGTTGGCGCGCTTCATCGCGTCGGCCATGACCATCACGGCGTCATAGACGTTCGGCGCGTAGAGCTGGATCTCGGCGTTGAACTTCTTCGTGAACTTGTCCTTGAACTCCGGACCCTTGGCCATCTTCTCCAGCGGCACGCCCGGCATCGAGCAGTAGTGGCCTTCGGTGGCCGGACCGCCGAGCTTCATGAACTCCGGCGTGCACACGCCGTCGCCGCCGAGGAATTTGGCCTTCAGGCCGAGTTCCTTCATCTGCTTGGCGAGCGGGCCGCCCTGCGCGTCCATGCCGCCGTAGAAGACGAGGTCGGCCTTGGTCGACTTGATCTTGGTCAGGATGGCCTTGAAATCGGTCGCCTTGTCGTTGGTGTACTCGTTGGCGACGACCTTCAGGCCGGCCGCTTCGGCCGACTTGCGGAATTCGTCGGCGAGGCCCTGGCCGTAGGCCGTGCGGTCGTCGATGATGGCCACCGTCTTCATGCCCTGCTTGGCGGCGAATTCGCCGAGCACCTTGCCCTGCTGGATGTCGTTGGCCATGACGCGGAAGGCGGTGGCGAAGCCCTGCTGGGTGTACTTCGGATTGGTCGCCGACGGTGAGATCTGCGGGATGCCGGCGTCGGCGTAGAGCTTCGAGGCCGGGATCGTGGTGCCGGAGTTGAGGTGGCCGATGACGCCGTTGACCTTCGCGTCAACGAGCTTCTGGGCGACGATGGTGCCCTGCTTCGGGTCGGCCTGGTCGTCTTCGGCGAGCAGTTCGAACTTGACCTTGGCGCCACCGATTTCGAGTCCTTGGGCGTTCAGTTCCTCGACCGCCAGTTTGGCGCCGTTCTCGTTGTCCTTGCCGAGGTGCGCCTGCGGGCCGGTCATCGGCGCCACATGGCCGACCTTCACGGTCATTTCCGGCTTCGGCGCCGGCGCGGCCGGCGCTGCGGGGGCGGCCGCCTGCGGCTTCGGTTCTTCCTTCTGGCCGCAACCGATCAGGGCGATGGAGGCGGCGAGGGCGAGGGTGATGCCGGGGAAACGGGAAAATTGCATGGATGTGTCTCCAGTGTTGTTGTTGCGTCGAAAACCAGGGTTGGCCGCGCTCGGGCACGGGAACGAACGATTCTCCCCAGCGTCGAATGGCTTGTCAATAATGCTTTCGGCAACAAAAAAGCCGGCACATGGCCGGCTTCTTCGGGAGCGAGGACGCTTATTTCTGGCTGAGAATCCACTTCACCAGCTTCTGGGCCTCTTCCGGGGTGACCTTCGGGTTCGGCGGCATCGGCACGGCGCCCCAGTTGCCCTTGCCGCCCTTGATGATCTTCTCGGCCAGCGTGGCTTCGGCGCCCTTGCCTGCATATTTGGCGGCGACGTCCTTGTAGGCCGGGCCGACGACCTTTTTGGCGACCTGGTGGCAGGTCATGCAGTTCTTCGACTTGGCCAGCGCCTCGTCAGCCTGGACGGCACCGGCGGACAGGATGCCGGCGGCAGCCAGCAGGGACACGGTGATAGCTTTCATCTCTCTCTCACTCCGTATTTCGGTTGATGATGGGTCGGGAGCGCCGATCTTATTCCACAATTCCCGCCTTGGAAATAAGATGCATCAAATTTCCATGATCGGCGATCGGCACACGTCCATTAACGGCCGGCGCGGCGTTTCGTTGACACGTCCGGTCCGCTGACGGACCGGACGGCCTATTTCCGGCGCTGGATCTGCGAAACGTCGCGCACCGCGCCCTTGTCGGCCGAGGTGGTCATCAGCGCGTAGGCCTGCAGCGCGGCGGAAACGGTGCGTTCGCGGCTGGCCGGTTGCCAGGCGCGTTCGCCCTTGGCCTCCATCGCGGCGCGGCGCTTGGCCAGTTCGGCGTCGGAGATGGCCAGGTGGATGCGGCGGCCGGGGATGTCGATCTCGATCGTGTCGCCGTTCTCGACCAGGCCGATGGCGCCGCCGTCGGCCGCTTCCGGCGAGGCGTGGCCGATGGAGAGGCCGGAGGTGCCGCCGGAGAAGCGGCCGTCGGTCAAGAGCGCGCAGTCCTTGCCCAGCCCGCGCGACTTCAGGTACGAGGTCGGGTAGAGCATCTCCTGCATGCCGGGGCCGCCCTTCGGGCCTTCGTAGCGAACGATGACGACGTCGCCGGCGACGACTTCGCCGCCGAGGATGCCTTCGACGGCGTCGTCCTGGCTTTCGTAGACGCGCGCCTTGCCGGTGAATTTCCAGTTCTCTTCGTCGACGCCGGCGGTTTTGACGATGCAGCCGTCGAGCGCGATGTTGCCGTAGAGCACGGCGAGCCCGCCTTCCTGCGTGTAGGCGTGCTCCCTGTTGCGGATGCAGCCGTTGGTCCGGTCCAGGTCGAGTTCGTTGAAGCGGCGGTTCTGCGAGAACGCCGTCTGCGTCGGGATGCCGCCCGGCGCCGCCTTGAAGAATTCGTGGATCTTCACGTCGTGCTCGCGGATCACGTCCCAGCGGTCGATCGCCTCGCCCAGCGTCTTCATGTGCACGGTCGGCGTGTCGCGGTGGATCAGGCCGGCACGGTCGAGTTCGCCGAGGATGCCCATGATGCCGCCGGCGCGGTGCACGTCCTCGATGTGGTAGTCCTGCGTCGCCGGCGCCACCTTGGCCAGGCATGGCACCTTGCGCGAGATGCGGTCGATGTCCTGCATCGTGAAGTCGACGCCGGCCTCGCGCGCGGCGGCGAGGATGTGCAGCACGGTGTTGGTCGAGCCGCCCATCGCCACGTCGAGCGCCATCGCGTTCTCGAAGGCGGCCTTGGTGGCGATGCTGCGCGGCAGCACCGAGGCGTCGTCCTGCTCGTACCAGCGGCGGCACATATCCACCGCGGTGCGGCCGGCCTTCAGGAACAGTTCCTTGCGGTCGGCGTGCGTCGCCACCACCGTGCCGTTGCCGGGCAGCGACAGGCCGAGCGCTTCGGTCAGGCAGTTCATCGAGTTGGCGGTGAACATGCCGGAGCAGGAACCGCAGGTCGGGCACGCCGAGCGTTCGAAGGCGTCGACTTCCTCGTCCGAGCAGCTGCTGTCGCCGGCCTTGATCATCGCGTCGATCAGGTCGACGGCGATGGTCTTGCCTTCCCACTTCACCTTGCCGGCTTCCATCGGGCCGCCGGAGACGAAGATCGCCGGGATGTTCAGCCGCATCGCCGCCATCAGCATGCCCGGGGTGATCTTGTCGCAGTTCGAGATGCAGACCATGGCGTCGGCGCAGTGCGCGTTGACCATGTATTCGACCGAGTCGGCGATCAGGTCGCGCGACGGCAGCGAATAGAGCATGCCGGCGTGACCCATGGCGATGCCGTCGTCGATGGCGATGGTGTCGAATTCCTTGGCGATGCCGCCGGCCGCCTCGATCTCGCGCGCCACCAGCTGGCCGAGGTCCTTCAGGTGCACGTGGCCGGGAACGAACTGGGTGAAGGAGTTCACGACGGCGATGTTCGGGTTGCCGAAGTCGCCGTCCTTCATGCCGGTGGCGCGCCACAGGGCGCGCGCGCCGGCCATGTTGCGGCCGTGGGTCGAAGTGCGGGAACGGTATTGGGGCATGACGGAACTCCGTGGGGAAAACCGGGGCCGCGCGTGGGCGGCCGTCGGGAAGGACGGCCGGGAGCGGCCCGACGACTATAATCGGGGACTTCGAATTCTAGCCCAAATTTGCCGGAAGCCTCCGCCGATGCTCATCCATCCCCAGTTCGACCCGATTGCCGTCGCCGTCGGCCCGCTCGCCGTGCGCTGGTACGGGCTGATGTACCTCGCCGCCTTCGTCCAGTTCTGGTGGCTCGGCAAGCGGCGCATCGAGCGCGGGCTGGCGCCGGGCTTCAGCGTCAGGGCGCTTGACGACCTGCTCTTCTACGGCGTGCTTGGCGTCGTTCTCGGCGGCCGGCTCGGCCAGGTGCTGTTCTACGAGCCGGGCTACTACCTGGCGCATCCGCTCGAGATCCTCGCCGTCTGGAAGGGCGGCATGTCCTTCCACGGCGGTTTCCTCGGCGTGCTGGTGGCGATGGTCTTCGTGGCGCGCAAGTATGAACGGCGCTGGCTGGAGGTGACCGACTTCATCGCGCCGCTGGTGCCCTTGGGACTCGCTGCCGGGCGGCTGGGCAACTTCATCAACGGCGAGCTGTGGGGCCGCGTCGCCGATCCGGCGCTGCCCTGGGCAATGGTCTTCCCGTACGTCGACAACCTGCCGCGCCACCCGTCGCAGCTCTACCAGATGGCCGGCGAGGGGCTGGCGCTGTTCGCGCTGCTCTGGCTGTATGCGGCGAAGCCGCGCCCGGTCGGCGCCGTTTCCGGCGTCTTCCTGATCGGCTACGGTGTCTTCCGCTTCCTCGCCGAATATTTCCGCACGCCGGACGCAGGCATCTTCGGACTTTCCTACACGGTCAGCATGGGGCAATGGCTGTCGCTGCCGATGGTGCTGGCCGGCGTCGCGCTGCTCGCCGCCGCCGGTCGTCGACGCTGAACGGCGGCCGGCGCTGCGCGGCGTTCCGCGGCCGCCCGGCTCGTGTAAAATCTCTGTAATTATGAATTCTTGATTTTTAAGGCTAACAAAGGAGTTTTCCATGAGCCAGCGCCCGTTCCGCATCCTCGGCATTCAGCAGATCGCCATCGGCGGCCCGTCGAAGGACCGCCTGAAGACCCTGTGGGTCGACATGTTCGGCCTGGAGATCACCGGCAACTTCGTCAGCGAGCGCGAGAACGTCGACGAGGATATCTGCGCGATGGGCAGCGGACCGTTCAAGGTCGAGGTCGACCTGATGCAGCCGCTCGACCCGGAGAAGAAACCGGCGGTGCATGCAACTCCGCTGAACCACGTCGGTCTGTGGGTAGACAACCTGCCGCTCGCCGTCGAATGGCTGACCGCACAGGGCGTGCGTTTCGCGCCGGGCGGCATCCGCAAGGGCGCGGCCGGCTACGACATCACCTTCCTGCACCCGAAGGCCAGCGACGAATTCCCGATCGGCGGCGAAGGCGTGCTGATCGAGCTGGTGCAGGCGCCGCCGGAGGTGGTGGAGGCGTTTTCGCGCCTGGGGTAAGCTCGCCGCATGCCATGAAGCCCGCACCAGCGGGCCGCGAGCGGGGGGCACATTCCGAGGAGATGAGGCGATGACCTGGTTTTCTTTGCCCCCGCTGCGATCGGGAACGCCGCCGCCGTTCGTCGACAAGGCCGGCTGCGAGCGCTGGCTGGCCGCGCAGCCGCTGGCCAATGCCGCCCAGATGCAGGGCGAGCTGGCGGAGCGGCTGGAAAGCCTCAACGGCTGGCCGATCGAAGCGCGCGAGCGTTACCGGATCCTCGAACTTCTGCGCCAGCCGATCGTTGCGGTCGAAGCCGAGAGCGTCAAACGCTACGAGCACCGGCCGCTACCGCTGTCGGCCGTCGAGCAGAAGGCGCTGGCGGCGTCCTGCCGCCTCTGGCGGGAGCTGGCCACCGCCTATCTGCATTGCCTGCGTGCCTGCCTCGACGGCGATTCCGCGCTCGTTCCGGATGCGGCGAAGGTTTGCCATCGCACGATTTCGGCGCTCCGCCACGAACAGCTCGCCCGCTACCGGGGCGGGGTGGCGGTGCCCGGCCCATGGTGGCGCCGCCTGCATGCCGTGTTCGCTGCCGCCGAGCAGCTTGGCGTCGAGGCGACGACGGTCGGCGACCGTCTGCTCGCCGAAACGCGCGAGTCCACCGTCCGCGGTCATTATGCGATGGCCATCCTGCTCCACCTGGCCCGTCCCGCCGAGTTGTCGCGCAGCCAGTTCGCCGCCGTCGTCCGCTGGCTGGCGCGCTGGCGCGAGCTGGCCGTCGTCCACAGCGCGCCGGCGACATTGGGCTCTGCCCGTTGCGTCGTCGTCGATCTCGCGGCCGACGCCCCGCTGCACCACGGCGACAGCGCACCGGCGATGCCGCGCTGGCTCGCCCTCGATGCCGTCCTTGGCAAGCTGAAGGGGCGCCTCCGGTCGCTGCAGGAAGGAGACAGTCCCGAGGCGCTGAAGCTCGGCAGCGGACTGCCGGCCGACGCCTGCAGCGCCTTGCTGCAGTCCCTGCATGGCGCGCTGCAGCATCCGCCGCCGCCGCCTCCGCCGCTCCGCGACGGCGCGCGCACGGTCGGCGTCGCCGGCAGCGTCGAGCAGGCCTACCGGCTGCTCGGTGGCGGCGGCCTCGTCGATGAAGCGGCCCCCTCCTCGATCAGCACGCGCCGCGAGCACGAGCAGATCGCCATCTTCGGGCGCGTCGTCAAACCGGCCGCCGCGGCGCCGGGCACGGTCGTCGACGAGGCCTGGCAGGTGCTCGCGGAGCGTGCCGGCGAACTCGTTCTGCGCCGCCCGCCCGGCGACGGCGGCGATTGCCGCCTGAGCTGCCGCAGCTTCGTTGCCGTGCGCGACGCCGGCGGCCCCCGTCTGGCCATCGTGCGCAGTCTGTCGGCACAGGAAGACGGCAGCCTGTACGCCGCGTTCCGCCTGCTGCCCGGGCACGGCCTGCCTGTGCTGGCGGCCGGTCTGGAGAAAGGCACGAACCGTCGGCTCGACCTGCCAGCGATCTTCCTGCCGCCGCATGCCGGCGCGCCGGCAAGCGTCTTTCTGCCCGGTGGCCAGTCGGCCCGTCTCGCCCGTCTGGAGATCGCAGCCCTGCCCGACGGCCTGCGCCTCGGCGAAGCGCTCGAGCGCGGCGCCAATTACGAACGCTTGCGCTGCGTCTGAAGGCGCCGCGCAAAGAACGACGGCCCGCCGCATCGTCAGGATGCGGCGGGCCGTCGGCAGGTCGGTGCGGCGTGGCTTATTCGAACTCGACGATGACCTGATCCACCGACAGGCTCTCGCCCGGCTGCGCCGAGATCTTCTTCACCTTGCAGTCCTGCTCGGCCTTGAGGATGTTTTCCATCTTCATCGCCTCGATGACCGCCAGCTTCTCGCCGGCCTTCACTTCCTGGCCGACCTTCACCGCCACTTCGCGCAGCAGGCCCGGCATCGGCGACAGCAGGAACTTCGACAGGTCGGGCGCCGGCTTGTCCGGCATCAGTGCCAGGAGTTCTGCGGCGCGGGCGCTCATCACCATGAAGTCGGCACGGGTACCCCAGTGGAACAGGCTGTACTTGGTCTTGTGGCGCTCGACCTGCAGCGTGAACTCCTCGCCGTTGCAGGTGCCGCGGAACAGCGACTCGCCGAGCTTCCAGTCGGACAGGATGGTGTACTGCTCGCCCTTGTACTCGACGTGGTAGCCGCCCTCGACCGGACGCGCGACGACCTCGTGCGGCTCCTTGCCGTCGCCGGTCAGGCGGACGACGACCCACGTGTCGCCGACGATGCGCTCGTGGCCTTCCAGCTGGCCGGAAACGGAGGCCGAGCGGTCGGTGTAGGCACGATAGACGTAGGCGGCGACCGAGACCAGCAGCGCCGGATCGTCGTGCGGCACCATCGAGGCGTCGAAACCGGTCGGGTAGTGCTTGGGAATGAAACCGGTGTCGAAGATGCCGGAATGGAAGACCGGATGCTGCATCAGCGCGGCCTGGAACGGAATGTTCGACGAAATGCCGCGGATGACGAAGGCGTTCAGTGCGTCGCGCATGCGGGCGATGGCCTGCTCGCGGGTGGCGCCGTGCACGATCAGCTTGGCGATCATCGAGTCGTAGAACATCGAGATTTCGCCACCGTCGTAGACGCCGGTGTCGACGCGCACCTGGCCGGGAATCTCGGCCGGCGGCAGGAATTTGACCAGACGGCCGGTCGACGGCAGGAAGCCGCGGAACGGGTCTTCGGCGTTGATCCGGCACTCCATCGCCCAGCCGTTGATCTTCACATCGGCCTGCGTCAGCGGCAGCTTCTCGCCGTAGGCGACGCGGATCATCTGCTCGACGAGGTCCAGCCCGGTGATCAGTTCGGTGACCGGGTGCTCGACCTGCAGGCGGGTGTTCAT
>JANJTW010000191.1 GCA_024710925.1 Rhodocyclaceae bacterium | reverse complement strand
CTGCTGCTCGGCTTCACGTTCTTCATGGGGCTGATGCTGTCGCGCATCCTGCAGGTCGCGCTCGGTTTCTCGAACGGCGCGTCGATGATCGCGATGGCCGCCGGCGGCACCGGCGCCATCTTCTTCACGATGGCCGGTATCGCCACGGTCAGCAAGCGCGACTTCACGAACATGGGCAAGTTCCTGTTCGTCGGCATCGTCGTGCTGCTGCTGGCCATCGTCGCCAACATCTTCCTGCAGATTCCGGCGCTGGCGCTGACCATCTCGGCAGTCGCGGTGATGCTGTTCTCGGCCTACATCCTGTACGACATCAGCCGCATCGTGCAGGGCGGCGAGACCAACTACATCACGGCAACGCTGGCGGTGTACCTCGACATCTACAACGTCTTCGTCAGCCTGTTGAACCTGATCATGGCCTTCACCGGGCAGCGCGAGTGAAGGGTTCCCCTTGAACGAAAAAGGCGGCCGCGGCCGCCTTTTTTCATGGCGCTTCCCGTCGCTCAGATGAGGATCGCCGCGGCGACCCGGCGGCCTTCGGCGACGAGGATGTTGTAGGTGCGGCAGGCGGCCTGGGTATCCATCACTTCCAGCCCGATGCGGGCGGCGAGCAGCGGCTGCAGCAGCGCCGGCGCCGGGAAGCGCAGCGTGCTGCCGGTGCCGAGCAGCAGGATTTCCGGTTGCAGTTCGGCCAGTTTCGCGAAATCCGCCTCGGCCAGCGTCTCGAAGCTCGCCGCCGTCCAGTCCGGCAGCAGCTGCCCGGGCAGCACCGTGATGTTGCTGTGGTACTGGATGCCGTTTACGGCGACGTAGCCTTCGCCGTATCCGGTGAAGGTGTTCAGCTTGCTGTCGGCGTCGGATAGATGGAGTTTCACGGCAAATTGCGGTGCACAAATCGTTAAAGTAGGATTATACCTTTTCCCGCAATGCGCCCATTGGCGCGCGAATCCCAAATTTTCGAGCCGCCCGACGCCCCATGAAGGACTTTCCCCGCATCAAGCGCCTGCCGCCCTACGTGTTCAACATCACGGGCGAGCTGAAGATGGCCGCCCGCCGCCGGGGCGAGGACATCATCGACATGAGCATGGGCAACCCGGATCAGCCGACGCCGAAGCACATCACGGAGAAGCTGGTCGAGGCGGCGCAGCGCGAGAACACCCACGGCTACTCGATCTCGAAGGGCATCCCGCGCCTCAGGAAGGCGATCTGCGACTGGTACGACCGGCGCTACGGCGTGCAGTTCGACCCGGAATCCGAGGCCATCGTCACCATCGGCTCGAAGGAGGGCCTCGCCCACCTGATGCTGGCGACGCTCGACCGCGGCGACACCGTGCTGGTGCCGAACCCCTCGTACCCGATCCACATCTACGGCGCCATCATCGCCGGTGCCGACATCCGCTCGGTGCGGATGACGCCCGACGTCGATTTTTTCGAGGAGCTGCAGCGGGCGATCAAGGAATGCACGCCGAAGCCGAAGATGATGATCCTCGGCTTCCCGTCGAACCCGACCGCGCGCTGCGTCGAGCTGGAGTTCTTCGAGCGCGTCGTCGCGCTGGCCAAGCAGCACGACATCCTGGTCGTGCACGATCTCGCCTACGCCGACATCGTCTTCGACGGCTGGCAGGCGCCGTCGATCATGCAGGTGCCGGGCGCGCGCGACGTCGCCGTCGAGTTCTTCACGATGTCGAAGAGCTACAACATGGCCGGCTGGCGGATCGGCTTCATGGTCGGCAACCAGGAACTGGTGTCGGCGCTGGCGCGGATCAAGAGCTACCACGACTACGGTACCTTCACGCCGATCCAGGTGGCGTCGATCATCGCCCTCGATGGTCCGCAGGACTGCGTCGAGGAGGTGCGTGCGATGTACCAGACGCGCCGCGACGTGCTCGCCAAGGGCCTGCACGAGGCCGGCTGGATGGTCGAGGTGCCGAAGGCGTCGATGTACATCTGGGCGAAAATTCCCGAGGCCTATGCGGCGATGGGCTCGCTCGAATTCGCCAAGAAGCTGCTGGCCGAGGCGCGCGTCGCGGTGTCGCCGGGCGTCGGCTTCGGCGAGTACGGCGACGACCACGTGCGCTTCGCGCTGATCGAGAACGAAGAGCGGATCCGTCAGGCGGTCCGCGGCATCAAGGACATGTTCCGCAAGGACGGTCTCCTCTAACAATTACAGAGAGCAGCAATGCGCCCCATCAAGAAATCCGCCAAGCTCGCCAACGTCTGCTACGACATCCGCGGTCCCGTGCTGCAGAAGGCCAAGCAGATGGAGGAGGAAGGCCACAAGATCATCAAGCTGAACATCGGCAACCTCGCCGCGTTCGGCTTCGACTCGCCGGAAGAGATCCAGCAGGACATCATCCGCAACCTGCCGAACGCCGCCGGCTACACCGATTCGAAGGGCATCTTCGCCGCGCGCAAGGCGATCATGCACTACTGCCAGCAGAAGAGGATCAAGGGCGTCACGCTGGAAGACATCTACGTCGGCAACGGCGTCTCCGAGCTGATCGTGATGGCGATGAATGCGCTGCTCGACGCCGGCGACGAGGTCCTTGTGCCGGCCCCGGACTACCCGCTGTGGACGGCGGCGATCAGCCTTTCCGGCGGCACGCCGAAGCACTACCTGTGCGACGAGGCGAACGGCTGGCTGCCCGACGTGGCGGACATCCGCAGCCGGATCACGCCGAATACCAAGGCGATCGTGATCATCAACCCGAACAACCCGACCGGCGCGCTGTATCCGGACGAGTTGCTGAAGGAGATCATCGCCGTCGCCCGCGAGCACCACCTGATCATCTATTCCGACGAGGTCTACGACAAGGTGCTGTACGACGGCGAGACGCACACCGCGATCGCCTCGCTGTCGGAAGACGTGCTGACCATCACCTTCAACGGCCTCTCCAAGAACTACCGCTCCTGCGGCTACCGCGCCGGCTGGCTGGTCGTCTCCGGCGACAAGCGCCGCGCCAAGGACTACATCGAAGGCCTCGACATGCTGGCGTCGATGCGCCTGTGCGCCAACGCGCCAGGCCAGCACGGCATCCAGACCGCGCTGGGCGGCTACCAGAGCATCGACGACCTGGTCGGCGAGGGCGGCCGCATGCGTCGCCAGCGCGACGTCGCCTACGAGCTGATCACGGCGATTCCCGGCGTCAGCTGCGTCAAGCCGAAGGCGACGCTGTACATGTTCCCGCGGCTGGACCCGCAGGTGTACCCGATCGTCAACGACCAGGAATTCATCGCCGAGCTGCTGCAGGAAGAGAAGGTACTGCTGGTCCAGGGCACCGGCTTCAACTGGCCGCACCCGGATCACTTCCGGCTGGTCTTCCTGCCGCACGAGGACGACCTGCGCGAGGCCATCGGCCGCATCGCGCGTTTCCTCGAAGGCTATCGCAAGCGGCATGGCACGGCCTGAGGTCGTTGAACCTGTCGCCGGAGCCGTCGCCGAAATCGTCGAAATCACGGCGGCGGACGGGACGGTCGCCGCGCCGCAATGGCTGGCGCGGGCCGAAGCGGTGCATCGCCAGCTGCGGCCCGCGCTGCCGGCCGATTACGCCGGCCGCTTGCAGCAGGTGTTCGCCAACGGCGGGCGCATGGCGGTGGTTGCCGACGGCGATGCGGTTCGCGCCGTGACGCTGTGGCGCGTCATCGAGAATACCTACGAGGGTCGTCGCCTCTATGTCGACGACCTGGTCACCGACGAGGCGCAGCGTTCGCGGGGGCACGGCAAGCTGCTGTTCGACTGGCTGCAGGCGCGGGCGAAGCGGCTCGGCTGCGACGTCGTCGCGCTCGACTCCGGCGTGCAGCGCGCCGGCGCGCACAAATTTTATTTTCGTGAGGGGATGTTCGTTCCCTCGTTTTGCTTCAGGAAGGTAGTCAAATGAAACCCATCAATGTAGGCCTTATCGGCGCCGGCACCGTCGGCGGTGGCACCTGGACCGTTCTCAAGCGCAACGCGGAGGAGATTACCCGCCGCGCCGGCCGCCCGATCCAGATTACCGTCGTTGCCGACCACAACGTCGAGCAGGCGAAGCAGCTCACCGGCGGCGCCTGCAAGGTGGTCAACGACGCCTTCGCCGTCGTGAACGACCCGGATGTCGAGATCGTCGTCGAGCTGATCGGCGGCTACGGCGTCGCCAAGGACGTGGTGATGCAGGCCATCGCCAACGGCAAGCACGTGGTTACCGCGAACAAGGCGCTGCTCGCCGTGCACGGCACCGAGATCTTCACCGCCGCGCAGCAGAAGGGCGTCATGGTCGCCTTCGAGGCGGCGGTCGCCGGCGGCATCCCGATCATCAAGGCGCTGCGCGAGGGCCTCACCGCCAACCGCATCGAATGGGCGGCCGGCATCATCAACGGCACGACCAACTTCATCCTCTCCGAGATGCGCGACAAGGGCCTCTCCTTCGACTCCGTGCTCAAGGAAGCGCAGCGCCTGGGCTATGCCGAAGCCGACCCGACCTTCGACATCGAGGGCGTGGACGCCGCGCACAAGGCGACGCTGATCTCGGCCATTGCCTTCGGCATCCCGGTGCAGTTCGACAAGGCTTACGTCGAGGGCATCACCAAGCTCGAAGCCTCCGACATCAAGTACGCCGAACAGCTCGGCTACCGCATCAAGCTGCTCGGCATCGCCAAGCGCCGCACGAACGGCATCGAGCTGCGCGTGCATCCGACGCTGATCCCGGCCAAGCGCCTGCTGGCCAACGTCGAGGGCGCGATGAACGCGGTCGTCGTCAAGGGCGACGCCGTCGGCACCACGCTCTACTACGGCAAGGGCGCCGGCGCCGAGCCGACCGCCTCCGCCGTGATCGCCGACCTGGTCGACGTGACGCGTCTGGCCACCGCCGACCCCGAGCACCGCGTGCCGCACCTGGCGTTCCAGCCGGACGCCATGTCGAACCTGCCGATCCTGCCGATGAGCGAGGTCGAGACCGGCTACTACCTGCGCCTGCGCGTCGAGGACAAGCCGGGCGTGCTCGCCGACATCACGCGCATCCTCGCCGACCAGAAGATCTCGATCGACGCGCTCTTGCAGCGCGAGCCGGAAGAGGGCGAGGGCGAGACCGACATCATCATCCTGACCCACGTCTGCAAGGAAAGCGCCGCCGACGCGGCGATCGCGAAGATCGAATCGCTGCCGGTGCAGAAGGGCCAGGTCAAGCGCATCCGTCTCGAAGAGCTGCAGTAAGCCTGCAGCCTCCCGCACCCCCACCCGCAACGCGGGTGGGGCAATCGCCAAGCCCATGAAAGCCATGGGGTTTTTGCGATTTGCATCAAGGAATGAGTGACCGGGTCCCGGCACAATGTCAGCGTTCCCCAACCGGTCATCGAAGGAGTCACCATGCAACCGATCCACGTCTGCAACCACACCACCCCCGAAGCCATCTATCCGTTCGACGCGCGCGGCATCGCCAAGCGCTTCCGCCACGCCGCCATCTTCGGCGCGCTCGACGCGCTGCACCCGGGCGAGACCATGCGCTTCTGCAACGACCACGACCCGCTGCCGCTGCTCGCGCAGATCCAGCAGCGCTACGGCGATGCCGTGAGCATCGAGTACCTGCAGCGCGAGATGGGCGCGATCGTCATCGACTTCGCCAAGGTCGGGTGATCCTCCTCGCCGTTTCCGCTGCCGCAACACTGCCACTGGCGCTCCTTGCGGGCGCCAGTGGCGTTTTTACGCCGGCCGCGGCGGCGCATATCGCCTTCGCCGTCGGCATCGTGCCGCTGATCTTCGGCGCCATGCTGCACTTCGTGCCGGTGCTCACGCGCAGCGGCAGCCCGCAGCGCTGGATCGGCCGCCTGCCGTACTTCGCCCAGGGCGCCGGCGTCGCCGTCGTCCTCGCGCTGCAGGGCATCGTTCCCGCCGCCACGCTGCACGCGGCGGCGAGCGTCGATGCCGCCGCTGCGCTCATCCTGCTCGTCTGGATGCGCCGTCGTTCGCGACGCGCCCTCGGCTCGCCGCACCCCGGCTGGCGCTGGTACGCCGCCGCGCTGCTGGTACTCGTCGCCGCGCTCGCCGTCGTGCCGCCGCTCGCCGCCGGCGTCGCGCCGGGACTGCTGCGCCTCTTCCACCTGCACGCCAACACCCTCGGTTTCGTCGGCCTCGCCGCGCTCGGCACGCTGCCGGTGCTGCTGCCGACCGCGCTCGGCAAGCCCGACCCGCAGGCCGCGCCCTGGCTGCGCCGGCGCCTGCCGGTGGCGGCGGCCGGCGTCGCCGCGCTGGCCGTCGGTGCCGCGGCCTTCTGGCCGCTGGCGCTGGTCGGCGCCGCCTTCCTCGCCGTCGTCGCCGGCGGCCTGCTTGCCCACTGGGGGCGCAGCTTCGGCTGGCGTGCGCTGGCCGCCGACGGCGCGACGGCGCCGCTTGCCGCCGCGCTTGCCTTCTTCACCTTGCTGCAACTGCTCGGTGCCGGCCACGGCCTGCTCGGCGGCGATGGCAACCGGACGATCGCCGCGTTCGCTGCCGGCTTCCTGCTGCCGCTGGTCACGGGTGCGCTGTCGCAATTGCTGCCGGTGTGGCGCTGGCCGGGTCCGAAGACGCCGGCCCGCGACGAGATGCGGCGTCGCCTCGTGCGCTGCGGCCGCCTGCGCGCCGTGCTGCTACCGGCCGCCGGGCTGGCCTTCGCCGGCGGTCTGGCGCCGCTTGGCGCGCTGCTGGCCGCCGCCGGACTGCTGCTGTTCTTTGCCGATCTGGCGTCGGCGCTGCGCGTTCCCGCCGTCGCGCGGTAAAATCGCGGCTTTTCGCGATTCACGATTCGCTTTCCGATCCCTTTTCCGGATTTCTCCCATGCGCTATCTCTCGACCCGCGGCAACGCGCCGGCCCAATCCTTTTGCGACATTCTGCTCGGCGGCCTGGCGCCGGACGGTGGCCTCTACCTGCCCGAGTCGTATCCACGGATCACGCGCGCCGAGCTCGACGCCTGGCGCCAGCTGTCCTATGCCGAGCTGGCCTTCGCCATCCTATCCAAGTTCGTCGACGACATTCCGCCGGCCGATCTGAAGGCGATCTGCGACAAGACCTACACCGCCGAGGTCTACTGCAACGCCCGTCCCGGCGACGACGCCGCCGAGATCACGCCGGTGCATTGGCTGGAAAAGGAAAACGGCCGCGGCAAGCTCGGCCTGCTCGAACTCTCGAACGGCCCGACGCTGGCGTTCAAGGACATGGCCATGCAGCTCTTGGGCAACCTGTTCGAGTACGTGCTGGAGAAGCGCGGCGAGGAGATCAACATCCTCGGCGCGACCTCCGGCGACACCGGCTCGGCCGCCGAATACGCGATGCGCGGCAAGCACGGCGTGCGCGTCTTCATGCTCTCGCCGCACGGCCGCATGTCGGCCTTCCAGCGCGCGCAGATGTATTCGCTGCAGGACGGAAACATCTACAACATCGCCGTGCGCGGCATGTTCGACGACGCGCAGGACATCGTGAAGGCCGTCTCCAACGACCACGCCTTCAAGGCGAAGTACAAGATCGGCGCGGTCAATTCGATCAACTGGGGCCGCGTCGCGGCGCAGATCGTCTATTACTTCAAGGGCTACTTCGCCGCCACCCAATCCAACGACGAGCAGGTCGCCTTCTGCGTGCCGTCGGGCAACTTCGGCAACATCTGCGCCGGCCACATCGCGCGCATGATGGGCCTGCCGGTCGCCAGGCTGATCCTGGCGACGAACGAGAACGACGTCCTCGACGAGTTCTTCCGCACCGGCGTCTACCGTCCGCGCGGCACCGCCGAGACGCACACCACCTCGTCGCCGTCGATGGACATCTCGAAGGCCTCGAACTTCGAGCGTTTCGTCTTCGACCTGGTCGGCCGTGACGGCGCCAAGGTGCGCGAGCTGTGGGCCAAGGTCGATGCCGGCGCGAGCTTCGACATTTCCGGCACGCCGTATTTCGCGAAGCTGCCGGAATTCGGCTTCGTCTCCGGCAGCAACAACCACGCCGGCCGCCTGGCGACGATCCGGCTGGCCTTCGAGAAGTACGGCACGATGATCGACACGCATACCGCCGACGGCCTCAAGGTGGCGCTCGAACAGGCGCCGGCCGGCATGCCGACGCTGGTGCTGGAGACGGCGCTGCCGGCGAAGTTCGAGGAGACCATCCGCGAGGCGCTGAACCGCGCGCCGGAGCGTCCGGCGAAGCTCGAAGGCATCGAGGACCTGCCGCAGCGCGTCGAGGTGATGGATCCGGACGTCGCCGCGGTCAAGGCCTTCATCGTCGAGCGCATCGGCGGCTGAACGTCGCCGCTTGCCAACCGGAGGGGCGCTGCGGCGCCCCTTTCTTTTGCCTGCCGCTCGCGTCGGGCCGCGACCCGGCTGCCGTCGGCAGGAACTTCGCGTACGATGGCGTTGTCGTACCGCGAAGCCGGCCGCGTGTGTCGCGCTTGTCTGCGAGAGGGGGGCTCGAAATGGATGCGCTGCCGCAGCATATCGTCCTGCGTCTTCTGTCCGACGACCGGCTGCGGCCGATCGCCTTGCAGCTGCGTCCCGCCGAGCCGGTCGGGGAGGCCTTTGCGGCGCTGCTCGCCGGTCCCGCGCTGGCGGCGCTCGTCGTCGATTTCCCCTGTGTCGTTGCTGCCGAGGATGCGGCGCGTTTGCCGCCGCCGCAGCGCGATGCCCTGGCCACGACGGGCTGCCGTTTCCTCGCGCCGGGCGCGATTCTCGCTGCCGACAGCCTGCCGGAGGCCGGCCTGCCACCCGGCGCCGGCTACCTCGCCGGCGACGCCGACCTGCAGCCGCCGGCCAAGGCCGCTGCCGGCAAGACCGGATCGCGCACGCAGGCGCTGCGCTTGATGCAGCTCGTCGCCGCCGATGCCGGCACGCACGAGATCGAGGAAATCTTCCGCAGCGACCCGACCCTCTCCTACCACCTGTTGCGCCTCGTCAATTCACCCGGTGTCGGCGTCGGACGGCAGATCACCAGCTTTGCCCAGGCCATCCTCATCCTCGGCCGCAAGCAGCTGCGGCGCTGGCTGAACCTGCTGCTCTTCGCCGCCGGCAAGGACGACCCGCGCTCGCCGATGCTGATGGCGCGGGCCGCGCTGCGTGGTCGCGGCATGGAACTGTTGGCGAAGGAGGTCGGCCTTGACCGCGAGACGCAGGAACTCGCCTTCATGGCCGGCATGTTCTCGCTGCTCGGCGTGATGTTCGGCATGCCGCTGGCCGACGTGCTGCAGCCGCTGCGGCTCGACCCCTCGTTGTCGGCGGCGCTGCTCCAGCGCGACGGCGACCTCGGACGCCTGCTCGCCGGCATCGAGGCGGCCGAGCGCGGCGACGGCGAAGCGTTGCGTGCCTGCCTGGACGGTTTCCCGGCGCGCGTCGCCGATATCGACCAGCTCTGGCTGGAGGCGCATCGCTGGATGCTCGAACTGCTTCGCCAGGGCGAGGAAGGCGGCCATGCCTGACGCCCGCCTGCAGCGTTGCCTGGAACTCTGCCGCGAGCTGCGCGCCGGCGATGCGGCGGCCGCCCTCGACGAACTGGAGGCCACCCTCCGCCGCCTCGATGAGGCGGCGTCGTCGTTGCCGCTGCAGGCGCGCATCATCGAGCAGCTGCGCGAGCCGATCATCACCATGGACCTCGCCGGCTACGTCAACGGCTGGAACCCGGCGGCCGAGGAACTGCTCGGCTACACCGCGGCCGAAGCCATCGGCCAGAACATCCTCTTCCTCTACGCCGACGAGGACGAAGACATGGCGATGCCGGAGCTGTTCCTCGACAACGGCAGTTCCTTCTTCGAGGTGCGCCGACGCAAGAAATCGGGCGAGGTATTCTGGGCCGGGCTGTCGCTGTCGGTGATCGCCGGCGAGGACGGCGAGCCGGTCGGGCTCGTCGCCCATCTGACCGAGATCACCCACCGGCGCGCCACCGAGGAGCAGTTGCGCCTGCAGGCGCGGGTCATCGAAAAGAGCGAGCAGGGCATCCTGATCACCGACGCCGACGAGCGCATCGTCTTCGTCAATGCCGCCTTCACGCAGATCACCGGCTACAGCGCCGAGGAGGCGTTGGGCCTGACGCCGGACATCCTGCGTTCCGGCGTGCATACCGCCGACTTCCGCGCCGAGGTGCGGGCGGCGATGGCCGGCGCCGGCCCGTGGCAGGGCGAGATCGTCGGCAAGCGCAAGAACGGCGAACTGTTCCCGCAGTCGGTGTCGATCAGCGTCGTGCGCAACGAGGCCGGCGAGGTGACGCACGCCTTCTCCATCTTCTCCGACATCAGCGTGCTGCGCGCGACCGAGGAGCGGATGCGGCAGCTGGCCAACTACGACACGCTGACCGGGCTGCCCAACCGCACGCTGTTCAACGGCCTGGTTGAGCAGGCGCTGGCGACGGCCCGGCGCAACGACAACTATGGCGCGCTGCTGGTGGTGGACCTGTTCCGTTTCACCTCGATCAACGACACGCTCGGCTACGATGTCGGCGACGCGCTGCTGCGCGAAGTGAGCAAGCGCCTGCGCGGCACGCTGCGCGACGAGGACATCGTCGCGCGCGTCGGTGGCGACGAGTTCGTCGTCGCGCTGCCCGACATCCGCAAGCGCGAGCACAGCGCCTTCGTCGCGCAGAAGCTGCTGCGCGCCCTCGGCGAGCCGTTCCAGGTCGCCGGCCACCGGCTGCACGTCGGCGCCAGCATCGGCATTTCGGTCTACCCGGAGGACGGCCTGGAAATGGCCGACCTCGTCCGCTTCGCCGACGTCGCGATGAAGCGTGTGCAGAAGAACGGCGAGACCGGCTACCTGTTCTACAGCCCGGACATGGACCTGCGCGCGCGCGAGCACCTGCGCCTCGAAGGCGAGCTGCGCCAGGCGCTGGCCGCCGGCGATCTCAGCCTGCACTACCAGCCCAAGGTCAGCCTGCGCAGCGGCCGCATCGTCGGCTCGGAGGCGCTGGTGCGCTGGCGGCACCCGATCGAGGGAATGATCGGGCCGTCCGTCTTCGTGCCGATCGCCGAGGAAACCGGGCTGATCCTCGACCTCGGCGAATGGGTGCTCGACGAGGCCTGCCGGCAGACGCGCGCCTGGCTCGACGCCGGCCTCGCCGCGCGGCCGGTGGCGGTGAACCTCTCGGCGCGCCAGTTCGATGCGCACCTGCCGGAGCGGATTCGGGCGATCCTCGACCGCCATCGCCTCGACGCGCGCCTGCTGCGGCTGGAAATCACCGAATCGCTGCTCGTCCGCGGCCCGGAAACGGTCATCCCGACGATGAACGCCCTCGTCGCGATGGGCCTGGCGCTGTCTCTCGACGATTTCGGCACCGGCTATTCCAGTCTCGCCTACCTGAAGAAATTCCCGATCAGCACGCTCAAGATCGACCGTTCCTTCGTCGTCGGCATTCCCGAGGACGACAACGACTGCGCGATCGCCCGCGCCATCGTCACGATGAGCCAGCAGCTGCGCCAGGAAACGGTGGCC
>JANJTW010000143.1 GCA_024710925.1 Rhodocyclaceae bacterium | reverse complement strand
CGTCAGCCGGCGGCCGGCGAGCGCGCGCTCGACCAGCGCGACGGTCTGCGCGGCATGGCTGACATAGCCGCTGTCGACCAGCGCCGCCGTCTCGCCGTCGAAGAAGACGACGTTGTTCGACGACAGCCAGCCGCGTTCGAGAACGAGCAGGCTGTCGGGCAGCTTCGCGGCGGGAGTGGCGCGGTCGCTCATACGGGCGTGTCCGGGTCGCCCGGGCCGGGCAGGGTTTCCAGATGCGCCACCGGCGCCGCTTCGGCGACGACGGCGCCCGGCGGCGACGGCAGCGGCGGCCGGCCGCAGCCGAGGCAGTAGCCGGAATCGGGGTCGGCCATGCAGACGCCGACGCAGAGGTAGGGATCTTCTTCGGTCATGGCGGTTGAGGCAGCGCGGTTGCGACGAAGTTCAGGCGACGGCCGGGCCGTCAGCGGTCGCCGCCGGCCGCGCCGGGTTCCGCCTGCGCGTCGCGGCGGCGGGCGACGGCGGCGAGGATCGCCCGCCGCTCGTCGTCCGAGGCGCGGCTCCAGCGTGCGATCTCGTCGAGCGTGCGGTAGCAGCCGACGCACAGCGCGTTCGCCGCATCCATGCGGCAGACGTTGACGCAGGGCGAAGCGACGCCGCCATCGGCATTCACGGGCACGCCGCGCCCCGTTTCGCCAGCAGCGCGCGCGCCGACTTCGCGGCCGGTTCGCGGCCGAGGTGCTTGAGAATGAATTGTCCCGCGTCGAGCAGCTTGTCCATGTCGATGCCGGTGTCGATGCCGAGTCCGTTGAGCAGGTAGACGACGTCCTCGGTGGCGACGTTCCCCGACGCGCCGGCGGCGTACGGGCAGCCGCCGAGGCCGGCGACCGAGCTGTCGAAGACGCGCATGCCGAGCTGCAGCGACGCGTAGACGTTGGCGACGGCCATGCCGTAGGTGTCGTGGTAGTGGCCGGCAAGTTTCGCCATCGGCACGTGCCGCGCGCAGGCCTCGATCATGCGCTGCACCGAGGCCGGGTTGCCGACGCCGATGGTGTCGCCGAGCGAGACTTCGTAGCAGCCCATCTCGAACAGCCGCTGCGCGACCTCGGCCACCTTCTGCGGCGCCACCGCACCTTCGTACGGACAGCCGACGACGCAGGAAACGTAGCCGCGCACCTTCATGTCGAGCGCCAGCGCGGCGCAGACGACCGGCTCGAAGCGCTTGATGCTCTCCGCCACCGAACAGTTGATGTTCTTCTGCGAGAACGCCTCGGAGGCGGCACCGAAGACCGCGACCTCGGTGGCGCCGGCCTCAACTGCGGCATCGAAACCCTTCAGGTTCGGCGCCAGCACCGGATAGGCAACGCCTTCCTTTTTGCGGATGGCCTTGAACACCTCGGTGTTGTCGCCCATCTGCGGTACCCACTTCGGCGAGACGAAGGAGGTCGCTTCGACCGCCGGCAAGCCGGCGTCAGCGAGGCGTTCGATCAGCTCGACCTTGACCGCGGCCGGCACCAGCTGCTTCTCGTTCTGCAGCCCGTCGCGCGGGCCGACCTCGACGATCTTGACGGTTCTCGGCAGGCTCATTTACTTCTCCTCTTCAAACTCCACGAGGCTGGCCCCATCGGCCACCTGATCGCCGGCAGCGTAGCAGAAGGCCTTGACCGTGCCGTTCTTCGGCGCGGTGATGGTGTGCTCCATCTTCATCGCTTCCAGGATCAGCAGCGGTGCCCCCTTCTCCGCCTTCGCCCCCGGCTGCGCCAGCAGCGCGACGACCTTGCCCGGCATCGGCGCGGTCAGCCCGCCGCCATGGGCGCCGCCGGCCTCGACCAGATGCAGCGGATCGTCGCGTTCGACGATCCAAGTCTGGCCGTTGAGGAAGACGTGACGTTTTCCGCCGGCGGCGATGACGCTGGCGATCAGCCGGCGGTCGTCGAGCTCGACGGCGAAGCGGTCGCCATCGAGCTTCCTGCCGCGCGCCAGCACCGTCTCGCCCGCCACCGTCAGTTTCCAGTGGTCGCCGCCGTAGGCCACCTGCACCTCGGCCAGCGCCTCGCCGTCGCGGAAGCCGATCGTGCGCCGGGCCTGCAGGTTCAGCCGCCAGCCGTCGCGCGCGTGCCATGGCGACCACGGATCGCCGCTGGTTTTCGCCTGCTCGCGCGCGGCGTGTTGCTCGTAGAGCAGCTCACCGACGGCGGCGACCTGCAGCACTTCCTTCGGCGCAGCGACGGCTTCCGGGAACAGGAAGCCGCGGCTGCGTTCGATCAGCCCGGTGTCGAGGTCGGCGCCGGCGAAGGCCGGGCAGGCGACGAGGCGCGACAGGAAGTCGATGTTGGTGGTGACGCCAACGACGCGGTAGTCGGCGAGCGCGCGGCGCATGCGCGCCAGCGCCGCATCGCGGTGCTCGTCCCAGACGATCAGCTTGGCGATCATCGGGTCGTAGTGCGGCGTGATCTCGTCGCCTTCCTCGACGCCGGTGTCGACGCGCACGTTCAGGCTCTCGGCCGGCGGCGACAGGTGCACGAGCTTGCCGGTGGACGGCAGGAACCCGCGTGTTGCGTCCTCGGCGTAGATGCGCGCTTCCAGCGCGTGACCGCGGATCTGCAGCTGGTCCTGCCGCAGCGGCAGCGGCTCGCCGGAGGCGACGCGCAACTGCCACTCGACCAGGTCCTGGCCGCTGATCATCTCGGTCACCGGATGCTCGACCTGCAGGCGGGTGTTCATCTCCATGAAGTAGAAGCGGCCATCCTGCTCGGCGATGAACTCGACCGTGCCGGCGCCGACGTAGCCGACCGCCTTCGCCGCCGCCACCGCCGCCTCGCCCATCTCGCGGCGGCGCGCCTCGCTCATGCCGGGGGCCGGTGCCTCTTCGAGCACCTTCTGGTGCCGGCGCTGCACCGAGCAGTCGCGCTCGAACAGGTAGACGCCGTTGCCCTGCGAGTCGGCGAAGACCTGGATCTCGATGTGGCGCGGCCGCGTCACATAGCGCTCGACCAGCACGCGGTCGTCGCCGAACGAGGATTGCGCCTCGCGCTTGCATGAGGCGAGCGACGCGTCGAAATCCTCGCCCTTCTCGACCAGGCGCATGCCCTTGCCGCCGCCGCCGGCGCTGGCCTTGATCAGCACCGGGTAGCCGATGGCGTCGGCCTGCGCCTTGAGGAAGGCGGGGTCCTGGTTGTCGCCGTGGTAGCCCGGCGTCAGCGGCACGCTGGCCTTCTCCATCAGCGACTTGGCCGCCGACTTCGAGCCCATGGCGCGGATCGACGAGGCCGGCGGGCCGACGAAGATCAGCCCTTCGCTGGCGCAGCGTTCGGCGAAATCGGCGTTCTCGGAGAGGAAGCCGTAGCCCGGGTGGATCGCCTGCGCGCCGGTGCGCTTGGCGGCGTCGATGATCCTGTCGACGACCAGATACGACTCGCGCGCGGCAGCCGGGCCGATGCACACGGCCTCGTCGGCCATGCGCACGTGGCGGGCATTGGCGTCGGCCTCGGAATAGACGGCGACGGTACGCACGCCCATGCGACGAGCGGTCTTGATGACGCGGCAGGCGATTTCGCCGCGGTTCGCGATAAGCAGCTTTCCGATCATCTCAGTTGCCCCCAGCCCCGTTCAACCAACTCGGTTTGCGTTTTTCGAGGAAGGCGGTGAGCCCTTCCTTGCCCTCGGCGCTAGCGCGAACGCGCGTGATGCGCTGCGCGGTTTCCTCGATCGTCGCCTCGTCGATCGGCTGGCCGGAGACGACGCGGATCAGCGCCTTGCACTCGCCCTGCGCGCGCGGGCCGTTCTTCAGCAGCGCGTCGACCAGTTCGCCGACCGCTTCGTCGAGCCCGTCCTCGTCGGGAACGATCTCGTGCACCAGGCCGATGCGGTAGGCCTCGGAGGCCGAGAAGCGCTCGGCGGTGAGCATGTAGCGGCGCGCGTAGCGCTCGCCGATGGCGGCGATCACATACGGGCTGATCACCGCCGGGATGATGCCGAGCTTGACCTCGGTCAGCGCGAACTGCGCCTCGAAGGTGGCGACGGCGATGTCGCAGGCGGCGACCAGACCAACGCCGCCGCCGTAGGCCGGGCCCTGCACGCGGGCGACGGTCGGCTTGGAGAGTTCGTTCAGCGTGGACAACAGCGTCGCCAGGTTGCGCGCATCGCGCAGGTTCTCCTCCGGCGAGTAGCCGGCGGCGCGCTTCATCCAGTTCAGGTCGGCGCCGGCGCAGAAGCTCTTACCCGTCGACGACAGCACGACGGCGCGCACGCGCGGGTCGGCTTCGAGTTCCTTGAGGCCGGCGGTGATCTCGGCGATCAGCGTTTCGTCGAAGGCGTTGTGGCGCTCGGCACGGTTCAAGGTAAGGATGCCGAGCGGGCCGTCGACTTCGGTCAGGATAGCGGTGTATTGGTTCATTGTTGTTCTCCCTTACATGCGGAAGATGCCGAACTTCGTTTCTTCGGCAGGGGCATTCATCGAAGCGGAGAGGCCAAGCGCGAGCACCCTCCGGGTATCGGCCGGGTCGATCACGCCGTCGTCCCACAGGCGGGCGCTGGCGTAGTACGGGTGGCCCTGCGTCTCGTACTGCTCGCGGATCGGCGCCTTGAATGCCGCCTCTTCCTCGGCGCTCCAGGTCTTTCCGGCGGCTTCCATGCCGTCGCGCTTGACCGTCGCCAGCACGCCGGCGGCCTGCTCGCCGCCCATCACCGAGATGCGGGCGTTCGGCCACATCCACAGGAAGCGCGGCGAGTAGGCGCGGCCACACATGCCGTAGTTGCCGGCGCCGAAGGAGCCGCCGATGATCACCGTGAACTTCGGCACCTTGGCCGTCGCCACCGCGGTGACCATCTTCGCGCCGTCGCGCGCGATGCCGCCGTTCTCGTACTTGCGGCCGACCATGAAGCCGGTGATGTTCTGCAGGAAAACCAGCGGGATGCCACGCTGCGCGCACAGCTCGATGAAGTGCGCGCCCTTCAGCGCGCTCTCGGAAAACAGGATGCCGTTGTTGGCGACGATGCCGACCGGGTAGCCCCAGATGCGCGCGAAGCCGCAGACCAGCGTCGTGCCGTAGCGCGCCTTGAACTCGTCGAACTCGGAACCGTCGACGATGCGGGCGATGATCTCGCGCACGTCGAAGGGCTTCTTGGTGTCGGTCGGGATCACGCCGTACAGCTCTTCGGTCGGGTAGAGCGGTTCGACCGGCTGCTGCAGCGTGACCGGCGGCTGCTTCTTCCAGTTGAGGTCGCGGACGATGCGGCGGGCGATGGCCAGCGCGTGCTGGTCGTTCTCGGCGAGGTGGTCGGCGACGCCGGAGATGCGCGTATGCACGTCGGCGCCGCCGAGGTCTTCCGCAGTCACCACTTCGCCGGTCGCCGCCTTCACCAGCGGCGGGCCGCCGAGGAAGATGGTGCCCTGTTCCTTGACGATGATCGACTCGTCGCACATCGCCGGCACGTAGGCGCCGCCGGCGGTGCACGAGCCCATCACCACCGCAATCTGCGGAATGCCCTTGGCCGACAGGTTGGCCTGGTTGAAGAAGATGCGGCCGAAGTGCTCCTTGTCCGGGAAGACCTCGTCCTGCATCGGCAGGAAGGCGCCGCCGGAGTCGACCAGGTAGATGCACGGCAGCCGGTTCTCCAGTGCGATCTCCTGCGCGCGCAGGTGCTTCTTCACGGTCAGCGGGTAATAGGTGCCGCCCTTCACCGTCGCGTCGTTGGCGACGACCATGCACTCGACGCCGTTCACGCGGCCGATGCCGGCGATTACTGAGGCAGCGGGAACGTCGCCGCCGTACATGCCGTGCGCGGCGAGCTGCGAGATCTCGAGGAAGGGCGTGCCCGGGTCGAGCAGACCGGCGACGCGCTCGCGCGGCAGCAGCTTGCCGCGGGCGAGATGTTTCTGCCGCGCCGCCTCGGGGCCGCCGAGGGCGATCCTGTCGACGGTGCTGCGCAGGTCGTCGACCACCGTTTGCATGGCCTGCGCATTGGCCTGGAAATCGGCGCTGCGCGGGTTGAGTTGTGTTTTCAGTGTTGTCATGTCTCCTCTTTCCCTTCCTTCAGCGGCAGCCGGGTTGCGACTGCCTCATAACTGCTTCAGTTCGCGAATCCATTTCTCCAGCTTGACCGGCTGGTGCCCGGCCATCGCCAGCAGCACCGTTTCCGGCGTCTCGGCATCCTGCAGCAGGCCGCGATGCTCGGGCCGCATGAAGCCCTCGTCGACCGCGCGATCGCACAGTTCGATCAGCGGCCCGAAATAGTTGGCGACGTTTACCAGGCCGACCGGCTTCTCGTGGAAGCCGAGCTGGCCCCAGGTCAGCACCTCGCACAATTCCTCGAAGGTGCCGAAACCGCCGGGCAGCGCGACGAAGCCGTCGGACAGCTCGGCCATGCGCGCCTTGCGCGTATGCATCGAATCGACGACTTCGAGATGCGTCAGGTCGAGGTGGCCGACCTCCTTTTTCATCAGCGCCTCGGGGATGACGCCGGTGACCTCACCGCCGGCCTTCAGGCAGGCATCCGCCACCAGCCCCATCAGGCCGATGTTGCCGCCGCCGTAGACCAGGCCGATGCCGCGTTCGGCGAGCAGCTTGCCCATGGCCACCGCCGTCGCGGCGTACTCGGGGCGCTTGCCCCTGGCCGAACCGCAGAAGACGCAGATTTTTTTCGGATGCCAGTCGTGCATCAAAACTCCCTGCCGGCCAGCCGCGCTTCGAGCTGCGGCAGACGGTCGGCGCCCATGAAGGGTTCGCCGTCACAGACGATATACGGCGAGCCGAAGACGCCCTTCTCCAGCGCGGCGGCGACTTCCGCCTTCAGCCGCTCCTTGATTTCCGGCGACTCGACCGCTTCGGCCACTGCCGCGCGGTCGGCGCCGACGGCGGCGGCGATGGCCAGCACCACCTCCGGGTCGGAGATGTCGCGGTCGTCGACGAAGAAGGCACGGTAGACGGCCTTGGCGAAGGCCCGCGCCATTGCGCAGTCGCGGTCGTGCAGCCAGTAGTAGGCACGCGCCGCCATCTGCGTCGGCAACGGAAAGCGCGACGGCGGGTTGTAGGGGATGCCCATGAAGCGCGCCGAACGCGCGAAATCGAGCTTGGCGTAGTCGCCCTTGAGCGGCACGCTGGTCAGCGGCGCGGCGCCGGTGGCCTTGAAAATGACACCGAGCAGCACCGGCCGCCACTTCACCTTGCGTCCGTATTTGGCAGCGAGTTCGTCGATGCGCTCGGCGGCGAGATAGCCGTAGGGCGACGAAAAATCGAAATAGAACTCCAGCGGGGCCTTCGTTTCGCTCATGGCTTTCCTCCTCAGTTTTTCGGCTTCGGCCACAGCACCATCTGCGTGCAGCGGAACAGCGCGATGCGGCGGTCGCCGTCACCAAGCACCTCGGCGTCCCACACCTGCGTGTTGCGGCCGGCGTGTGCGGCGGTCGCCACGCAGCGGATCGTGCCTTCGCGCTGTGTCGAGAAGAAGTTGGTCTTCAGCTCGATGGTGGTGAAGCTCTCCGCCCCGTCCGGCAGGTGGGCGATGGTCGCGAAGCCGGCGGCGGTGTCGGCCAGCGCGATCACCGACGCCGCGTGCAGGAAGCCGTTCGGCGCCAGCATCTCCCGGCGGATCGGCATTTCCATGTCGAGCCGGCCGGGCGTCACCGAGGTCACCCGCAGGCCGAACCAGCCGGGCAGGTAGCCCTCGGCGCGGCGGGTGAAGTCCTCGGGCGAGGCTTCGGGGCGGAGTTTGGCGGCCACGATTAAGCGTCGACGATGGCGCGGCCGATCACCAGCCGCTGGATGTCGTTGGCGCCCTCGTAGATCTGCGAGACGCGCACGTCGCGGTAGATGCGTTCGACCGGGAAGTCGCTGGTGTAGCCGTAGCCGCCGTGGATCTGGATGGCGTCGGAGCAGACCTTCTCGGCGATCTCGGAGGCGAACATCTTGGCCATCGACGCTTCCTTCAGGCAGGGCTTGCCGGCGTCCTTCAGCATCGCGGCGCGCCACACCATCAGGCGGGCGGCATCGACCTGCGTCGCCATGTCGGCAAGGCGGAAGCTGACTGCCTGGTGGCCGGTCAGCGGCACGCCGAAGGCAACGCGGTCCTTGGCGTACTTCACCGCCGCGTCGAGCGCCGAGCGGGCCATGCCGACCGACTGCGCAGCGATGCCGATGCGGCCGGCTTCGAGGTTCGACAGGGCGATGCGGTAGCCGTCGCCTTCCTTGCCGAGCAGGCAGGAGGCGGGAATGCGGCAGTTCTCGAAGATGATCTGCGCGGTGTCGCTGGCCTTCTGGCCCATCTTCTCCTCGATGCGGGCGACGATGTAGCCCGGCGTCTCGGTCGGCACCAGGAAGCAGGAGATGCCCTTCTTGCCGGCGGCCTTGTCGGTGACGGCGAAGACGATCGCCACCTGCGCGTGCTTGCCGGTGGTGATGAACTGCTTGACGCCGTTCAACACGAAATGGTCGCCGTCGAGCGTCGCGCGCGTCGTGATCGCCGACGCGTCGGAGCCGGTGTGCGGCTCGGTCAGGCAGAAGCAGCCGAGCATGTCGCCGCGCGCCAAGGGCTTCAGGTACTGCTCCTTCTGCGCGTCGCTGCCGTACTTCATCGTGATGCCGCAGGCCAGCGAATTCTGCACGCTGACGATGGTCGAGGTGGCGCCGTCGCCGGCGGCGATCTCTTCGAGCATCAGCACCAGGCTCATGTAGTCCATGCCGGCACCGTCCCATTCCTCGGGCACGACGACGCCCATCGCGCCGAGCGCGCCGAGTTCCTTCAGCGCGTCGGCCGGGAAGGTGTGGTTGCGGTCCCACTCGCCGGCGAAGGGGGCAAGGCGCTCCTGCGCGAATTCGCGCATCGAGTCGCGGATCATTTCCTGTTCTTGCGTGAGGATCATGCGTGTTTCTCCGAAAAATAAGTGGTCAGCCAGACACCGGCAATGACCAGGGCGCCGCCGGCGAGCACCGCCAGCGCCAGCCGCTCGCCGAGCAGGACGGCAGCCTGCAGCACGGCGAAGACGGGGACGAGATTGATGAAGGCCGAGGCGCGCGCCGCACCGAGCACGCGCACGCCGTCGGCGAACCAGGTGAAGCCGAGCGCGGTGCCGCCGATGGCGAGGAAGGCGACGCTCAGCCAGACACGCCACGACCATGCGCCAAGCTCGATGCCGCCCTGCACCAGCGCCGCAATGCCGAGGAACAGCGCGCCGAGCAGGCTGGCGTGGAGCGTCGCGGCGAGCGGCGTCAGCGTCTTCGTCGCGCTGCGGCCGATGAAGGTGTAGGCGGTCCAGCACAGCACGCAGCCGACGATCAGCCATTCGCCGATGCCGATGGCGCCATGCAGCAGCGCGAAGGGATCGCCGTTGCCGATCACGGTCAGGCAGCCGGCAAGCGCGATGGCGATGCCGGCGAACTTTGCGCGCGTCATCCGCTCCTGCCCGGCGAACCAGGCAGCAAGCGCGACGACGACCGGATTCAGCGCAACGACCAGCGCGCCGCGACCGGCCGGGATGTACTTGAGGCCGTAGAAGAAGCAGAGGCCGTAGAGGAAGATGCCGGTTGCCGCCAGGCCGGTCACCACGCCCCATTCGCGACTGTCGGCGGGGCGCGGGATCGCTCCCCCGGTCGCCAGCGCGAAACCGGCCAGCGCCAGTCCGGCAAGGAGGAAGCGGAAGGCGGCGGCCATCAGCGGCGCAGGCAGTTCCTGCGCGATGATGCGCCCCGCGATCCAGGTTCCGCCCCACATGAACATGGCGCCGATCAGCTTCGCGTAGGTGGCCGGGGTGACGGTCAACGAGATGCCGCCCTTACAGCATCTCGACGCCGACGGCGACGGCTTCGCCGCCGCCGATGCACAGCGAGGCAACGCCGCGCTGCTTGCCCTGCGCCTTCAGCGCGCCGATCAGCGTCACCAGGATGCGCGCACCGGAAGCGCCGATCGGGTGGCCGAGGGCGCAGGCGCCGCCGTTCACGTTGACCTTGTCGGCCGGCAGCTTGAGGTCGTGCATCGCCGCCATGGTGACGACGGCGAAGGCTTCGTTGATCTCGTACAGGTCGACCGATTCGGCGGTCCAGCCGGTCTTGGCAAACAGCTTCTGCATCGCACCGACCGGCGCCGTCGTAAACAGGTTCGGCTGCTGCGCGTGCGTGGTGTGGCCGGCGATGCGCGCGAGCGGCTTCAGGCCGAGCGCCTTGGCCTTCGATTCCTTCATCAGCACGACGGCGGCGGCACCATCGGAGATCGACGACGAGTTGGCGGCGGTCACCGTGCCGTCCTTCTTGAATGCCGGCTTCAAGCCCGGGATCTTGTCGATCTGCGCCTTCAGCGGCTGCTCGTCCTGGGCAACGACAACGTCGCCCTTCCTGCCGGCGATGGTCACCGGCGCGATTTCCCAGGCGAACTTGCCGCCGGTGATGGCGGCCTGCGCGCGCTTCGTCGATTCGATGGCGAAGGCGTCCTGCGCCTCGCGCGTGAAGCCGTAGGACTCGGCGCATTCCTCGGCGAAGGTGCCCATCAGGCGACCCTTCTGGTAGGCGTCTTCCAGCCCGTCGAAGAACATGTGGTCGAGCACCTGGCCGTGGCCGAGACGCATGCCGCCGCGCGCCTTCGGCAGCAGGTAGGGGGCGTTGCTCATCGACTCCATGCCGCCGGCGACGCCGACTTCGTACGAGCCGGCGAGGAGGTTGTCGTGCACCAGCATCACCGCCTTCAGCGCCGAGCCGCACACCTTGTGCACGGTGGTGCAGCCGGCCGACAGCGGCAGGCCGGCGCCGAGTGCCGCCTGGCGCGCCGGCGCCTGACCGACGCCGGCCTGCAGCACGTTGCCGAAGACCACTTCCTCGACGGTGTCGGCGGTAATGCCGGCGCGCTCGACGGCGGCCTTGATGGCGACGGCGCCGAGCTGCGGCGCGGTCAGCGCGTTGAAGTCGCCCTGGAAGCCGCCCATCGGCGTGCGGGCAACGGAAACGATAACGATGGAATCGGACATGGTGCAGTTCTCCTTGATTGAAAAGTCAGTGGGGCAGCGCTTGCAGCGCCTGTTCGTATCGGGTGGCAATCTGCTCGGGGCGGCTGACGGTGAAGCCGAGGTCGTTCATCAGCCCGTCCTTGAGGCCGTAGATCCAGGCATGGACGGTCAGCTTCTGGCCGCGCGCCCAGGCGTCCTGGACGACGAAGGTCGAGCAGACGTTGGCCGCCTGTTCGAGCACGTTCAGTTCGCACAGGCGGTCATGGCGCTGTTCCGCGGGCAGCGCGTCGACGGCGGCGGCGTGCTTGGCGTGCACGTCGCGCACGTGGCGCAGCCAGATGTCGACCAGGCCGACGCGCGCCTGGTCGAGCGCTGCCTTGACGCCGCCGCAGCCGTAGTGGCCGACGACCATGATGTGCTGCACCTTCAAGGCCTCGACGGCGAACTGGATCACGGAGAGGCAGTTGAGGTCGGTATGCACCACCTGGTTGGCGACGTTGCGATGGACGAAGACCTCGCCCGGCAGCAGGCCGACGATCTGGTTCGCCGGCACCCGCGAATCGGAGCAGCCGATCCACAGGAAGGCCGGCGTCTGCAGCTGTGCCAGCTTGTCGAAGTAGCCCGGGTCGACCTCCTGCATCTGCTTCGCCCAGGCGCGGTTGAAGTCGAACAGGTGGCTGAGGTTCTCGTTTCTGACCTCGTCCTCGGACCAGTTGTCGAGGTCGAGCGAGAGGAAGATCGTGCCCTCGATCGGCGTGTTGTAGTAGGCCGGCGCTTCCTTGAAACCGAGCTCGCGGTAGAGCTTCACCGCCATGCGCATCGCCGGCAGCGTGTCGAGCATGATGCGCTTGTAGCCGAGTTCCTTCGCCGCGCGGATCGCCGCCAGCGCCAGCGCGTGGCCGGCACCGTGGCCGCGCGCCTCGGGCTCGACGTAGAGCCGCTTCATTTCGCAGACGCCTTCGGAGAACGGCCGGATGCCGACGCAGCCGACCGGCTTGCCGTCGACTTCCGCGCACCACAGGCGGCCGCGCGGCGGCGCGTAGCAGCCAGGCAGCGCCGCCATTTCCTCGGCGAAGCCCTGGAACGACAGGTCGACGCCGAGCCAGCCGGCATAGTTGCGGAAGAACTGGCGGACGCTGGCGAGCGCCGGGTCGCTGGCGTCGGCAATGATGCGCAGGGAGAGAGTCATGGCTGGCAGCAGAGTATGGAAATCTGTGACATCACGGCAGCGGAAATGCTCAGCACGCAGAGGATCAGCGTCGCGATCTCCGCGTAGTTGGCGGATGCGGCACGGCCGTATCCGCCACCATGCATGCGCTCAGGCCGTCTCATTGAACAGTTCGCGCCCGATCAGCATGCGCCGGATCTCGCTGGTGCCGGCGCCGATCTCGTAGAGCTTGGCGTCGCGCCACAGGCGGCCGGTCGGGTACTCGTTGGTGTAGCCGACGCCGCCCAGCGTCTGGATCGCCTCGCCGGCCATCCAGGTCGCCTTCTCGGCCGAGTAGAGGATGGCGCCGGCGGCGTCCTTCCTGAGCGTACGCGCGTGGTCGGCGCGGTCGCAGGCCTGGCCGACGGCGTAGACATAGGCCTTGGTCGCCTGCCAGGTCGAGTACATGTCGGCGACCTTGCCCTGCATCAGCTGGAATTCGCCGATGGCCTGGCCGAACTGCTTGCGCTCGTGCAGGAAGGGAACGACGACGTCCATGCACGCGGCCATGATGCCGAGCGGGCCGCCGGAGAGCACGGCACGTTCGTAGTCGAGGCCGGACATCAGCACCCGGGTGCCGTTGCCAACGCCGCCGAGCACGTTCTCTTCCGGCACTTCGCAGTCGTCGAAGAACAGCGGGTAGGTATTCGAGCCGCGCATGCCGAGCTTGTCGAGGTGCGAGCCGTGCGTGAAGCCCTTGAATCCCTTCTCGACGATGAAGGCGGTCATGCCTTTCGCGCCGGCGGCGGGGTCGGTCTTGGCGTAGACCACCAGCGTGTCGGCGTCGCCGCCGTTGGTGATCCACATCTTCGAGCCGTTGAGCACGTAGCGGTCGCCCTTCTTCTCGGCCTTCAGCTTCATCGAGACGACGTCGGAGCCGGCGTTCGGCTCGGACATCGCCAGCGCGCCAACGTGCTCGCCGGAGATCAGCTTCGGCAGATACTTTGCCCGTTGGGCATCCGTGCCGTTGCGGCGGATCTGGTTCACGCACAGGTTCGAGTGGGCGCCATAGGAGAGGCCGACCGAGGCCGAGGCGCGCGAGATTTCCTCCATGGCGATGATGTGCGCCAGGTAGCCCATGTTCGAGCCGCCGTATTCCTCCGGCGCCGTCATGCCGAGCAGGCCCATGTCGCCGAACTTCTTCCACAGGTCGGCCGGGAACAGGTTGTCGCGGTCGACGGCTTCGGCGCGCGGCGCGATTTCCTCGGCGGCAAAACGGCGCACCGTCTCGCGCAGCATGTTGATGTCTTCGCCCAGGGCGAAATCGAGGCTCGGGATTTCCATCTGTCTCACTCCTTCGTTATTTGACTTCGGTTTTTTCCTTCTTCCCGTGCAGCGCCATGATGGTCTGCTGCATCAGGGCACACAAGGTCTTCTTCCCGTCCTTGACGGCGAACACCTCGGCCTGGGTCACGATCAGCGTCCGCCCGTAGCGGACCACCGAACCCTCGGCAATCAGCAGCTGGCCGTCGGCCGGCGCCAGCAGGTTCAGCTTGTATTCGACGGTGAGCACGCCGGTCTCGGCCGAGGTCAGCGTGTTCGCCGCGTAGCCGGCGGCCGAGTCGGCGATCATGCCGACCACGCCGCCGTGGATGTAGCCGTGCTGCTGCGTGATCTCCGGCCGGTACGGCAGGTGGATTTCGGTATAGCCGGGTTCGATCACCGGCATCGTCGCGCCGATCAGCGCCATCGCCGGCTGGTTGTGGAAGCTGGTGCGGACGCGGGCGGCGAAGTCGGGATCGAGCGGCTTGTGCATGGCGTGTCCTTTCCGTACTTACGTTTACGTTAACGTCAACCGACCGGCGCCGATTTTTCCGCGGCGGCGCCGGCGGCGGCCTCCCGGGCGAGCAGCTCGCGGCAGACTTCCTCGAAGCCGGCGATCTCGTCGAGCACCGCCTCGATATCCTCGCGCTGGCGCTCGAAGGCGGCGCGGCGTTCGGCGAGCACGTCGAGGAACTTCAGCAGCTGCGAACTCTCGTCGCGCGCCGTGTCGTACATGTCGATCATTTCCCGGATCTCGGCCAGGCTGAGGCCGAGCCGCTTGCCGCGCAGCGCCAGCTTCAGCCGCGTCCGGTCGCGGCGCGAAAAGACGCGCGTCTGCCCGTCGCGGCCGGGGAAGATCAGGCCCTGGTCTTCCCAGAAGCGGATCGTGCGCGGCGTGATGCCGAACTCGCGCGCCAGGTCGGAAATGTGAAATGTTTGTGCCGGGAAATAGCCCTCTCCGCCCTCGGCCTGCGGCGGCAACCGTCTTCCGGCAAGCGGGCGGACGTCCGCCGCCGCCTCGGCGGAAGCCGCGGAAACGCTGCGCTCGGCGATTGAACCTTCGGTCTTCAAGGTGGTCTTTTCCATACGGAAGCGAATGGTATAGTGCCTAAGTTAATCCAATCCCCGGCGTTTTTCAATACCCTACCGTATGTTGCCCGATTTCCCGTTCCGCACCCCGCCGGCGCCCGGCGAAACCCTGCAGGTGGCGCCCGGCATCCACTGGCTGCGCATGCCGCTGCCGTTCGCCCTCGACCACATCAACCTGTGGCTGCTCGAGGACGAGCACGACGGCCGGCCGGCGTGGACCATCGTCGATACCGGCTACGGGCTGGACGACGTGCGCGCCGCCTGGGAGCGCATTCTCGGCCGGCTGACGGCGCCGGTGAAACGCATCGTCGTCACCCACTTCCACCCCGACCACCTCGGCCTCGCGCACTGGCTGCAGCAGCAGACCGGCGCGCCGGTGTCGATGACCGCCGGCGAATACCTGACGGCGCACGCCGTCTTCCACGAAATGGGCGGCCACGGCACGGCGCCGATGCTCGCGCAGTTCCGCGCCCACGGCCTCGACCGCGAACGGCTGGCGGCGCTGGAGCGGCGCGCCAACAGCTACGCCCGCGGCGTGCCGGCGCTGCCGCATACCTACTGCCGCCTGTTCGACGGCGACCGCCTCCCGATCGGCGGCAGATCGTGGCAGGTTCGTGTCGGTTACGGCCATTCGCCGGAGCATGCCTCGCTTTACTGCGAAGATGCGGGCGTGTTAATTTCCGGCGACATGCTGCTGCCGAAAATCTCGACGAACATCAGCGTCTTCGCGGTGACCCCCGGGGCCGATTCGCTGGCGCATTACCTCGCTTCGCTGGATGGCTACCGCGAACTGCCGGCGGAAACGCTCGTGTTGCCCTCGCACGGCCTGCCCTTCGTCGGCATCCACGACCGGGTGGCGGCACAGCATGCGCACCACGAGGAACGGCTGCGCGTCCTCGAAGACGCCTGCAGCGAACCGCGCAGCGCGGCGGACCTGCTGGCGACGCTCTTTCCGCGCGAACTCGACACGCATCAGGTGATGTTCGCCATGGGCGAGGCGATCGCCCATCTCAACCGACTCGAATATGCCGGCCGGCTCGTCCGCGAGGACGGGAGCGACGGCCTGATCCGCTACCGGCGGACGAACTAACCTCAACGGGAGCCTCACATGTCACAAGCAGAACAGGAAAAGACCCTGCCCAACCCGGCCGATGTGGCCAAGACCTACGCCGAGGTCGCCCAGCGCGCCTCGCGCCTGCTCACCCAGTTCATGGAGAAGAAGGCCAAGGAAGGCGTCGCCGCGCCGGCCGACGAGCTCGGCGTCGCCAAGGCCTACATGGACCTGTCGTCGCGCCTCTTGGCCAACCCGTACAAGCTGGCGCAGACGCAGATGAACATGATGTGGGACTATTTCTCGCTGTGGCAGGGCTCGATGCTGAAGATGATGGGCATGCCGATCAACCCGGTCGCGGCGCCGGAAAAGGGCGACAAGCGGTTCAAGGACGAGGACTGGGAGCAGCATTTCCTGTTCGACTACATCAAGCAGTCGTACCTGATCGCCGCCCGCCACCTGCACGACACCGTCTGCTGCGTCGAGGGCCTCGACGAGCAGACCCAGACCAAGATCAACTTCTTCACGCGGCAGTACATCGACGCGCTGTCGCCGTCGAACTTCGCGCTGACCAACCCGGAAGTCTTCCGCGAGACGGTCAAGTCGCACGGCCAGAACCTCGTCAAGGGCCTCAACAACCTGCTGCACGACGTCGAGGACGGCGACGGCCAGCTGCGCATCCGGATGACCGACACCTCGGCCTTCGAGATGGGCAAGAACGTTGCCACGACGCCGGGCAAGGTGATCTTCCAGAACGACCTGATCCAGCTGATCCAGTACGACCCGGCGACCAAGGACCAGTACAAGAAGCCGCTCTTGATCGTGCCGCCGTGGATCAACAAGTACTACATTTTGGATTTGCGCGACAAGAACTCGCTGGTCAAGTGGGCGACCGACCAGGGCCACACCACCTTCATCATGAGCTGGGTGAACCCGGACGAGAAGCTGGCGCACAAGAGCTTCGAGGACTACGTTCTGGAAGGCTCGCTGGCCGCCATCAACGCCGTCGAGCAGGCCACCGGCGAGAAGGAGATCAACATGGCGGCGTACTGCCTCGGCGGCACGCTGCTGATGACGACGCTGGCCTACATGGCGGCGAAGAAGGACAAGCGCGTCGCCTCCGCCACCTTCTTCACGACGATGATCGACTTCTCCGAGCCGGGCGAGCTCGGTGTGTTTCTCGACGAACCGACCATCGACGCGCTGGAGAAGAAGATGGCCGAGCGCGGCTACCTCGAAGGCTCGGAGATGGCCGGCACCTTCAACATGCTGCGCGCCAACGACCTGATCTGGTCCTTCGTGGTCAACAACTACCTGATGGGCAAGGACCCGTTCCCGTTCGACCTGCTCTACTGGAACAGCGACTCGACGCGCATGCCGTACGCGATGCACAGCTTCTACCTGCGCAACATGTACCTGGCCAACAAACTGCGCGAACCGGGCGGCATCGAGATCGCCGGCGTGCCGATCGACATTTCCAAGGTGAAGACGCCGTGCTACTTCATCTCGACCGTCGAAGACCACATCGCGCCGTGGAAGAGCACCTACAAGGGCGCGCTGCTGCCTTCCGGCCCGGTCAAGTTCGTGCTCGGCGGCTCCGGCCACATCGCCGGCATCGTCAACCCGCCGGCGGCGAACAAGTACGGCTACTGGACCAACGACCAGCTGCCGCCGACCGCAGAGGAATTCCTGCAGGGCGCGACGCAGCATCCGGGCTCGTGGTGGACCGACTGGCAGCAGTGGCTGCTCGCGCAACCGAACGGCGAGAAGAAGGTGCCGGCGAGGAAACCGGGCGGCGGCAGCCTCGCCGTGCTCGAGGACGCCCCCGGCTCCTTCGTCAAGTTCCGTCTCGACGCGCAGAAGAAGGCCGACTGAACGCGCGCCGCATCCGACCGGGAAAGGGGGCTGCGGCCCCCTTTTGCGTCGACGGCGCCGCTGCCCCGCCGGGCAGGCGACCGGAGAGTGCGCTAAGCTGGGTCGCCAGCCCGCGAAAGGAGAGCCCGTCATGAGCCTGCAGCTGACCTCCACCGCCTTCGCCCACCAGGGCGCGATCCCCGCCCGCCACACCTGCGAGGGCGACAACGTCTCGCCGCCGCTGGCCTGGAGCGGCGTGCCGCCGGGCACGAAAAGTCTGGCGCTGATCATCGACGACCCGGACGCGCCCGACCCGGCGGCGCCGAAGATGACCTGGGTACACTGGCTGCTGTTCAACCTGCCGCCAGCGCTTGCCGGCCTGCCGGAAGCCGTCGCCGTGCTGCCGCCGGGCACCGGCGAGGGCATAAACGACTGGCAGCGCACCGGCTACGGCGGCCCCTGCCCGCCGATCGGGCGCCACCGCTACATCCACAAGCTGTACGCGCTCGATACCGTGCTTGATCTGCAGCGGCCGGACAAGGCGACGCTGGCAGCGGCGATGCGCGGCCACGTGCTGGCCGAAGCGCAGCTTGTCGGCACCTATCGGAAGCAGGGCGCATGATCCGTCCCGACTACGCCGGCGGCAGCATCGCCAACCTGATGCGCACGCTCGCCGACGCCTGCGGCGCGCCGCCGCCACCACAGGCGCCGCTGGCCGCCCGCTACGGTCTGGACGCGGGACGGCTGGCACGGGCGCGCAACATCGTCCTCCTCGTCGTCGACGGCCTCGGCGCGCGCCAGCTCGCCGCGCACGGCAGCGGCGCACTGCGCGCGCAGGCCGGCCCGCCGCTGACCTCGGTCTTCCCGTCGACGACGGCGGCGGCGATCCCGACCTTCATGACCGGACTGGCGCCGGCGCAGCACGCCCTCACCGGCTGGCACATGTGGCTCGACGAGGTGCAGTCGGTGGCCGCCATCCTGCCGCTGACACCGCGCGCCGGCACGCCCTTCGCCGAAACGCCGGCGGAACTCGCCGGACGCCTCTTCACGCACCGGCCGATCTATGCCGGCCTGCACCGGCCGGCCTGGGTCGTCTCGCCGCAGGAAATCGCCTTCAGCCCGTTCAACGCCTTCCATTCGCGCGGCGCCGACACCCTCGCCTACGCCGACCTCGACGGGCTGATGCAGACCCTTGCCGGCCTCGTCCGCGTGCCCGGCCGGAAATTCGTCTACGCCTACTGGCCGCTGCTCGACAGCGTCGCCCACCGCTGCGGCAGCGACAGCAAGGAGGCGCACGCGACGCTGGCCGCCTTCTGCGGCGCCTTCGACGCGCTCGTCGCGGCGCTCGCCGGCAGCGACACGACGCTGCTCGTCACCGCCGACCACGGCTTCATCGACTCGCCGCCGCGGCGGGTTATCCCCCTCGACGACCACCCCGAGCTCGCGGCCCTGCTCGCCCGGCCGCTCTGTGGCGAGCAACGCGTCGCCTGGTGCTACCTCAAGCCGGGCGCCGCCGACGACTTCGTCAGTTACGTCGGCCGCCGCCTCGGCGAGGCCGCCACGGCCATCCCCTGCAGCCGGCTGGTCGAGGACGGCTGGTTCGGCCCGCCCCCCGCGCATCCGCGCCTGGCCTCGCGCATCGGCGATTACGCGCTGCTCATGCGCGACAACTGGACGATCAAGGACTGGCTGCCCGGCGAGCGCCGCTATTCGCTGCTCGGCGTGCACGGCGGCACCAGTACCGACGAGATGCTGGTCCCGCTCGCCGTCGTCCGCGCCTGACACGCCGCACTTGCCGACCCTCCGGCGGCGGCCGATAATCGTCGGATGGACAGGGAGCGAACAGCGGAGGATCACTCCGCGGACCCGGCCGAAGCCGGGCAATGGGAGGATGGCGGCAGTCCCGGCGGGACGCTGCCCGAACTCGGCCAGCTCCTCGACACCCTGCGCCGCCGCAGCAGCCTCGACTTCTCCGGCTACAAGGCGAGCACGCTGTCGCGCCGCATCCGCCAGCGCATGCACCTCGGTCATTGCGCCGACGCCGGCGACTACGCCGCCCGCCTCGCCGTCGACGACGACGAACGCGAGGCGCTGTGCCAGGACCTGCTGATCAACGTCACCGAATTCTTCCGCGACGCGCCGGTCTTCTCGCTGCTCGACGAAGAGGTCCTGCCCGACCTGCTGCGCGGCCGCGACCCGGGCGACGACCTGCGCCTGTGGTCGGCCGGCTGCGCCAGCGGCGAGGAAGCCTATTCGCTGGCGATGCTGGCGCTCGATGCCGCCAGCCGCTTCGGCTTCACCGGCAACGTCAAGGTCTTCGCCACCGACGTTCACCCCGGCGCCCTCGCTGCCGCGTCGGCCGGCATCTACACCGACGAGGCCGTGCGCCGGATTCCCGAGCCGCTGCTGCGCCGCTTCTTCCAGCGCGACGGCGCACGCTGGCGGGTGGACGGCACGCTGCGCCGGCACGTCGTCTTCGCCCGTCACAACCTGCTCGCCGACCCGCCGTTTACGCGCATCGACCTCGCCGCCTGCCGCAACCTGCTCATTTACCTGCAGCCGGCGGCACAGCTGAAGGTACTCGGCCAGCTGCACTTCGCGCTGAAGCCGCAGGGCCTGCTGCTGCTCGGCGCCAGCGAGACGGTCGGCGACTACGAGGGGCGGGCGTTCATGACCGTCGACCGCTCGCACAAGCTGCACCGCCGCCTCGCCGCGCAGCTGCCGCGCGGCGGCGAAGCCATGCCCGGCATCGTCATCCCCGTCGCCAGCGGCCTGCCGCCGGCCGACGCCCTCCCCGCCGGCAGCGACGACCCGGTGCTGCTCGAAGCGGAACTGCAGGCGACGCGCGAGCGCCTGCAGGAAATGGTCCTCGAACTGCAGAGCAGCCACGAGCGGATCGACCTCGCCAACGAGGAACTGACCGCGTCGAATGAGGAGCTGCAGAGCACCAACGAGGAGCTGCAGTCGGTCAACGAAGACCTCTACGCACTCAACGCCGAGCTCGAACGCAAGAACAGCGAACTCGGCCAGCTCAACCGCGACTACGACCACCTGCTGGCCAGCGCCGAGATCGGCACCGTCTTCCTCGACGCCGGCCTGCACGTGCGCCGCTTCAGCCCGGCGATCTCCGATTACCTGTCGCTGCGGCCGCAGGATGCCGGCCGGCCGATCGCCGACATCGCCTACCGCCTCGGCGACCCGCGGCGCTTCCTGCGCGACCTCGCCCACGTCGCCGCGACCGGCGAGCGCGTCGAGCGCGAGGTCGAGTCCGCCGCCGGCCGGTGGACGCTCGAACGCATGCTGCCGTTCCGCGGCGAGGACGGCATCCGCAACGGCGTCGTCCTGACCTACACCGACATCAGCGAGGTGAAGGCGGCGCACGCCCGCGCCGACGCCCTCGCCAGCGAGCGCACGCACCTGCAGAACATCCTCGACGCACTGCCCGACGGGGTCTACATCGTCAGTCCGGAACACGACATCCAGTACATCAACCCGGTACTTGAGCGCGAGTTCGGCCCGGTCGACGGCCGCAAATGCTATGCCTACTTCCACGGCCGCAGCAGCGAATGCGACTGGTGCAAGAACCGCGACGTCTTCGCCGGCAAGGCGGTGCACTGGGAATGGACGTCGGCGAACGGGCGCACCTACGACCTGTTCGACATGCCGTTCCGCAACGCCGACGGCAGCGTCAGCAAATTCGAGATATTCCACGACATCACGCCGATCCGGCAGAGCGAGAAGCGCCTGGCGGAGGCGGCGGCGCTGTCCCACGTCGGCCACTGGCAATGGGAACTCGGCGACGGCGCGCTGCAATGGGGAACCGAGACCTTCCGCATCTTCGGCCACGAGCCCGGCAGCTTCGTCCCGACCTACGGGCATTTCCTGTCCTGCGTGCACGCCGACGACCGCGGACGCGTCGAACAGGCGCTCACCGCGGCCATCGAAAACTGCGAGCCCTACCTCGCCGAGTTCCGCTTCTACCGCGCCGACGGCGCGCTGCGCGTCGGGCGCGCCACCGGCCACCTCGAACTCGACAGCGACGGCCGGCCGCTGCGCCTGTCCGGTGCGATGCAGGACGTCACCGGCATGCGCCACATGGAGCGGGCGCTGCAGGCCAGCGAGCACCTCTTCGCGGTGGCCTTCCGCGCGGCGCCGCACGCGGCGTCGATCGCCCGCGTCAGCGACGGCCGCTTCATCGAGGCCAATGACAAATACGCGCAATACTTCGGCTGGACGCGCGACGAGCTGATCGGCAGGACCTCGCTCGAAATCGGCCTGTGGCCGGACGAGGCGACGCGCTGCCAGTGGCTGGAGGCGCTCCAGCACAACGGCTCGCTGGTCGGCTACGAGACGGTCTGGACCGGCCGCGACGGCCGGGCGCGCCAGGTCAGCCTGTCGGCCGAGCACATCGAGCTGCACGGCGAGCCGCACATCCTCGCGTTCATCCAGGACATCACCGAGCGCAAGGAGGCCGCAGCGCGCATCGAATACCTCGCCCATCACGACGCGCTGACCGGCCTGCCCAACCGCATCCTCTTCCGCGACCGCTTCGCGCTGACCGCGGCCTGGGCCGAGCGCGCCGGCAACAAGGTGGCGTTGCTCTTCGTCGACCTCGACCATTTCAAGACGATCAACGACACCCTCGGCCACCCCGCCGGCGACGCGCTGCTCAGGCTGGTCGCCGGCCGCCTGCGCGACTGCGTGCGCGAGACCGACACCATCAGCCGGCTCGGCGGCGACGAGTTCCTGATCGCCATCACCGACATCCACGATGCGCAGGCGATCAACCAGACCGGCGACAAGATCCTCGACGCGCTGGCCCGCCCCTTCGTTCTCGACGGCCGCGAACTGACGAGCACGGTGTCGATCGGCATCGCCGTCTGGCCGGACGACGGCGCCGACTTCGACACGCTGCTGAAGAAGGCCGACACCGCGCTCTACCAGGCGAAGAGCGCCGGCCGCAACACCTGCCGCTTCTACACCGAGCGGATGAACGTCGATGCGCTGGAGCGCCTGCAAACGCGGGCGGCGCTGCACCGCGCGCTGGACAACGCCGAGTTCGAGCTGCACTACCAGCCGCAGCTCGACCTGGCGACGAAGCGGGTGGTCGGCGTCGAGGCGCTGCTGCGCTGGAATCGCGGCGGCCGTGAAATAGTGCCGCCGGCACGCTTCATCCCGGATGCCGAGGAGAGCGGGCTGATCGTGCAGATCGGCGACTGGGTACTCGGCGAGGCCTGTGCGCAGGCGGCGCGCTGGCAGGCCGACGGCCTGCCGGAAATGACGGTGGCGGTGAATCTCTCGGCCGTGCAGTTCCGGCGCGGCGATCTCGAACGCAGCGTGCTGCGCGCGCTCGACGCCTCCGGCCTGGACCCGGCCCGGCTCGAACTGGAACTGACCGAGTCGCTGCTGCTCGACGACGCCGAAGCGGTGCTGGCCACCGTCCGCCGGCTGAAATCGCTCGGCGTGCAGCTGTCGATCGACGACTTCGGCACCGGCTACTCCAGCCTCGCCTACCTGAAGCGCTTCGCCGTCGACAAGCTGAAGATCGACCAGTCCTTCGTCCGCGACATCGCCAGCGACCCGGACGACGCGGCGATCGTCCGCGCCATCGTCAGCATGGCGCACACGCTGAAGCTGCGGGTCATCGCCGAGGGCGTCGAAACCGAGGACATCGCCCGCTTCCTCGCCATCTACCACTGCGACGAGGCGCAGGGCTATTTCTACGCCCGGCCGATGCCGGCCACCGCGCTCGGCGACTGGCTGCGCGCGCGGACGACCGGCTGAGGGCAAGCATCCCGCCCGGAACGGCCGCCGCCGCCGGCAGTCCAACGACGCAGGAGCCATCCCGGAAAGGAGGCCTGCGATGATCGAAGCCCCCGTCGTTTCCATCCACCTGCCGCCGGCACTGCGCACCCTGGCCGGCGGCCACGAGGAAGTCACCGCCAGCGGCGAAACCGTCGGCGACGCCTTGCTGGCGCTGGAGCACGCCTACCCGGCGCTGACCGGCAGGATCCTGCACGGTAGCGGCCAGCTGCATCCTTCGGTCGACGTCTATCTGGGGGCGGTCAGCATCCGCGCGCGGGAGGGCATCGCCACCCCGATCGGCGGCGAGGAGGTGATCAGCGTCGTGCCGCGCACGACGCGGGTGGTCGACGGCGAGATCAGCGTTGGCTGAACGGCAGGTTGAGCGGCAGCCGCGGCAACGACAGCCGGAACTGCGAGAGATCGACGGCGTCGAGCATGTTCTTGACGATCAGGCCCAGTTCGGTATCGCCCTCGATCGACAACTCGCGGTTGAAGAACAGCGTATCCGGATCCTCCTGCCGCGCCGCCACCTGCAGGAAGGCCGAGAGGTTGGCACGGAACGCCAGGTCGGGCGCGCCGGCCGGGCTGAACAGCGGCCGGAACAGGCCGCCGCGGTAGGTAAAGGCGGCCTGGCCGCCGGTATCGTAGACCTGCACGACGAAGGTCTTGCCGTCGAGCGCCGCCAGGCTGTCCGCGGGCAGCACGCCGAGCTTCGCCGCGGCGTTCAGCGCCGTCGTCAGGGCCACCGCGTGCGGCCACTGCGGCAGCTTCTCGCCGATGCGGGCAATGAAGCCCGGCAGCTGGAACTTCGGAATCGTGAACCCTTGGTTCATGGTCATGCTCCTGTGAATTTCAGCCCGATACGTCGGTCCGGTGTTCAGCCGGGTTTTCAGCCCAGTTCGGCGACGGCCTGCGTGTGCCGCTGCGCGATGCCGGCGTCGCCGAACCAGTAGCCGTCGACGAGGCCTTCCGGGTTCCACGCGGCGTTCGCCGTCGCCGGTTCGCCGCGCCGGGCGGCGTCGAAGGCGCCGACGATTTCCGCAGTATAGGTCGGCTGCGGGCTGACGCGGATGATCTCGATGCCCAGCTCGCGCATCGTCGGCACTTCGTGCAGCAGGTTGTAGGTCTGCGCCGACATCGTCTGGATGCCGTTGATGGCGAGGAAGCTCTGCCCCTCGCGGGTCTTCAGCGTCATCCCTTCCGGATGGTCGAGGCACTTGAACTGGCAGTCGTCCTTGTTCAGGTTGTAGTGGCGCGCGGTGAAGCAGCGCGCCGAGAAGGCCAGCGGCAGCTTGCCGAAGACGAAGACCTCGGTCTCGACCCCTTCCGGGCGCGACCGGTGCAGCGTCTCGACCAGCTTGCGGTCGGCTTCCAGCGGCGGCACCCAGCGCTTCAGGCCGTAGCGCGCGTAGGTGGCGAGCGTCGCCTCGTTGTAGATGTTGAGGTGCGGGCCGGCGACGAAGGGCAGCTTGCCCTGCACCAGATTGACAGCGCCGAGGTCGTTGGCCTCGATCTTGCAGCCGGCCTCGTCGATCAGCCGGCGCATCGCCTTCAGGTCGCTTTCCGATTCGAGCAGCGCCTGCGCCGAGACGACGACTTCCTTGCCGGCGTCGGTCAGGTCGCGGGCGAGGCCGATCCAGTCGGACGTGCGCAGCTGCTGCCGGCGCGAGCAGACGACCTCGCCGACGTAGACGATGTCGATCGCGTCGTTCTGCGCCATCTCGGCGTAGAACTCCATGACTTCGGCCTTCGGCCAGAAATAGAGCAGGGGGCCCAGGGCGAGCTTCATGTTCTTCATCCGCAAATCAGGAAAATCACCGCCACGGGCGGTTGTAGGCGCCGAGCGTCGCCTGGTTGCCTTCCGAGACCTTGGCCAGTTCGGCCTGCCAGGTCGGCTTGACGTGGTAGCGCTCGCTCTCGTTGGCGAAGGCGTCGAGCGCCGCCCGGAGGGTCCGCGTCACCTGCGTCACGTAGGCCGGGCTGCGCTGGCGGCCCTCGACCTTGATCGCCTTGACGCCGATCTTGATGATCTCCGGCAGGATCTCCAGCACGTTCAGGCTGGTCGGCTCCTCGAGCGCGTAGTAGGTCTCGCCCTGCACCTCGAAGCGGCCCTTGCACAGCGTCGGGTAGCCGGCCGGCTCGTCGTCGGCGAAGCGGTCGATGAGGATGCCGTTCAGGCGCGTGTCCATCTGCCCCGGCTTCTTGTCCCACTTCACGTACTTCGCCGGCGAGCAGGCGCCGACGGTGTTCGGCGACTCGCCGGTGGCGTACGACGACAGCCAGCAGCGGCCCTCGTTCATCACACACAGGCTGCCGAAGCCGAAGACCTCGATCTCGACCGGGGTGTTCTTGATCACGTGCTCGACCTGCGCCAGCGTCAGCACGCGCGGCAGCACGGCGCGCAGCACGCCGAACTCGCGGTGGGCGAAGTTGATCGCCTCGTAGCTGGTCGCCGAGCCCTGCACCGACAGGTGCAGGCGCTGCTGCGGATGGCGGTTGCGCGCGTAGTCGAGGAGGCCGACGTCGGCGAGGATGATCGCATCGACGCCAAGGTCGACGGCGCCGTCGACCGCCGCCCGCCAGTCGGCGACGCGGCCCGGCTGCGGGAAGGTGTTGATCGCCATCAGCACCTCGCAGCCCTTGCCGTGGGCGTAGCGGACGCCTTCGGCCATGGTCTTCGCGTCGAAGTTGAGGCCGGCGAAGTTGCGGGCGTTGGTGTCGTTCTTGTAGCCGAGGTAGACGGCGTCGGCGCCGTTGTCGACGGCGGCCTTCAGCGCCGGCAGGCTGCCGGCGGGGCAAACGAGATCCGGCAGGGCGGAGCGGTCCATGGCAAAAAGGCGTGAAAAATCAGCGCGAAGTAATCCGGGAAGGTGACGAGTGTAGCGGCAGCCAGAGCCTCACCCCTTGATGTGGGTCAAGTAGGCGAGGAAGTCGGCGCAAACAAGGACAGGCGCATATATACTGCGCTTTCGCCGGCCCGCTCCCCGCCAGCCGGCACAGAGAGGAGGAGACCATGGCCACGATCCGCGTCCTCACCGTCGACGACGAACCCCTCAACCTGGCGATCATCGACGAATACCTGTCGGCCGAACCCGGCTACCGGCTCGACACCGCCGAGAACGGCGAGGAAGCCTGGCGGGCGCTGGAGGAAGCGCCGACCCCCTACGATCTGGTCATTCTCGACCGCATCATGCCGGCGCTCGACGGCCTCGAACTGCTGCGGCGGATGAAGGCCGACCCGCGCTTCGCCGACGTGCCGGTGATCATGCAGACCGCCGCCTCGGCCCCCGAGCAGGTGCGCGAAGGCCTCGCCGCCGGCGCCTACTACTATCTGACTAAGCCCTACGAACCGGAAACGCTGCTCGCCGTCGTCCGCGCCGCCGTCGGCGACCGGCGCGCGCTGCGTTCGGCGGTATCGCGGGCCGGCAGCCTGGAGCGGGCGCTGCAGCACCTGTCGCTGATCGAATTCCGCTTCCGCACGCTGGACGAGGCGAACGTGCTCGCCGAATTCCTCGCCGGGCTCTGCCCGAACCCGCACAACGCGCGCTTCGGCCTCGCCGAGCTGATGGTCAACGCCGTCGAACACGGCAACCTCGGCATCAGCTACGAGGAAAAGGCCCGCCTGAAGCGCGAGGACCGCTGGCTGGAGGAAGTGCAACGCCGGCTCGCCCTTGCGGCGTACCGGGACAAGCACGTCCACGTCGCCCTCGTCCGCGACGGCGAGACGCTGCGCCTGCGCGTGACCGACGAGGGCCGCGGCTTCGACTGGCAGCGCTATCTCGACTTCGACCCGGCCCGGGCGTTTGATCCGAACGGCCGCGGCATCGCCCTTGCCCGCATGGCCAGCTTCGATTCCCTCACTTACGAAGGGTGCGGCAGCAGCGTCGTCGCCACCCTGAAGAACGCCTAGGAACGCCATGGAAGAGCTGCCGAAACTGAGAATCCTGACGGCCGACGACAGCCGGAC
>JANJTW010000084.1 GCA_024710925.1 Rhodocyclaceae bacterium | reverse complement strand
CGGCCTCCCGGCTGAGGGAATGTACGTAAAAAGCGGCGCAATTCCCCGTTTGCTAATATTCGATCCGATCCCCAGCCCGATACGAGAGGAAAAGAGAATGAAGAGCCGTTTCCTGGCGGCCGCCGCCGCCCTTTCGCTGGCGAGCGCCGGCGCCCTGGCCATGAGCGCCGATGAACGCGTCGCCACGCAGTGCGCGACATGCCACGGCGACAAGGGGCAGTCGGTTTCGCCGCTGTTCCCGTCGCTGGCCGGACAGAACCCGGAATACATGGTGAAGCAGCTCAACGATTTCAAGTCCGGCAAGCGCAAGAGCGAGACGATGACGCCGCAGGTCGCCGAGCTGACGCAGGAGGAAATCGCCGCGCTGGCCGCCTGGTTCGCCGCGCAGCCAACGAAGCAGCACCGTGTCAGCGACGAGGACCTGCTCGCCGTCGGCCGCTACATCTACCGCAAGGGCAACAGCTGGTCCGGCGTGCCGGCCTGCGCCGACTGCCATGGCGCCGACGGCCATGGCACGACGACGCTGCCGCGACTGGCCGGGCAGAACTCGCGCTACCTGCTGACGCAGCTGAAGGAGTTCAATCAGCGCACGCGGACCAACGACAACCAGGCGATGCACCTGGTCGCCTCGCGCCTGACCGAGATGGAGGCGAAGGCGGTCGCCGACTACCTGTCGCAGATGCCCTGAGCGAGGGCGATGCCGCGCGCCGGCCGGCGCTTCCGGCGGCGCGGCTCAGCGCGCGGCGTGCGCGCGGTCGGCGTGGAAGCGGGCGACGTGCGCGGCCAGCGTGCCGCTCTCGATCGCCGCGCGCAGTTCGCGCATGACGACCTGGTAGTAGTGCAGGTTGTGGATGGTGTTCAGCATGCTGCCGAGGATCTCGCCGGCGCGGAACAGGTGGTGCAGGTAGGCGCGGCTGAAATTGCGGCAGGTGTAGCAGTCGCAGGATTCGTCGAGCGGCCGCGTGTCGTGGCGGTGCGCGGCGTTCTTGATCTTGACGTCGCCGAAGCGGGTGAACAGATGGCCGTTCCTCGCATTGCGCGTCGGCATCACGCAGTCGAACATGTCGATGCCGGCCTGTACGGCGTTCACCAGGTCCTCCGGCGTGCCGACGCCCATCAGGTAGCGCGGCTTGTGCGTCGGCAGGCGCGGCGCCGTGTGCGCGAGGATGCGTGCCATGTCCTCCTTCGGCTCGCCGACCGAGAGGCCGCCGATGGCCATGCCGTCGAAGCCGATCCGGTCGAGGCCGGCCAGCGACTCGTCGCGCAGGTCCTCGTACATGCCGCCCTGGACAATGCCGAACAGCGCGTTGGCGTTTTCCAGCCGGTTGTGTTCGTCGCGCGAGCGCTGCGCCCAGCGCATGCTCAAGCGCATCGACTTCGCCGCTTCGTCGCGCGTCGCCGGGTAGGGCGTGCATTCGTCGAAGATCATGACGATGTCGGAATTGAGCGCGTGCTGGATGCGCATCGACTCTTCCGGCGTCAGGAACAGCTTGGCGCCGTCGATCGGCGACGAGAATTTCACCCCTTCCTCGGTGATCTTGCGCAGCTCGCCGAGCGAGAAGACCTGGAAGCCGCCGGAGTCGGTGAGGATCGGCTTGTCCCAGCCCATGAACCTGTGCAGCCCGCCGAACTCGCGGATCACTTCCAGCCCCGGGCGCAGCCACAGGTGGAAAGTGTTGCCGAGGCAGATCTGCGCGCCGATGTCGGTCAGCGCCTGCGGCGTCATTGCCTTGACCGTGCCGTAGGTGCCAACCGGCATGAACACCGGCGTCTCGACGACGCCGTGCGCCAGCGTCAGGCGGCCGCGACGGGCGGCGCCGTCGGTGGTGAGCAGTTCGTATTTCATCGGGCTTTTTCCAGGAGCATCGCGTCGCCGTAGCTGAAGAAGCGGTAGCGCTCGGCGACGGCGTGCGCGTAGGCGGTGCGGATGGTGTCGACGCCGGCGAAGGCCGAGACCAGCATCAGCAAGGTCGACTTCGGCAGGTGGAAGTTGGTGATCAGGCGGTCGACGACGCGGAACGCGTAGCCGGGCGTGATGAAGATGTCGGTCTCGGCGGCGCCGGCCTGCAGTGTTCCGGACTGCGCCGCCGATTCGAGCGCGCGCAGCGAGGTCGTGCCGACGGCGATGACGCGGCCGCCGCGGGCGCGCGTTGCGGCGATCGCCTCGACCGTCGCCGGCGGGATTTCGAAGCGCTCCGAATGCATGCGGTGCTCGGCGATGTGGGTGACGCGCACCGGCTGGAAGGTGCCGGCGCCGACGTGCAGCGTCAGCCAGGCGGTGCCGATGCCCTGCTCGCGCAGCCGGGCGAGCAGCGCCTCGTCGAAGTGCAGGCCGGCGGTCGGCGCGGCGACGGCGCCCGGTTCGCGGGCGAACACCGTCTGGTAGCGCGATTCGTCCGCGCTGCCGGCGGCGTGCGTGATGTACGGCGGCAAGGGCAGTCGGCCGTGCGTTTCGGTGAGCTGCCAGAAGTCGCCGCCGGCGGGCAGTTCGAGCGCGAAGAACTCGTCGCCGGCGCCGGCGCGGCCGGTGACCGTGACGTCGAAGGCTTCGGCCAGGCGCAGCCGCGTTCCCGGCTTCGGCGACTTGCTGGCGCGCACCTGCGCCAGCGCGTGGCGGGCGTCGACGATGCGCTCGATCAGCACCTCGACCTGGCCGCCGCTGGCCTTCTGCCCGAACAGGCGGGCGCGGATGACGCGCGTGTCGTTGAAGACGAGCAGGTCGCCCGGCGCCAGCAGCGACGGCAGGTCGGCGAAGCGCAGGTCGGCGCGCTGCGTGCCGGCGACGTGCAGCAGCCGGCTGCCGGTGCGCTCGGCGGCGGGATGCTGCGCGATCAGCTCGGGGGGTAGGGGGAAATCGAAGTCGTCGACGGTCAGCATGACGTTCGGTACGGGATTCTGGCTTGTCCGGGGCGTGTGAATCGGGGATAATCCGCGCTCCTCAGGCCTGCATTCAGCGGGCCCGGGCCGGGATGGCGGAATCGGTAGACGCAGCGGATTCAAAATCCGCCGCCGAAAGGCGTAAGGGTTCGAGTCCCTTTCCCGGCACCACAAGCAGCGAAAAGCGCGGAAGTATACCATGCCCGACCCGCTTCCCCCGGCCGCGGCGCCTGCTGTCCGGCCCTCGCCGCGCCAAGCCTGGTGGCTGGCGCTGCGTCCGAAAACCCTCTCCGTCTCGATCGCGCCGGTCCTCGTCGGCAGTGCGCTGGCTTTCGCCGAAAGCGGCGCCTGGACGGCCTGGCCGGCGATCGTCGCCGCCCTTGCCGCGGTCCTCATCCAGATCGGTACGAATCTCTACAACGATGTCGCTGACTTCGAACGCGGCGCCGACACGCCGGACCGCCTCGGTCCGCCGCGGGCGACGGCGATGGGCTGGCTGTCGCCGCAAGCCGTCCGCCGCGCCGCCTGGGCGGCCTTCGCCGCCGCCTTCGCGCTCGGCATCGCGCTGGTCTTGCGCGGCGGCTGGCCGATCGTCGCCATCGGTCTCGCCTCGCTCGCCGCCGGCTGGGCCTATACCGGCGGGTCGCGGCCGATTGCCTATACGCCCTTCGGCGAACTGTTCGTGCTCGCCTTCTTCGGGCTCGCCGCCGTCGGCGGCAGCTACTACCTGCAGACCCTCGCCCTGTCGCCGGCCGCCGTCGTCGCGTCGCTGATGGTCGGCGCCTTTGCGGCGGCGGTGATCAGCGTGAACAACACGCGCGACCTCGCTACCGATGCGCGTGTCGGCAAGCGGACGCTGGCCGTCCGTCTCGGTCGTTCGGGAATGGACCGGGTCTATCCGGTCGAACTGGCGCTGCCGTTCCTGCTGCTGCCGTTGCTGGCGGCGACGGCCGGGCGCGGTGTCGAACTGGTGCTGCCGCTGCCGGTCGCCATCGGCGCCTGGCGGCTGGCCAGACGCTTTGCAGCCGAGCCGGGCGGCACCGGCTTCAACGCGCTGCTGGCGGCGACGGCCCGCCTGCAGGCCGCCTTTGCCGTTTTACTGAGTTTCGCGCTGCTCTTCTGAGCGGATCTTGCCGAACCAGGCCAGCTTCTTCTGCAGGCTGACGACGGTGCCGACGATGATCAGCGCCGGCGGCTTGATGCCCGCAGCGGCAATGCGTTCGGCCAGCGTGCCGAGGTCGGCGGTGAGCACTCGCTGCCGGCGCGACGTGCCGTGCTGGATGACGGCCGCCGGGTGGTCGGCCGGCAGGCCGTTGGCCATCAGGTTCTCGCAGATCTCGGCGGCGCCGCCGATGCCCATGTAGAAGACGACGGTCTGTCCGCGACGTGCCAGGGTCGGCCAGTCGAGATTGACCGTGCCGTCCTTGAGGTGTCCGGTGGCGAAGATGCAGATCTGCGAGTGATCGCGGTGCGTCAGCGGAATGCCGGCATAGGCGCCGCAGCCGGCGGCGGCGGTGACGCCGGGAACCACCTCGAAGGGGACGCCGTTCTCGGCCAGCGTCTCGATTTCCTCGCCGCCGCGGCCGAAGATGAACGGGTCGCCGCCCTTCAGGCGGACGACGCGCTTGCCCTGCTTGGCCAGCCGCACCAGCAGGACGTTGATCTCCTCCTGCGGCAGTGCGTGGTTCGACGCTTCCTTGCCGGCGTAGATCTTTTCCGCGTCGGGGCGGGCGAGATCGAGGACGCCTTCGGCGCCGAGATGGTCGTAGACGATGACGTCGGCGGCGCCGACCAGGCGGGCCGCCTTGATCGTCATCAGTTCGGGGTCGCCGGGGCCGCTGCCGACGAGATAGACGGTGCCGGGGGTACAGCTGGGACGGGGCTGGTTCATGAATGGTCCGGGTTCAGTGCCGCAAAAAGCGAGGCGCAAGGATATACGCCCGCGTCGCGATCGTTCAACTCAAAATCGGGTTTTGTTCGATGCCCCGCACTTTAGTAATAACCTTGCTAGGAATAGTTGATTTGCGTCAAAGATTGGGGTTCTCAAGTGGAGCACATTAGCGACCAGCGTTGGTGTCCGTTTGCGACCGTGCGCGCCGCTTTTCAATAAGAGGAGAGGAAATATGAAGAAACTCGTACGCAATACCTTCATGCTGGCAGCTCTGCCGCTGGCCGTTACCGCAGCCTTCACCGGCACCGCTGCCGCTCAGAACCTGAGCCCGGAGCGCAAGGCCGAAATGGGCAAGGTCTACTTCGAGCGTTGCGCCGGCTGCCACGGCATGCTGCGCAAGGGTGCCACCGGCAAGAACCTCGAGCCGGCCAACACCGCCAAGCTCGGCCAGAGCCGTCTGGAGAAGGTTCTCTCGTACGGTACCGAAGGCGGCATGCCGAACTTCGACGACATCCTGTCGAAGAAGGACATCGCCGACCTGGCCCAGTATCTGCAGATGCCGGCGGAAGCCCCGCCCGAGTATGGCCTGAAGCAGATGAAGGCCGACTGGAAACTGATCGTCCCGGTCAAGGATCGCCCGACCAAGAAGATGAACAACGTGAACATCGAGAACGTGTTCTCGGTGACGCTGCGTGACTCCGGTGAAGTGGCTCTGATCGACGGCGACACCAAGAAGATCTGGGGCATCGTCAAGACCGGCTACGCCGTTCACATCTCGCGTATCTCGGCCTCCGGCCGCTACGTTCACGTCATCGGTCGTGACGGTCGCTACGACCTGATCGACATGTGGACCGAGAAGCCCACCACCGTCGCCACGATGAAGTCGGGCTACGAGGCGCGCTCGATCGACACGTCGAAGTACAAGGGCTTCGAGGACAAGTACGCCGTGGTCGGCGCCTACTGGCCGCCCCACTACGCCGTTCTTGATGGCGAAACGCTCGAGCCGCTGAAGATCGTGTCGACCCGTGGTCAGACCGTCGATGGCGAATACCATCCGGAGCCGCGCGTCGCGTCGATCGTGTCGTCGCACGACAAGCCCGAGTGGGTCATCAACATCAAGGAAACCGGCATGATCAAGCTGGTTGACTACTCGGACATCAACAACCTGAAGGAAACGACGATCAACTCGGCGAAGTTCCTGCACGACGGTGGCTGGGATTCGTCGAAGCGCTACTTCCTGGTCGCCGCCAACGCGTCGAACAAGATCGCCGCTGTCGACACCAAGACCGGCAAGCTGGCCGCGCTGGTTGATACCGCCAAGATCCCGCACCCGGGCCGTGGCGCCAACATCAACCATCCGAAGTACGGCAAGGTCTGGGCGACTTCGCACCTCGGCGCCGACGTCATCACCTTCATCGGTACCGACCCGGAGAACAACAAGCAGTACGCCTGGAAGGTCGTTCAGGAAGTCAAGAACCACGGCGCCAACTCGCTGTTCGTCAAGTCGCATCCGAAGTCGAAGAACCTGTGGGCCGACGCTCCGCTGAACCCGGATCCGAAGCTGGCTGGTTCGGTCACGGTGTACAACATCGACGATCTGGGCAATCCCGATCCGAAGCCGGAAGTCATCGACCTGGCCGCCGCTGCCAACCTCGGCAAGACCAAGGGTCTGCAGCGCGTCGTTCATGGCGAGTACAACAAGAACGGCGACGAAATCTGGTTCTCCGTCTGGACCGGCAACAAGACCGAACCGTCGGCCATCGTGGTCGTCGATGACAAGACCCGCAAGGTCAAGACCGTCATCAAGGATCAGCGTCTGGTTACGCCGACCGGCAAGTTCAACGTCTACAACACCCAGCACGACATCTACTAATCTGCTGGTCGTAAAGACGTTAGCTGTACGTCCGAAAACCGGGAGCCTCGGCTCCCGGTTTTTTTTTGAACAAGCCCTTATAATCGCCGGTCGAAGGTCCATCCGAACCGATTTCCGAAAGGAACGACCATGCGCCGGTTGCTCGTCACGCTCCTGTTCATGCTGCCGATTGGCCTGGCGAATGCCGGGACCATCGAGGTCCGCATCGAAAAGATGAAGTTCGTGCCCGAGGAAGTCCGCGTCAAGGCCGGCGACACCGTCGTCTGGAAGAGCTACGAGCGGCGTGGCTACCACACCGTCTGGTTCAAGGACGAAGGCATCGACGAGTCGGAGCCGATGTTCCCGGAGGAAAGCTGGCAACGGACCTTCGACAAGGCCGGCACCTTTCACTACATCTGCGGTCCGCATCCGGAAATGGTCGGACGCGTGGTCGTCGAATAAGCGCAACACATGAAGAAATCCCTGTCCTTTTCCCTTCTCGCCCTTCTCGTTGCCGGCACCGCCGGCGCTTCCGCCGGCGAGCCGTCGCCCGAGCGCGCCCGCGAGCTGGTGCGCATGGTCCGCCAGGACTGCGGCTCGTGCCACGGCATGACGCTGAACGGCGGCCTCGGCCCGGCGCTGACCGCCGCGGCGCTGAAGGTCCGCGACGTGCCGAAGGAAGCGCTGGTCGCCACCATCGTCGGCGGTCGTCCGGGAACGCCGATGCCGCCCTGGCACCGTTTCATGAACGAAGATGAAGCCGGCTGGGTCGTCGATCGGCTGCTTGAGGGGTTTCCCGAGCAATAACCGGTCGTTGCCGGAGTTTCACCGGAACCGGAAACCCGCTGTCGGCGGGTTTTTCTTTGGCTCTGTTCGCATCGGCTGATGATTGCTCAAGCTTGGATAGCCAAGATCAGAAACAGTGCGGGATTCGAGGCAGGGTCGGCGGACCGGTCGAGGGCGCGGAACCAGCCGAGATAATGAGCCAGGTAGCGCGTAGCGA
>JANJTW010000071.1 GCA_024710925.1 Rhodocyclaceae bacterium | reverse complement strand
CGCCAGGCGGTCGAGAACACGACCAAGCTCTCCTGCTTCGTGCTCTTCATCCTGATCGGCTCGACGGTGTTCAGCTTCACCTTCAACGCCGCCGACGGCCACTTCTTCGTCGAGCACCTGTTCGACAAGCTGCCGGGCGGCCAGCTCGGCTTCCTGATCGTGGTCAACGTGCTGGTCTTCGTCCTCGGCATGTTCATCGACTTCTTCGAGATCGCCTTCATCGTCATCCCGCTGCTGGCGCCGGTCGCCGAGAAGATGGACATCAACCTGATCTGGTTCGGCGTCATCATCGCGATGAACCTGCAGACCTCGTTCCTGACGCCGCCGTTCGGTTTCGCGCTGTTCTACCTGCGCAGCGTCGCCCCGCGCAACAGCTACGACGACCGCGTCACCGGCAAGCGCATCGAGGCGGTCAGCACCGGCCAGATCTACCAGGGCGCGATCGCCTTCATCATCATCCAGCTGATCATGGTGGTCGTGGTCATCGCCTATCCGAGCCTGGTCACCGGCAAGCTGGAACAGGCGACCGCCGTCGATCTCGATTCGATCAAGCTGGAAGCCGACACCGGCGGCTGGGGCGGCGCCAGCAACGAAGGCGCAGGCAGCTGGGGCGCGCCGGCCACCGACACGCCGGCCGCGCCGGCCGACGCACCGGCCGAGCCGGCCGTCCCGGCCCCCGCGCCGGCGAGCGAACCGGCGGCCAAGGACGACCCGACGGCCGACGTGCTCAAATCGCTGCAGAAGAACTAGGAACGCGGCCGGCACGACGTGCCGGCGCCGCCTCTCCGGGACCCGCACAGGCTGCGGGTCTTTTTTTGCCCGGCAGCGGCCGATGCCGCAAAAAAAAACCGCAGCCCGTGGGCTGCGGTTTGCGGCGGCGGCGGACGCCGTCAGAGCTTCTGCGCCTGCATGTAGCTGTCGAAGCCGGACTCGGCGAAGCGGAACCACAGGTTCTGGTCCGAACGGAACTTGGCGTAGTCCGCATAGATTTTCTTCCAGTTCGGGTTCTTCTGCGACAGGTCGGCATAGAGCGCCATCGCCTCGCGGAAGGCCGCGTCCATGATGTCCTTCGGCATCCGGTGCAGTTTGGTGCCGGCAGCCACCAGCTGCTTCAGCGCGCCCGGGTTGCGCCCGTCGTACATGGCCTGCATGGCGATGTGCGCATGGCTCGCGGCGGCGGCGAGGATCGCCTTGTATTCGGCCGACAGTGCCTCGTAGGCCTTGCTGTTCACGTACAGCGACAGCTGCGGGCCGCCTTCCCACCAGGCCGGGTAGTAGTAGTTCGGCGCGACCTTGTTGAAGCCGAGCTTGAGGTCGTCGTACGGGCCGACCCACTCGGTGGCGTCGATCGCCCCCTTCTCCAGCGCCATATAGACCTCGCCGCCGGCGATCGTCTGCGGCACGACGCCCAATTTCGAAACCACGGCGCCGGCGAGGTTGGAGATGCGCATCTTCAGGCCCTTGAGGTCGGCCAGCGACTTGATTTCCTTGCGGTACCAGCCGCCCATCTGCGCGCCGGTGTTGCCCAGCGGGAAATTGACAATGTTGTAGTTCCGGTAGAACTCGCGCATCAGCTTGAGGCCGTTGCCGTCGTACATCCACGCCGACATCTGGCGCGAGTTCAGGCCGAACGGTATCGCGCAGTCGAGCGAGAAGGTCTCGTCCTTGCCATAGAAGTAGTACGGCGCCGTATGCGCGCACTCGACGGTACCCTGCTGCACGCCGTCGACGACGCCGAACGGGGGCATCAGTTCGCCGCCGGCATGGACCGTGATGGTGAACTTGCCGCTGGTCATCTCGCCGACCAGCTTGGCGAAGATTTCGGAGGTGCCGTAGATGGTATCGAGCGACTTCGGGAAGCTCGACGCCATGCGCCAGCGGATGGCCGGCTGTGCGTGCACCGCCGGCGCGGCGACGGTAGCGGCGCCGGCGGCGAGGCCGACGCCGGCTGTTTTCAGGAAGGACCGACGTTCCATGATTTTTTGTTCCTCTGTGGTTGATCGGATGACGGGTCGCCGGCGGTGTCGGCGGCCGCGGTGGCGGACGCCTGCATCTCGTCCGCGGCACATGCCTGCGCCGCCGAAATTGTCGCACGGCGACAACGCCGACGTCCCGCCCCGGGTGTTTGAAGCCGGTACGCAGTTTTCGTTCGGGCAACGCGCCGGGCGAAAAAAAACCGCAGCCCGTGAGCTGCGGTTTGCGGCGGCGGCGGACGCCGTCAGAGCTTCTGCGCCTGCATGTAGCTGTCGAAGCCGGACTCGGCGAAGCGGAACCACAGGTTCTGGTCGGCGCGGAACTTCGCGTAGTCCGCATAGACCTTCTTCCAGTTCGGGTTCTTCTGCGACAGGTCGGCATAGAGCGCCATCGCCTCGCGGAAGGCTGCGTCCATGATGTCCTTCGGCATCCGGTGCAGCTTGGTGCCGGCAGCCACCAGCTGCTTCAGCGCCCCCGGGTTGCGCGCGTCGTACATCGACTGCATGACGATGTGGGCGTGACCGGCGGCGGCGGCGAGGATCGCCTTGTATTCGGCCGACAGCGACTCGTAGGCCTTGCTGTTGACGTACAGCACCAGCTGCGGGCCGCCTTCCCACCAGGCCGGGTAGTAGTAGTTCGGCGCGACCTTGTTGAAGCCGAGCTTCAGGTCGTCGTACGGGCCGATCCATTCGGTAGCGTCGATCGTACCCTTTTCCAGCGCCTGGTAGATCTCGCCACCGGGGATGTTCTGCGGCACGCCGCCGATCCGTTCGAGCACCTTGCCGCCAAAGCCGCCGATGCGCATCTTCAGGCCCTTGAGGTCGGCCAGCGACTTGAGCTCCTTGCGGTACCAGCCGCCCATCTGGGCGCCGGTGTTGCCGAGCGGGAAGTTAACGATGTTGTAGTTCTTGTAGAACTCGCGCATCAGGCTGAGGCCGTTGCCGTCGTACATCCACGCCGTCATCTGCCGGGAGTTGAGGCCAAACGGAATGGCGCAGTCGAGAGCGAAGGTCTCGTCCTTGCCGAAGAAGTAGTACGGCGCGGTGTGCGCACACTCGACGGTGCCCTGCTGCACGCCGTCAACGACGCCGAACGGGGGCATCAGCTCACCGCCGGCATGGACGCTGATGGTGAACTTGCCGCCGGTCATCTCGCTGACCGTCTTGGCAAAGACCTCGGCACCGCCGTAGATGGTGTCGAGCGACTTCGGGAAGCTCGACGCCAGGCGCCAGCGGATGGTCTGCTGCGCATGCACTGCCGGCGCGGCAACGGTGGCTGCGCCGGCGGCAAGGCCGACGCCGGCTTTTTTCAGAAAGGAACGACGTTCCATGGTTTTGTCTCCTCCAGAGTTGATCAAACAAACAGCGGGTCGATTCTAGCCAGATTTACGGCATAGAAACGATTTTCACCATATGAAAAACTGCAACTAAAGAGCGGTTTCGTTTCCGGACGGCCGGGGGTCGGTCGCATTGCCACCCCATCTACTTTTAGCGGGAAACCGGGTCATCATACAACATTGTCGTAGGCAGGCAAGACTCCCGTTTGCCGGCCAGGCTCACGGACGCCGACGGCTGAACGGCAAGGGCGGCAAGCGCGCGCCGGGACGACGACAGACGCGGCGACACGGGCGGAAGCGCAAAGAAAACGGCCCCGCCTCGGTCGGGAGGCAGGGCCGTTCGGAGACTGCGGAAGCGGGAGATTTACAGCTTCTGGGATTGCATGAAGCTGTCGTAGCCCATTTCGGAGAAGCGGAACCACAGGTTCTGGTCGGCGCGGAACTTGGTGAAGTCCTCGTAGACCTTCTTCCAGTTCGGGTTCTTCGCCGACAGTTCGCCGTAAAGCGCCATCGATTCCTTGAAGGCGGCATCCATGATGTCCTTCGGCATGCGGTGCAGCTTGGCGCCGGAGGAAACCAGCTGCTTCAGCGCCGCCGGGTTCTTCACGTCGTACTCGGCCTGCATGTCGACGTGGGCATAGGCCGCGGCCGTCTCGATGATCGCCTTGTACTCGGGCGACAGCGACTCGTAGGCCTTGTTGTTGATGTAGAGGGACAGCTGCGTGCCGCCTTCCCACCAGGCCGGGTAGTAGTAGTTCGGCGCGACCTTGTTGAAGCCGAGCTTCTGGTCGTCGTACGGGCCGACCCATTCGGACGCGTCGATCGTGCCCTTTTCCAGCGCCTGGTAGATCTCGCCGGCCGGGATGTTCTGCGGGACGCCGCCGATGCGTTCGAAGACCTTGCCGCCGAAGCCGCCCATGCGCATCTTCAGGCCCTTGAGGTCGGCCAGCGACTTGATTTCCTTGCGGTACCAGCCGCCCATCTGGGCGCCGGTGTTGCCGAGCGGGAAGTTGACGATGTTGTAGTTCTTGTAGAACTCGCGCATCAGCTTGAGGCCGTTGCCGTGGTGCATCCAGGCCGTCATCTGGCGCGAGTTGAGGCCGAACGGAATGGCGCAATCGAGGGCGAAGGTCTCGTCTTTGCCGAAGAAGTAGTACGGCGCGGTGTGCGCGCACTCGACGGTGCCCTGCTGCACGCCGTCAACGACGCCGAAGGCCGGCATCAGGTCGCCGGCTGCGTGCACCGAAATCGTGAACTTGCCGCCGGAGAGTTCGCTGACCTTCTTGGCGAACATCTCGGCACCGCCGTACATCGTGTCGAGCGACTTCGGGAAGCTCGACGCCAGACGCCAGCGGATGGTCTGCTGCGCATGGACTGCCGGGGCGGCAACAGTGGCAGCGCCGGCGGCAAGACCGACGCCGGCTTTTTTCAGAAAGGAACGACGTTCCATGGATTTGTCTCCTCCAGGGTTGATTGAACAAACAGAGTCCGTCCGGCAGAAAGCGCGGCGCAGGCAACAAAATCACACCGTGCTACATTGCAACGGCATTCCGCATCCAGGATTTCCCGCGACCGGGAGACGGCACCAGATAGCCTGCCGCACTGCCCGCTCAGACTGACGACCGGGTCATCATACAACTTTTTCCCGGCAAGTGAACCCCTTGCCTGCGACCGCCGATGCGGCGGCCTCGAAGGAGCGTTCAGTTGCCGGCGACCTGCAGGCCGTCGACGAGCAGCGAACCGACCTGCTTGGAGCCGCGGCAGACGACGTCGTTGCCGACGGCGACGAGGTTGCGGAACATGTCGCGCAGGTTGCCGGCGATGGTGATCTCCTCGACCGGATGCTGGATCTCGCCGTTGTCGACCCAGTAGCCGGCGGCGCCGCGCGAGTAGTCGCCGGTGACGTAGTTGATGCCGTGGCCGAGGAGTTCGGTGACGAGGATGCCGCGCCCCATGCGCCGGAGCAGGCCGGCGAGGTCGTCGGCGCCGGGGCGGACGATCAGGTTGTGGCAGCCACCGGCGTTGCCGGTGGTCTTGAGGCCGAGCTTGCGCGCGGTATAGACGCTGAGGAAGTAGCCCTGCAGCACGCCGTCGGCGACCACCTCACGCTCGCGGGTGGCGACGCCGTCGTTGTCGAAGGCGGCGGAGGCGAGCCCGCGCGGCAGGTGCGGGCGCTCGCTGATCGAGACGTGCGCCGGGAAGATCTGCTGGCCGAGGCTGTCGAGCAGAAAGCTGGATTTGCGGTAGAGGGCGCCGCCGCTGACCGAGTGCACGAAGCTGCCGATCAGGCTCGTCGCGAGCGGCGCCTCGAACAGCACCGGCACCTTGCAGGTGCGGATCTTCTTCGCGCCGAGCCGCGACAGCGCCCGCCGCGCGGCGTAGTCGCCGATCGCCTCCGGCGCCGCCAGCGCGGAGCCGCTGCGGGCGGTCGAATACCAGTCGTCGCGCTGCATCGCGTCGCCCTCGCCGGCGATCACCGAACAGGCGACGTAGTGGCGCGAACTGGGATAGCCGGCCATGAAGCCGAGGCTGTTGGCGGCGACGAACTGCGCCTCCTGCGTCGACACGCTGGCGCCCTCGGAATTGGTGACCTGCGGGCTGACGGCGAAGGCGGCGTCCTCGCAGCGCCGGGCGAGGTCGATCGCCGCCTCGACCGGCAGCTCCCACGGATGGTAGAGATCGAGGTCGGGGAACGTCGTCGCCAGCAGCTCCTTCTCGGCCAGACCGGCGCACGGGTCTTCGGCGGTGAAGCGGGCGATGCTCAGCGCAGCATCCACCGTTTCCCGCAGCGCCGCCGCGGAGAAGTCGGAGGTGCTGGCGTAACCCTTGCGCTGACCGAGATAGACGGTGACGCCGACGCCCTTGTCGCGGTTGTACTCGATCGTCTCGACCTCACCGCAGCGTACCGTCACCGACTGCCCGAAGCCTTCCGAGACATCGACGTCGCAGGCCGAGGCGCCCTGCTTGCGGGCATGGGCGAGCGCGTCGGCGGCGAGTTCCTGCAGGCTTTCGAAGCGGTAGCTGAAACGGGAAGGCTGGGCGGCACGCGGCATGGTCGGCAGGGTCCTGACGTTCGGGAATGGCGGGAAAGTCGCTATCATAGCAGCCCGCCCCTGCCGACCCCGAAGCACGCCATGTCCCACCCCGACGACCTCGAACCCCTGTCGAAAACCCGCAAGAAACAGCAGATGGATGCGCTGCAGGCGCTCGGCGAAGAACTCGCCGAACTGCCGGCCGACGGCCTGAAGCGGATCGACATCCCGGAACACCTGCGCGACGCGCTGCAGGCCGCGCAACGCATCACCGCCCACGGCGCCAAGCGGCGGCAGCTGCAATACATCGGCAAGCTGATGCGCGACATCGAGCCGGAGCCGATCCGCGCCGCACTCGCCAACCTGCGCGGCGAATCGGCGGTCGAAGTGGCGCGCATGCACCGCATCGAGCGGCTGCGCACGCGCCTGATGGAGGACGAGAAGACGCTCGCCGAGATCGCCGACGCTTTCCCCGGCGCCGATCTGCAGCACCTGCGCGCGCTACGCCGCAGCGCGCTGAAGGAACAGGAGGGGCAGAAGCCGCCGCGCAGCTACCGGGCGATCTTCCAGGAACTGAAGGCGCTGGAGGCGGGCAAGGACGCCGCTGCCGGCACCGCCGAGGACGAGACCGAAAATGACTGACGAACTGCTCATCGGCCTCGTCTCGATCAGCGACCGCGCGTCGCAGGGCGTCTATGAGGACAAGGGCATTCCGGCGCTGCGCGACTGGTTCGGCCGCGCGCTGGCCACGCCCTGGCGCATGGAGACGCGGCTGATCCCGGACGAGCGGGCGCTCATCGAACGCACGCTGATCGAACTGGTCGACACCGCCGGCTGCCACCTGGTGCTGACCACCGGCGGCACTGGCCCGGCGCCGCGCGACGTCACGCCGGAGGCCACGCTCGCCGTCGCCGACCGCGTGCTGCCCGGCTTCGGCGAACAGATGCGGCAGATCAGCCTCGCCTTCGTGCCGACCGCGATCCTGTCGCGGCAGGTCGGCGTCATCCGCGGGCAGGCGCTGATCCTCAACCTGCCGGGGCAGCCGAAGGCCATCCAGGAAACGCTGGAAGGACTGAAGGACGCCGACGGCCAGCCGAAGGTGCCGGGCATCTTCGCTGCCGTCCCCTACTGCCTGGAGCTGATCGGCGCCCCCTGGGTCGACACCGACGAAACGGTGGTCAAAGCCTTCCGCCCGAAGTCGGCGATCCGACCGAAATAATCATTTAGAATGGCCCCTCGGCCGAACCGGAGCCTCCGCAAGCGATGCAGCCATACCTCGACCTGATGCAGCACGTGCTAACGCACGGCACCCCGAAGACCGACCGCACCGGCACCGGTACCCGCTCGGTGTTCGGCTGGCAGATGCGCTTCGACCTGGAACAGGGCTTCCCGCTGCTGACGACGAAGAAGCTGCACCTGCGCTCGATCATCCACGAACTGCTATGGTTCCTTTCCGGCGACACCAACATCAAGTACCTGCAGGACAACGGCGTCCGCATCTGGGACGAGTGGGCCGACGAGAACGGCGACCTCGGGCCGGTGTACGGCCACCAGTGGCGACACTGGAAAACCGCCGACGGACGCGAGATCGACCAGATCCGGCAACTGGTTGAGAGCCTGAAGAACAACCCGGATTCGCGCCGCCACCTGGTCAGCGCGTGGAATCCGGGCGACGTCGACAACATGGCGCTGCCGCCGTGCCACGCGCTGTTCCAGTTCTACGTCGCCGACGGGCGGCTGTCCTGCCAGCTCTACCAGCGCAGCGCCGACATCTTCCTCGGCGTGCCGTTCAACATCGCCTCCTACGCGCTGCTGACGCTGATGCTGGCGCAGGTCTGCGGCTACCGCCCGGGCGATTTCGTGCACACCCTCGGCGACGCCCACCTCTACAGCAACCACCTGGAGCAGGCGAAGCTACAGCTGACACGCACTCCGCGGCCGCGGCCGACGATGCGCCTGAACCCCGAGGTCCGGGACCTGTTCGCCTTCCGCTTCGAGGATTTCACGCTCGAAGGCTACGACCCGCACCCGCACATCCCGGCGCCGGTCGCCGTCTAGCCGATGAAACCGAGCATCGTCGACACGCCTGCCTGGCAGGCCCTCGCCCGGCACGCCGAAACCTTGCGCGGCAAGCATCTGCGCCAGCTGTTCGCCGACGATCCGGAACGCTTCGCGCGCTTCTCGCTGGAAACGGACGGCCTGCTCTTCGATTACTCGAAGCAGCGCGTCGACGCCGAGACGCTGCGCCTGCTCGCTGAACTCGCGCGGCAGGCCGACGTCGCCGGCTGGATCGAACGCATGTTCGCCGGCGAGCCGGTCAACGTCAGCGAAAACCGCGCCGCACTGCACGTCGCGCTGCGTAGCGGTGCCGCCCGCTGGCCGCTGCCGTCCGGCGAGGACGCGATGCCCGGCATCCGTGCCGGCCGCGAGCGCATGCGCGCCTTCTGCGACGCGGTGCGCGGCGGCACGCTGCGCGGCTACTCCGGCGAGCCGATCCGCGCCGTCGTCAATATCGGCATCGGCGGCTCCGACCTCGGCCCGCGCATGGCGACCGCGGCGCTCGCCGCCTACGCCCATCCGTCGCTGCGCATCCGCTACGTTTCCAACCTCGACGCCGCCGATCTGGCGCCGGTGCTGGAAGAACTCGACCCGCGCAGCACGCTGTTCATCGTCACCAGCAAGACCTTCACGACGCCGGAGACGCTGACCAACGCGAAGAGCGCCCGCGACTGGCTGCTCGCCGCCGCCGGCGACGCGGCCGACGCAGCAATGGCACGGCAGTTCGCGGCGGTCACGGCGAACGCCGGCGAAGCCTTGCGTTTCGGCATCGCCGGCGACCGGCTGTTCGAATTCCGCGACTGGGTCGGCGGCCGCTTCTCGCTGTGGTCGCCGGTCGGCCTCCCGCTGGCGCTGGCGATCGGCATGGACGGCTTCGAGCGGATGCTCGCCGGCGCCGAGCGCATGGACCGCCACTTCCGCGAAGCGCCGGCCGAGCGCAACCTGCCGCTGCTCATGGCGCTGATCGGCCTCTGGAACATCGATTTCCTCGGCGCCTGGAACCTGTCGATTTCGCCGTACAGCCAGTCGCTGCGCTGGCTGCCGGAGTACCTTCAGCAGCTCGACATGGAGTCGAACGGCAAGTCGCGGCGCCCGGACGGCACGCCGGTCGGCGCGCACACCGCGCCGGTGGTCTGGGGCGGCGCCGGCAGCAATACGCAGCACGCCTACTTCCAGCTGCTGCACCAGGGCGACTGGCTGATCCCGAGCGACTTCATCGCCTTCGCCGAAAGCGACCAGCCGCTGCCCGGCCATCACGACCGACTGCTCGCCAACTGCCTGGCGCAGGCCGAGGCGCTGGCCTTCGGCAGCGACGACGGCGCCCCGCTGCGCGCCTGCTCCGGCAACCAGCCGTCGTCGACGCTGCTGCTGCCGCGGCTGACCCCGGAAACCCTCGGCCAGCTGGTCGCCGCCTACGAGCACAAGGTCTGCGCGCAGGCGGCGATCTGGGGCATCAACCCCTTCGACCAGTGGGGCGCCGAACTCGGCAAGAAGCTCGCCGCCCGCCTGCTGCCGGCGCTCACAACCGCCACTCCGGTCGACACCGACACATCGACCGCCGGCCTGATCGACTGGTTGCGCCGCCACCGGAGAAACGCATGACCGTCCTCTCGCTGATCGCCGCGATGGATCGCCGGCGCCTGATCGGCCGCGACAACGCGCTGCCCTGGCGCCTGCCCGAAGATCTCCGCCATTTCAAGGCGACCACCCTCGGCAAGCCGGTGATCATGGGGCGCAAGACCTGGGAATCGCTCGGCCGGCCGCTGCCGGGACGGCGCAACATCGTCGTCAGCCGCAACGCCGCCTATGTTGCCGACGGCGGCGAAACGGCCCCGTCGCTGACGGCCGCACTGGCGCAGGCCGGCGACGTCGAGGAGGCGTTCGTGATCGGGGGCGCCGAACTCTACCGGCAGGCACTGCCACTCGCGCAGCGCCTCTACCTGACCGAGATCGACGCGGAATTTACCGGCGACGCCTGGTTCCCGGACTTTTCCGCGGACGAATGGCGGGAAGCCGGACGCGAGGCGCAGGTCAGCACCGACGGCCTCGCCTTCGCCTTCGTGCGCTACGAGCGACGCTGATCCTTCAGCGCTGGCGCGGCGCGGCCTTCCGCGTTTCGCGCTCGATCCGGTTGTATTCCTCCAGGCAGCGGCCAAGCGCCGTGCCGAACCCCGGCGCACCGCCACTCAACGTGCAACCGCCGGCAGCGGACAGCGGCGGATCGTTCGCCACCGAAGGCGTCGGCCCTTCACGGATCGGCGCGACCGCCGGCGCCGGCGTCGAAGACGGCGCTTTCGGCGGTGCCGCGGCGACCGCCGGCGGCGATGCCGGGGCGGGTGCCCGCCCCCCATCGGACGGGGCAGTACTTCCGGCAGCTACGGCGGGAGCCGCGGGCGCGGTGCTGGCGGCGACGGCGGCAGCCACAGGGGTTTTGCCGGCTCCCGCCTCGGGCGCGCCGGTCGCAGCCGGAAGCGTCGCGACAGCCGGCGCATCGGCCGCCATGATTTCCTCGTGCGCCTTGCGCGCCGCCTCCAGCTGGCTCAGGTTTTCCGGAGAGTTCGCAACGGCCTCGTTCTCGGCCTGCACCCGGGCCTGCGCTTCGGCGTGCGCGCGCTCCGCCTGCCGACGCTCGCCCCGCGCCAGGAACGCCCAACCGCCGACGGCAAACGCGACCAGCAGGAAAAGGCCTGCCGCCGCCAGCGCCATCGTGCGCGGCGACAAGCGGAAGCGGCTCGCCGCCGGCGGCGCAGCCGCGGCATCCGTGTCGATCCTCGCTTCGCCTTCGTCGCTCTGCATCGCACTCCTCGTCGTCACTACGGAAAATTCCAGCACTTAAGCGATTTACGGCACCCACGCGGAAATCTGTACCGACGGCGCATTGCCGGCACATCCGCTGACTATTTTTTAGGCAACAGTTGCGGTACAATCCGCGCCTCTCCCAGCCACCGACCCCACGTTTCCGCCATGGAATTCTGCGGCTTCACGCTCCGCAACAACCTCTTCGTCGCGCCCATGGCGGGCGTCACTGACCGGCCGTTCCGCCAGCTGTGCAAGACGCTCGGCGCCGGGCTGGCGGTATCCGAAATGGTCACGTCCAATTCGCTGCTCTACGGCAGCGCGAAGACGATCCGCCGCGCCAACCACGCCGGCGAGGTCGAGCCGATCTCGGTGCAGATCGCCGGCGCCGACCCGCAGATGATGGCCGAGGCGGCCCGCCACAACGTCGCCAACGGCGCGCAGATCATCGACATCAACATGGGCTGCCCGGCGAAGAAGGTGTGCAACGTGATGGCCGGTTCGGCGCTGTTGCGCGACGAACCGCTGGTCAGGCAGATCCTCGACGCCGTCGTCCAGGCCGTTCCCGACACGCCGGTGACGCTGAAGATCCGCACCGGCTGGGACAGCCACAACAAGAACGCCCTCGCCATCCTGAAGATCGCCGAAGACGCCGGCATCCGCGCGCTGGCCATCCACGGCCGCACGCGCTGCCAGCAATACACCGGGCAGGCTGAATACGACACGATCCGCGCGGTGAAGGCCGCGGCGCGCATCCCGATCATCGCCAACGGCGACATCGGCTCGCCGGAGAAGGCGAAGGCGGTGCTCGACCACACCGGCGCCGACGCGGTGATGATCGGCCGCGCTGCGCAGGGCCGCCCCTGGCTGTTCCGCGAGATCGAGCATTTCCTGAAGACCGGCGAGCACCTGCCGCCGGCGCGCGTCGGCGAGATCCACGCCATCCTGCGCGCCCATCTGGAAGACCTCTACGCCTTCTACGGCATCGACACCGGCGTGCGCGTCGCCAGGAAACACATCGCCTGGTACACCAGGGGACTGGTCGGCTCGGCCGCCTTCCGGCACGCGATGAACCAGCTGCCGACGCTGGAACTGCAACGGCAGGCGGTCAACGATTTCTTTTTCAGTCTCGCCGAACAGGGCGAGCACCTCCGCTATGCGGAGAGCAGCAACGAAGCACCCGACGCGCTCGCCGCCTGAGCGCCGCCGGCAATAAACAACAAAATTAAAGGGGAAGGCCGCGATGGGCCGTCACAACGACATATCGACGTGCGTCACCGGCGCACTGGAAAAATATTTTCGCGACCTCGACGGCGAGATGCCGAGCGCGATCTACGACATGGTGCTGAAGAACGTCGAGAAGCCCATGCTCGAAGTGGTCCTGCAGCAGGCCGGCGGCAACCAGACGCTGGCGGCGGAGATGCTCGGCATCAACCGCAACACGCTCAGGAAGAAACTCACCGAATACCAACTGCTTTAAGAACCAGGTCCGCGCCATGAAAATCCGCCAAGCCCTCCTCTCCGTCTCCGACAAGACCGGCGTCTTCGAATTCGCCCAGGGCCTCGCCGCCCAGGGCGTCAAGCTCTTGTCCACCGGCGGCACCGCCAAGCTGCTGCGCGATGCCGGCCTCGCCGTCACCGAGATCGGCGACTACACCGGTTTCCCGGAAATGCTCGACGGCCGCGTCAAGACGCTGCACCCGAAGGTGCACGGCGGCATCCTCGCCCGCCGCGACCTCGCCGAGCACATGGCGACCATCGAGCAGCACGGCATCCCGACCATCGACCTCGTTTGCGTGAACCTCTACCCGTTCGCCGCCACCATCGCCAAGGCCGGCGTGACGCTCGAAGACGCGATCGAGAACATCGACATCGGCGGCCCGGCGATGGTCCGCTCGTCGGCCAAGAACTACGCCGGCGTCGCCATCGTCACCGACCCGACCGACTATGCGCCGCTGCTCGCCGAGATGAAGGCGAACGACGGCGGCCTGCAGCTGGCCACCCGCTTCAACCTGGCGAAGAAGGCCTTCACGCACACCGCCCGCTACGACAGCATGATCGCCAACTGGCTGACCGGCCTCGACGACGGCGCCGAAGCCAAGCCGGCCGAAGCCGCCCCCACCCCGTCGATCTTCCCGGCCAAGCTGCAACTGGCTTTCGACCGCACCGAGATCCTGCGCTACGGCGAGAACTCGCATCAGTCCGCCGCCTTCTACCGCGACGCGCAGCCGCTGCCGGGCAGCATCGCCGCCTACACGCAGCTGCAGGGCAAGGAACTCTCGTACAACAACATCGCCGACGCCGATGCGGCGTGGGAATGCGTGAAAGCTTTCGACACCCCGGCCTGCGTCATCATCAAGCACGCCAACCCGTGCGGCGTGGCCATCGACGGCAAGCTGCTGGGCGCCTACGAGAAGGCCTTCAAGACCGACTCGACCTCGGCCTTCGGCGGCATCATCGCCTTCAACGGCGAAGTCGGCATCGACGTGGTCAACGCCATGAACGAGCGCAAGCACTTCGTCGAAGTGCTGATCGCCCCGGCCTTCAGCGCCGAAGCCCAGGCCGCGCTGGCCGCGAAGCAGAACCTGCGCGTGCTCGTCGTGCCGCTCGGCAAGCAGCTGAACACGCTGGAACTGAAGCGTGTCGGCGGCGGCCTGCTGGTGCAGACGCCGGACAACTTCACCGCCCAGGCCGCCGGCCTCAAGGTGGTGACGAAGAAGCAGCCGACCGCGCAGCAGATCGAGGA
>JANJTW010000031.1 GCA_024710925.1 Rhodocyclaceae bacterium | reverse complement strand
GCTGATGTTCATCGCCTCGCCGGCGTCGCCCATGCCGAAGCCCTTGATCGTCTTCGCCAGGATCAGCGTCGGCTGGCCCTTGTGCTTGATCGCGCGGTCGTAGGCCGAGAAGATCTTGAACAGGTCGTGGCCGCCGCGGTTGAGGTTCCAGATCTCGTCGTCGGTCCAGTCGGCGACCAGTTCCTTCAGTTCCGGCGTGTTGAAGAAGTGCTCGCGCACGTAGGCGCCGTTCTTCGCCTTGAAGGTCTGGTACTCGCCGTCCACGCATTCCATCATGCGCTTCTTCAGGATGCCCTTCTTGTCGCGGGCGAAGAGGGCGTCCCAGTGGGTGCCCCAGATCAGCTTGACGACGTTCCAGCCGGCGCCGCGGAATTCGGCTTCCAGTTCCTGGATGATCTTGCCGTTGCCGCGCACCGGGCCGTCCAGACGCTGCAGGTTGCAGTTGATGACGAAGATCAGGTTGTCGAGCTGCTCGCGGCCGGCCATGCCGATGGCGCCGAGCGATTCGACCTCGTCGGTCTCGCCGTCGCCGAGGAAGGCCCAGACCTTGCGCTGTTCGGCCTTGGCGGCGTCGATCAGGCCGCGGCTGGCGAGGTACTTCATGAAGCGCGCCTGTAGATGGCCTGGATCGGGCCGAGGCCCATCGAGACGGTCGGGAACTGCCAGAAGTCCGGCATCAGCCACGGGTGCGGGTAGGACGAAATGCCCTTGCCGTCGACTTCCTGGCGGAAATTCTCCATCTGCTCCGGCGTCAGCCGGCCGAGCATGAAGGCGCGCGCATAGACGCCGGGCACCGCGTGCCCCTGGAAGAAGATCAGGTCGCCGTCGTGCTTGTCGGACGGGGCGTGCCAGAAGTGCGAGAAGCCGACGTCGTAGAGCGCGGCGGCGGAGGCGAACGAGGCGATGTGGCCGCCGACGTTGGTGTGCTTGTTGGCGCGCACGACCATGGCCATGGCGTTCCAGCGGATGTAGTTGTGGATCTTCAGTTCCAGATCCGGGTTGCCGGGGTATTTCGGCTGCCGGTCGGCGGGGATGGTGTTGATGTATTCGGTGTTGGCGCTGTAGGGGATGTCGATGCCCTGTTCGCGCGCCTGGCCAATCAGGTCCTCGATCAGGAAATGGGCGCGCTCGGCGCCTTCCTTGTCGACGACGCCGGCCAGTGCGTCACGCCATTCCTGGGTTTCCTGCGGGTCGAGGTCGACCGCGTTGGGGTTCTCGGTTTGCGCTGCCATGGGTGTCTCCAGTTTTGCGAAGTGTTCTTGTGCCGACTGCCGGGTGGGCAGCGGCGCCCAGGTGCCTGGCGCGAGGATCGGGTCGCGACCGGCCAAGCTTAATACGGTGCCGCCCAGGTTGGTGTTGCGCCGCATCATTTAATTTCATATCGCGAAATGCACTTTCGCGATGCAAAAACATAGCGTCAACGCTTTGCCCGTGTCAAGGGTGGCCGGCAATTGATCTGTATCAACGAGGACGTGTTACAGAAACGCTATGTTCGTCGCTCGTTTTTGAACCATATTGCGAGCAAGGAGATTCCATGGCGGCAGTGATGCCCGCGCCGGCGCAGAGCCGGCTTCTGATGTCCGGCAACGAGGCGGTTTCGCGCGCCGTGTGGGAATCCGGCGTGAAGGTGGCGGCGGCCTATCCGGGCACGCCGGCGACCGAGATGCTGGAAGTGATCTCCACCTACCCCGACCTCTACGCAGAGTGGGCGGTCAACGAGAAGACCTCGCTGGAAATCGCCTTCGGCGCCGCGATGGCCGGCTCGCGCGCCTTCTGCGCGATGAAGCACGTCGGCCTCAACGTCGCTTCCGATGCGCTGATGACGCTGACGCTGACCGGCGTCGCCGGCGGCCTGGTCATCGCCGTCGCCGACGACGTCGGTCTCTCCTCCTCGCAGAACGAGCAGGACTCGCGCTTCTGGGGCCGCTTCGCGCACGTGCCGATCCTTGAGCCGGCCGATTCGCAGGAAGCCTACGAACAGGCGAAGCTCGCCTTCGAACTCTCCGAGCGCTTCCAGACCGTGGTCATCCTGCGCATGACGACGCGCATCTGCCACGTCAAGGGCCTGGTCACCGTCGGCGAGCGCGTGCCGCACGTCGCCGCCGGCTTCAAGAAGGAACCGGCGCGCTGGGTGATGGTGCCGGGCGCTGCGCAGAAGCGCATCCCGCTGATGTTCCAGCGTGAGGACGACCTGCGCGCCGAAGCCGAAGTCTCGGCGCTGAACTTCGTGGACAGCGGCAGCGACCGTCGCGTCGGCTTCGTCACCTCCGGCCCGGCCTACATGCATATCAAGGAAGCCTATCCGGATGCGCCGGTGCTGAAGCTCGGCCTCTCCTACCCGGCGCCGTTCGAGAAGATCCGCGCCTTCGCGGCAACGGTCGAGCACTGCGTCGTCGTCGAGGAAGTCGAGCCGCTGCTCGAAACCGAGATCAAGGCGCAGGGCATCAAGGTGATCGGCAAGGAAATCCTGCCGCGCCAGGGCGAACTGGCGCCGCACGTGCTGAAGCCGGCCATCGGCCG